>OMIW01000001.1 GCA_900299205.1 Pseudomonadota bacterium
GGGTGGGGATGGTGAGCGTTTTAGGGGGCGGGGGTTGATGGGCGAGGCTGAGAGCGGTGAGAAGAGGAGCCGGTGCGGCGGGAGGATGTGCGAGCCGTTTGTTGATTATCTGCTCACGGATAGTGGGGTTGGTACGAAGTGAGGAGAAGACGGGGAGTTCGTACCATTTCTCGATAAAGAGGGGCCAGGGGATAGTTGTCACTTCGTGCGCTCTGGCGAGGTCGAGCGCACGTCGCTCTGCGCGTGGCGATTTTCCGATTTTTGTCTCGTTGTCCTCGGGTAATCCGGGGTGTGCCGCGAGCATGACGAGGGAGTGTATTATCGTTGGAAAACGGCGCGCGAGTTGAAGTGCGAGCCGCCCGCCGAGTGAGTAGCCGACGATTATTGGAGGGGTCAGGGTGAATTGCTCGGTTATCAGCGAGGCGAGCGCGTCGCAGAGTGATGAAAAGGTCAGTGTCCCATCATCCCACGGAGGCGAATCGCCATGGCCGGGAAGATCGACGGCGACAATGTGACGCTTGGGTGGATGATTAAAGGAGGAGATGCAGTCAATAATCGGGCGCCAATCGTGTGCCGAGCCGAGCCAGCCGTGGATCAGAAGAAGGGGGGGGAATGTGCCAACCGAACAAAGCGGGTCAAATCTCTGCGCGGGTACATCGGAATAGATGGGTGTGCTGGAATCAGAGCGGTGAAGTCGCGCAGGAAGGGGCCCAGAAAGAAGAGTGTGACAGGCAAGGGAGTTGACCATACGGAACGGCGGAGGTGATGTTAAACTGATGATGTCGGAGCTAATACCTCCCGCGTCACCTCCGTCATTATCTCCTCCATTACGGCGCGACGTGCGATGAGGGATGGTTGAGTGTGTTCCCAGCTAACGGCGACCTCGATGACGGCGGAGCGATTTTCAGCAAAGGTTTGAGCGAGCAGCTCTCGCAGGGTCGCCGTGTCGGTTACGCGCTGATATGGTAGACCGGCGAGAAGTGCGGCTCCCGAAAAGGTGACCGTCTGGGGGGTGAGGAAGAATTCTTGAAAGCTGGGCTGGTCGGTAAGATTTGGGAGGGTGGAGAAGATGCCCCCTCCGCCGTTGTTGATTATGATGGTGATAATGGGTGCGCGGGAGCGGCGCGCGAGAAGCAGCGAGGTGCAATCGTGGAGGGTCGCAAGATCCCCGACGATCACGACGGTTGGGGTTGCGGTCGCGTGGGCGAGCCCACTCGCCGAGGCGATGGTACCGTCTATGCCACTTGCACCCCGATGACAGCCGATGGGAGTTGATTGCAGAGACAGGTGCTGCTGCGGTGAGGGCTCGACCGCGAGATGATGCAACGAACTATCTGCAAGGCGGATGGGTAGGCTATTGGCTAGATACAGTTGCCAATCTGAGGGAAGCGCCGCAAGGATAGTCTCAATGAAAGCGCCCTCTGCATTTGCGAAGGCAGCAGAAAAGAGAAGATGAGATCCGCAGCATATCTCATGAATCTTTCGATACAGGGCACTGAGCCCCGATGGGGCAAGGGGAGGAGGGGGAGGCGAATCGAGATTTAGGCGTATTCGACCTCGCAAAAAACCTAAAAGCTCCTCGGGGGTTAGGGCTGCTGATGCGATGTTATTTCCCACCGAATCGGATCGAAGTGGATGGTGAGCGAGGTGGATTACCGAGGGGCACTGCACGAGGAGCTGGAGGAGGGAGCCCGATACCGGTTGGGTGCCGATATGGATGAGGAGATCAGGCGCAAGCTGTTCGCGAGCGGTACAGAGTTCGTAGAGTGCGCTTGCCTCGTAAAATATCGGGCTTGCTTCTAATGAGCTATTGTCGCAAGCCTGTCCCCTGATGCGCATCTGCGAGGTGATATCGGCGATAATTGGCCACCCGAGGAGCTCCGCGAGTTGGCATATCGTGTCGTGGGTATCCCTTGCAGGAGCGCCGTTGCGGGGATGACACCCCGCAACGATGATTGCGCCTCGAGATGAACTCCGTATTGCTCCCTCAATTCGGTCGAAGAGAGGAGAGGCGGGCGATGCTGGTTCGGAACTCAAGGAGGGTGACGCAATTCCTTCAGCGATTTTTCCGGCGGTCCCTCCGTAGGCAGTAATGCATAGTGGCTGTCGCGAGGCGTACCACGAAACAAGCTCGTGCGGCAGAGGTACGGTATTTGTCGGCTCAAGAAGAGGGAGCCGGAATGCGATATTCAGATGCACCGGGCCTGGCAAGGGACCGAGCGATCGGGCATACAACTCATCGATGAGTCTTATCACGAGGGGTGTGGATGTCGCAGAGGACGGAGCTTCGATGGCGGCGTCGTACCGGATGTAGTGGGAGAAGATCCCGCGATGACGAATTGTTTGATTGGCACCGGTATCAATCAGTTCGGTTGGGCGATCCGCAGAGATTACAATCAATGGCACCGCAGACTGCGATGCTTCGATGACGGCGGGAAGGTAATGAGCTACCGCTGTCCCTGAGGTGCAGATGAGAACTGCAGGAACCCCCGTCCCCAGTGCTGCCCCCCACCCAAAAAATCCCGCACCTCGCTCATCGATATGGACGACGGTGTGCTCGGCATACAGCTCGAGTGCCTTCGCAACAGGGGTAGAACGAGAGCCCGGGGAGAGCACAAACGTGCGCACACCGAGGCGGTATAGCTCCTCGATGATGATGGTAGCGATGAGATGATTTTGGCCGAGGAAGGTGGTCATGACTTGTTTTTCTTGGTAATGGCGCGCTTTGAGAAGTCGCCGTTTCAGGGGGTAACCAATTCCTCCCCTTATTGCCAGTGGGTTATGCACCCACACTCGCCACAAGCCGTTGCTGCTTAAGGTCGAGCTCGCGCCACTCCTGGACGGCGGTCGATCCACTGACTATCCCAGCCCCGACGTATGCGATGAGTTCATTCTCGTTGAGCAATGCCGATCGGAGGCTGACGTAAAACTCGGACCGCTCGTTTGTCATATACCCAATCGTACCGGCGTACCAGCCTCTTTCGAAGGGCTCATGGTCGCGGATGAAGGATCGAGCGGCTTGCGGGGGGGTGCCACCGACGGCGGGGGTCGGGTGAAGAAGCGCGACGATGTCGAGCGGACATGGGGGGCTGGCCAGGTCGGCTCGGATAGGGGTAACGAGGTGATGCAGGTCGTGCAGCGTCGTTATCTGAGGCTCGGGGGGCGCTTCGATGCGTACTGCTATCGTACGGAGCTTTTCGAGGATAGAGGTAACGACAAACTGATGTTCGGCCCGTTCTTTATGACAGCCGGAAGCGAGGTTCGGCGCGGGTGGGGAATCTGTTGTATCACGGGGGCTTCGGGAGAGGGTCCCCGCAAGTGCTTCGCTCTCAAGGGTTATGCACGGTGAGGGAATGGAGGTGGGGCTATCTGAGAGAGTCTGTTGCTCCGAGGGGCTCTGAGATGGGTTCTGGACGAGCGCAAAGAGAAGCTCGGGAGTCGCGCCGATGAAGGTCGGGCTTAATTTGGGGCCCGGTGCGAAGAGGTAGGGTGCTACCGGCTGTGGCGATGCGAGGAGCCGTTGGAGAAGAAGGGCGGGGTGGATCGAGGTATTGAGATTTGCGAGGGCTCGTCGCGCGAGGACGACTTTTTGTAGCTCTCCATGCTCAATCGCGTTAAGCGCTTCTTTTAGCGTCTTTTCCCATTCGTCGAAGGTAGGTTCAGAGGCAACCCACGAGGGAGCAAGGAATGGGGCGGTGGGGGTTTCTCGGGATGGGATGGGACCCCCCGCACGAGAGCTGCACCCTTCCGTATCGTCACCGAACTGATACACGTCAATGACGTTGCCACGACGGAGATGAAGCTGGCGAGGGAGGATGAAATGGACTGCACTAAAGCCGGGCCAAGAGGCGCCGGGCGCTTCGGTATCAAATGATGTCCCCCCGACGAGGGTAAGGACCTCCGCGAAGGGGTGCGCGTTTAGGGAGGAGATAAGCCATGAGTGGCGGTGCTGAAAATCAGCGAGGGAGTCGGCGCGGAAGGTCGCAATGGCTCCAGCGGCAAGAATCTCGCGGGAGCCATCCCGTGTTTGGAGATACCAGAGGGGGCCGTGGGAGAGAGTGGAGGCGTATGAGAGAAGTGGGCCAAACGGTCGGGGCTCCGTCGAGGTGCGATACGAGGCGATATGATAGACCGGCAGCGAGGCGATGGTTTCTTGGGTGACGGCGTCAGATTCGGCTTGGTCGCAGGAGGGTGCTACAAGAGAAGAAATGGGGGACATGGTAAAAGCGGATGACAAATCCAGCGCGGTCGCTGCCGTAACGATGAAAGGATACCTTAATCCTCAAAAAAAGCCAAAAATGGGCAATTCCGTTAATTAGTTGGCCCATCTTACGAGAGGGATGGTTTGAGGTGCCTGTTCGGAGTGGAGATAGTGGGGCTGGAAAAATGGGAAGATTACTTCAGGGGATGCTTCGGACTACGGATAGTCCGGCAAACGCCGGGACGCGTTTGGGCGACAATCCGTTGATTACCCGTGGATGAGCCGTGTTGGAAGCGTGAAGGTTAGATTGCCCCGCAATGCTGAGGCTACTCACTCAATACCGAGCATCTGTTTCGCCTGCTCCTCCGGCACACCGGCATCGGTGAGTCGCTTAAGCGCCTCGGCGAGACCCTCTGCGCGCCCCCGCGCCTCACCCTCGGCGATGCCCTCAGCCCGCCCTTCGGCTCGCCCCGCAGCGAGCCCTTCAGCGAGCCCCTTCTCCACCCCCCGATTATGCGCTGTCAAAATAGCCATCTCCTCATCACGGAGCCACTTCAACCGTGCCTCGTACACCTCCCGCTCGTCACTCGTGAGCCCCATCGTATCGAGCACCTCGATGGCGCGGGCTATGGAGGTGACCTCGGCGAGGGTGGCGGGGATTTTGGATCGGGA
>OMIW01000002.1 GCA_900299205.1 Pseudomonadota bacterium
AGCAGGTGGTCGATGCGGCCTCGGTCGGTGGGGTGATGGGATTCTCGGAGCTGTTCGGTCGGGTGGGGTCGTTGCTGCGGGGGTATCGCACGATGGCGAGGCTTATCCGAGAGTGGCGCCCCGATCTCGTTATCTTGGTTGATTTTCCCGATTTTAACCTTCGTCTCGCCCGGGTTGCCCGTGATGAGGGAATAGCGACTCTTTATTATATTCCGCCGAAGGTCTGGGCCTGGCGCTCTAAACGGATTAAAGCGTTCCGTCACACCATCGATCGGATTGCGGCTATTTTTCCCTTTGAGCCGTCGTTTCATGCGAACCGCTCCTATCGGCATACCCACTATGTGGGGCACCCCTTCGTTGAGCGATTTCGGGATATTTCTCGGGATCCCGACCTTTTTCGATCGGACCATCACATCCCCGCCAGAGCTCCGATTGTCGCTCTCCTGCCCGGCAGCCGACGCGCTGAGATTGCGCGACATTGGGAGATTCAGCGCGATGCATTTGAAAAGCTGTGCGCTCGGTATCCTGACCTTCACGGTGTTTGTGTTGTTCCGACTGAGGAGCTTGCTTCGAGGCTTCGTGCGTCCTCTCCGTCGGAGCGATTGACAATCACGGTCGGAAACTCGGATGCAGTGCTGGCGCATGCCTCGGTGGGGGTGCTCAAAAGCGGGACCTGCACCCTCGAGGCTGCCTTTGTTGGGCTTCCCTTTGTCTGCGTCTACCGCGCATCACCGTTCTCAGCCTTTCTCGTGCGATTGCTTGTTTCCATTTCTGAAGTTTCGCTCGTCAATATCGTACGCCCTCAGACGGTGCGAGAGCTGCTGCAGCGTGAGTGTACCCCCGAGGCGATCGTTGATGAGGTATCACGCATACTCGACGATGGCGAGTATCGGGCATCAATCAGCACGGGGCTTGAGGCAGTTCGTCATTCGTTCGAACGGCGTGCAATCACCGAAAACGGCACCCTTCGCGAACCATTGCCAGCCGCCGACGAGGTCGCCCGGCTGGTGCTTCAGACGGCACGACCCGCCCGGCCGCCCCGTGGCATACTCAAGCAGCGGCTCAAGCAGTTTCTTCAGCCTTACCGTCGCACCTTTATCGGGGCTTTGCTCTGCATGGTGGCTTTCGGTGCCTCCGATGGCGTCGTACCGTTCCTCGTCAAAGAGGTGCTCGACCGGGTCTTTCAGGCGAATGACCCGGCCTACCTGTATCTTTTTCCGCTGCTCCTTATCGCCCTCAGTGCCCTTCGGGGTGCCGCCGATTTTGGTCAGCAATATCTGATGAGTGTCGTGGGTCATTCGGTGGTTCGGGATCTTCGCCGTGCGATGAACGATCAGTTTCTGAGGTTGGGTCCGGAATATTTTATTCGTAACCCGAGTGGTGACATGCTCGCGCGCATAACTGGCGACGTTCTTCTTGTTCGCACCCTCCTCACCGATTCGTTTGCATCGATGCTCCGTGATTCAATTCGGATAGTCGCGCTTGCGGGGGTCGCGGTTTGGATGGATCCGACTCTCGCGCTTATCGCGATAATCGTGGTTCCCATCGGGTTATTCCCGATGATTCAGCTCACCCGTCGGCTTCGTGAACTCGGGCGACGGGGCCAGGATGGGGTCGGCGCACTGACGGCGAGGCTCCAGGAATCGATCCTTGGGAGCAAGGTGGTAAAGATATTCTGCAACGATGATTTTGAACGGCATCGGTTTGCGGATGCGAACCAGGCGCTCACGAAGGTATTTATCACCTCTGATCGGGTCAAGGCACTTAATGGACCGATTAATGAGGTGCTCGCGAGCGTTGCGGTGGCGGCGGTCATATTGTATGGCGGCACCTCGGTGTTGAGTGGTACCCGCTCGCAGGGGAGCTTTATCGGATTTTTGATCGCTATTTTTCTTCTCTACGATCCGTGGAAAAAACTCAGCAGAGTGCATGCGGCAGTGCAGCAATCGTTGGCGGGGGCGGCTCGGGTGTTCGAGGTTCTTGATACTACTCCGACGATTCAGGAGCCATCAACGCCAGTGCCGTTGACCGCGGGTAACTCGATAGAGGTGAGGGGAGTTTCATATAGATATGGTGATTCTCCGGTATGGGCACTTCGCGATATTTCGCTCACGATACCCGAGGGCTCTCGGATTGCGCTTGTGGGCCTCTCTGGCTCGGGCAAGTCAACGCTTGCCGACGTTATTCCCCGATTTATCGACCCGACCGAGGGGGTTGTTCGGCTCGGCGGGGTCGATCTCCGTACCGCAAGCCTTGCCGATATCCGAAGTCGTATCGCGATGGTCAGTCAGCATACGTTTCTTTTTAACGATTCCATCTGGAACAACATTCGATACGGCAACCACGACGCAACCCCCGAAGAGGTCCTCCGTGCGGCAGAGCAGGCTTATGCGACTCCATTCATTAGCGCTCTCCCCGAGCGCTTTGATACCGTTGTGGGCGAGGGGGGATTTGCGCTTTCAGGAGGAGAGCGACAGCGGCTCGCGATAGCTCGCGCGATCCTAAAAAACGCTCCGATTCTGATCCTTGATGAGGCGACTGCGTCGCTCGATAACCGTTCAGAGCGTGAAGTTCAGCAGGCGCTCGATACCCTGATGGAGGGCCGCACTACGATCGTGGTTGCCCACCGCCTCTCGACGATTGTCAACGCCGACCGGATAGTGGTGATGAAGGAGGGGAGAATACTCGAGCAGGGAACGCACACTGAATTGCTCGCCCTCGGGGGGGAATACGCGGCGCTCCACGCGCTTCAGGGGCGGTAATTTCAAATCTGGGAATCTCGCTACATCGGTGCTTTGCAGTTTTTCAACAAGAGGTACTACACTGCGAATCGGAACCGGAGTATAGTCCGGCTCGAAAGGGGGAACGTTGGAATCGCTCCCCTTGACGCGGTTACCAGGCTAGGAGGCTTATACGATATGGCGATTACCCTTGCGATTAATGGCTTCGGACGGATCGGACGAAATGTGCTTCGGCAAATTATCACCCGTAACCTCACCGATACCTTCACCGTTGCAGCTATCAACGATCTGACCGATGCCGAGACCCTCGCGCATCTGCTCAAGTACGATTCAGTCCATGGCACCCTCAAGGAAGAGGTCGTCGCCGAGGATGGGGCGATTCGGGTCGGCGGCAAGGTCATCAAGGTGTACGCTGAGAAAGATCCCGCTGCGTTGCCGTGGAAGACCCTTGGGGTTGATGTCGCCCTCGAGTGTACCGGCGTGTTCACCAAGCGTGACAAAGCGGCACTCCACCTTCAGGCAGGTGCTCGCAAGGTTCTTATCTCCGCGCCATCTCCTGACCCCGATCTCACCCTCGCGTACGGCGTCAACCACGCAGCCTACAACGGCAGCGAGCATCAGGTTGTCAGCTGCGCCTCGTGTACGACGAACTGCCTCGCACCAGTTGCAAAGGTGCTTCTCGAAAACTTCGGTATCGTGCGGGGTACGATGACGACGATCCACTCGTACACCAACGATCAACGGATCCTTGATCTGCCCCATAAAGACCTCCGTCGTGCCCGTGCGGCGGCGATGTCGATGATTCCGACAACGACCGGTGCGGCAAAAGCGGTGGGACTCGTCCTGCCGGCGCTGAAGGGGAAGGTCGATGGCTTTGCGATGAGAGTGCCGACCCCCGATGTCTCAGTGGTCGATTTTGTCGCAGAGGTTGAGCGTGACGTGACCGCTGCTGAGGTCAACCTGGCCCTCAGGAGCGCCTCCGAGCAGTCGCTCAAGGGCATCCTCGGCTTTTGCGAAGAGCCACTCGTTTCGGTAGATTTCACAGGAGATCAGCGCTCTTCCATCGTGGATGCTGATTGCACGATGGTAATCGGAGGCCGGATGGTAAAGGTCATCGCGTGGTACGACAACGAGATGGGCTTCTCCGCACGGATGCTCGATGTTTCGAAGCTCCTCGCGGCGTAACGGATGAGGAGAGGAGGTTCGGGGGGGGGATCTGTTGGGGTTCCCGCCCCGTTTCGCTCCGATATGGCGAGTCCGAAGTCGTGCCCCGAGTTCCTACCTGTCGGTGCGGACGGGGCAATAACCACCAGACGCTCACACCGAGGCACCCATGACAACCGCCCATTCCGGTACCGATATGCAATCGTTTCCCTGCTACCTCGTCGCCAACTGGAAAATGAGCCTCTCGACCCGTCAGTCGCTCGAGCTGGCGACCGCGTTGATGCACGAGGCGTCGATGATGCCGATCCCCGACGACCTGCACACCTGGATCGCCCCTTCTTTTTTGGCGATTCCTGATATCGCACGAAAAGTTGCTGGGACGCGATTTCGGGTTGGGGGACAAAACCTCTGGCCTGAGCAGCACGGTGCGTACACCGGTGAGGTGTCGCCGACCCAGTTGAAAGAGATGGGGGCGACGTTTGTTATCGTCGGCCACTCTGAGCGACGTTCGCTCGTACACGAGGGGGAGGAGCTGATTCGGCGCAAGGTGAAGTCAGCGATTACCAACGGACTCGCCTGTATCCTCTGTATCGGTGAAACCCGTGATGAACGAAAGGCGGGCAAGACCCTCGCCGTGCTCCGTTCCCAGATCACGAGCGCGGTCCTCGGCCTATCCCCGCATGAAGTACGGTCCCTCCTCATAGCGTACGAACCGGTCTGGGCGATAGGCACCGGGGAGGTCGCAACCACCGAACAGATCGCCGAAGCGCATACCACAATAAGCACGATCGTGGCTGAACTTACCACCGCCCGGTGTCCCGTTCTCTACGGCGGAAGCCTGAAACCCGAGAACGCCCCCGAAATACTCGCCCTGCCGTCGGTTCACGGCGGGCTCATCGGGGGGGCCAGTTTGCAGTCGGGGTCGTACTTTGAGTTGGTACGAGCTGGGCTGGCGGGGATGTGATTGGGGGGGTTAGGCCTGTCGTACGAGTGGCTCTCCGGTTATTGGGTCGGTACCCGGTTTCGGCCCCTCCTGTGTCGGACCGGCTGGCGCTGGCTGAAGCAATCTATCGTTCAGTTCCCTCGGGTACGTGGGGTGCTCAAGATACACTCTGGTCTTGGCGATCTCTTGGAGGAGCTCGGCTTTGTTCCCTACTGGAGAAAGTGCTTCGGCAGTCGATGTTGAAGTGCTGGGGGTGGTGCGTTCTAACATATAAATTTTCCGTTCAAAGCTGCATGGGTAATAATGAAACATCGCAGAACGAATTCTGTTAGTTCAAACATATAAACGTCTCCTTTGGAGCTACACGGCGCACCATAGACATTTTAGAGGATATGCCATCACCTCACCATCAAGTTGCCTAATCACCCCGGCCACCTGAAAATTTCTTTTCACACTCATTCCCTAGCCTTTCACCCCTACCATGCCACACGCCCCCTCAATCTCACTCCGCGAAGTAGCGCATCTCCGAGGCCTCGCACTTGCCACTGGACACGAGCACCCCACCCGCGACATCCGTCGCGGGCTCGAGGTTGTTCTGGAATACGCAGATCTTGAGCTTCACCGGCACGAAAAAGTGGCCTTAGGCGCGCTGCTTGACGAGCTTCAATTTGCAAACCGATTCCGAGGTGAGCCGACGTTCGCCGAGGGGGCGGGAGAGGAAGCGGGGACCCATAGCCTTCATGTCGCTCGGATGATGGTCGCGGTCGCAGATGCCGCCTCGCAGCGGCTGAGTGTTGAGGGCTCCTCTGAACAGGTGCCCCGAGAATTTGTCCGCGATGCGATCGTGGCGTCGTGTCTTCACGATATGGGGGAGCTGTTTGGGGAATTTTCAACGGTGCGGGAGCGTGCCGAAAGGGGTGGTGTCGAGGAGTCGAGCGCGGAAAAGGAGCGGTTGATCTTTGTCGGTGCCGCGATGGTGGCGCTGCAGCTCGCCGAGCAGGGTCGGATCGATGAATTTGGTGGGATAATCGCGGGGCTTCGGAATAAGATCGGTGCCGATGTTACCACCCAGGCAGTCTGGAATAGCTTCGTCGAGGTGCAGCAGCATCTGCCCTCCCTCAGCCGAGCTGGGGAGCGTCGGCTCGATCGGTGGGTGAGACTGTATGAGGCCACTGAGGGTATCGGAAACCCCTCAGCGGAGGATCATTTTTTGGGTGTGTCCGTCAAGATGGTTGAGCAGCTTCAGGGTTCTCTCCACTATCATCGGTTTGGACGAAAACCCCCTTCTTTGGTTGATTTTCAGCTCGAGGGTCAGATTTATGAGCCTTGGTGTCCCAGTCAGGCGGATGCTATTCGACACACCGAGCAGTTGCGGAGCCACATGGTGGTGGCGAATCTTGCGCGACTCGAGGGGAAGATAGGGAATTTGTGTGCGCTCGCGGTGAGTGGTCCGCAGCGGGCCATCGCCGCGGAGCTTCGGGAACGGGGATACTCTGCCGTTATCGAGTGGCTTGATGTCGCGACCCCTGTCATTAGTCGCTCCCTGCGGGATCCCAATCCCGAGATCACTCGGCGGATAGCGGATGCATCGGATGAATCAGAGATCGCCGATGCCCTCCGTAGTGAGTATCGAGCGATGCTCTCGCAGCACCGTTCGTTCCGGGAACAGGAGGATAACTCCTCGAAGCTTCACCCGATAGAGACCCGTGTTCGCTTGCAATCGCTCTACCGTCAAGCGCTCGCGAGTGATTATGAGCCACGTCCCGGCGAAATCCTCGCATTGGTCGATCAGATACCGGAGAGTCTCGTCCCGTTGCAACCGACCACCTCGGGATTGGCGCGGCGCCGTGCGCCACGAGCATCTTGGGAGTCTCCAAGCAAAGGCCGGGTAATTTCTTGAGCGAGGGTTCCGCCACCGTTGGATACGAATGAGTCCCTGCTAAGTTGCTCCCAGCCGGCGCATTGATGACGATTATTACTCGGGGAGTAAAAATCCTAAAGCGGCGCCACCCTGACGCGCTTCGGCTGATATCACAATACGATTATCTTCTGCTTGAATCTCTTTCCGGGCAATTGCGCCAATCACCCAGGGAAAAAGTCGGTGCTCATGCGCGAGGACCCGCGCCGCAAGCTCCTCTGGTGTGTCGGAACTGACGCAGGGAATAGAGACCTGAGCTATGATGGGGCCGGTATCAACTCCTCGATCAACTAGGTGTACCGTCGCCCCGTGTTCGGTATCTCCCGCTTCGAGCGCCCGCCGATGGGTATCGAGCCCGGGGTGTTTGGGGAGGAGCGAGGGGTGAATGTTGATGAGCCGCCCAGCGAACATATCGACGAACCACGGCTTGAGGATCTGCATGAATCCTGCGAGCGCGACGATGTCGGGGGCGATGTCGCGGAGGGTGTCGGCGATCCGCTCCTGGCAGCGATGTGTCGTGCCTGAAGCTGTGCGGGGATGAGCGACTGTATGGATTCCCTGAGCGCGCGCGGCGGTGATAATGGGGGCCTCAGCGTTGTCGGAAATGACGGCTGCCACCCGATACCCTTCGTGGTGTTGGTGTTCGATAAGGGAAAGGGCGTTCGAGCCTCGACCGGATGCAAGAATCGCGACCGATGGGCGACAGACGGGCACGTCATGGGGATAGGGGGCAACTTCGCCCTCGACCCATCGGCCAAATGCCGCTCCGTACTCAGCTGGCACCGCGATGATCGCGGGAAGCTCGTATGGATGAATCTCGATGAGGCGCCGCCGAACCGAGGGGAGCGCGGCACGGGTGGTTTTTATCTCGAGCTGCAGCTCCGGCTCGGTGGTGACGGTCCCTTCCCACCGATACGTTGACCTGACCGGCGATACGACCGATACGCACCCGCACAGCCGCTCAGCGACGAGGATGGTTGCGATCCGATCGGCGTCGCTTTCTGATGGGACGGTCGTTAAGACGATGATGCCCGAGGAGGAAGATGGCAACGACGCGGGAGACGGACGGGAGAGGGGTGGAGGACTGTCGTTCATGGGGGGCGAATCGAGGTCAGGTGGGCTCTGAGGGGGGTGTGGTAAACACCTCGATTGTCGATCGCAGGAGGGGGGAGAAGCAAGGAGTTCCGCAGTTTGGCAGGAGCGAGGTAATTAAGGTAGAGTAAGGGACCTTGTAAGGGCGGCGTTTCATTCAGGCCGACCTTTTTCAGAGAGCGGCAGATGAAGCAGATAGTTCCGATCATTAGTGGTAAGGGTGGCGTTGGTAAATCAACCGTTGCGGTTAACCTCGCGGTTGCTCTAGCGCAACGGGGCCTTCAGGTGGCCCTTATCGACAGCGATTTTTACGGACCGAGTGTGCCGACGATGCTCGGTGGGGGTAGTCTGACGGTTGATCACGAGGGGAAGATTATCCCTCCCGTCAAGTACGGGGTGAAATATATCTCCCTCGGGTTCTTTCTGAGCAATCCCGACGAGGCGGTTGTGTGGCGGGGGCCGATGTTTACGAAGGCACTCACGCAGCTCTTCGGGGATGTGAATTGGGGAGCAGTCGATATTTGTATCGTGGATATGCCCCCTGGGACCGGAGACGCTCAGATATCGCTTGCTCAGATGGTCACGTTGACCGGTGCGGTTGTCGTGACGACTCCGCAAGAGGTCGCTCTCGCCGATGTGCGAAAATCTATCAGCATGTTGCGAAAAGTTAATGTGCCGCTCCTTGGGATCGTGGAGAATATGGCAGGCTTTCGCCTCCCTGACGGGGGTGTTGCGGCGATATTCGGCGAGGGAGGGGGGCAGCGCACTGCTGATGAGTGTGGCGTGCCTCTTCTTGCCTCGATTCCTCTTGACCCCGTCATTCGGGAGGGGGGAGACACAGGGCGGCCGGCGGCTCAGGAATCAGAGCTCGGCTCAGGGCGATTGTTCGGCGATATCGCGGAAAAGGTGCTCGCATTACTTGCTGCCCGCGCCGAGGCGCCACAGGTTCAGATCGTCGGGTAAATCTCAGAACATCGGGGGATCGGGTATTGTCCTGTGAGCGAGCGGTAGGGGGGATGTTGGACCGCGCAGTTGAACTATACATTTGAATCGTGTAGGGGTTACCCCTCGCGAGGTGTAATCAGATAAGAGTTTTCATGTTCTATTTTATTTTATTTGTTCACGTCCTGTTATGTTTTATTTTGATTGGGCTTGTTCTCCTTCAGCAGGGCAAAGGAGCAGACATGGGAGCCGCGTTGGGCGGGGGAAGTAATACGCTCTTCGGTGCGGCGGGGGCGACCGCGTTTGTAGTTAAAGCGACTACCGTATCCGCGGTGCTTTTTATGGTTACCTCGATTCTGTTGATTAAACAGTATCGTGCGGCAACTGCGGCCGAAGGCTTCGCGGCAAGCTCGGTCGAGGACCGGCTTCAGGGCTCGCTGCTCAAGGAGAGCGTTGAGCGCGAAGTCGCTGCCGTTGAAGCGACTTCGGCGCCGGCTACGCCGGGAGTCGAGGGTAATGGAGGAGCACCAACAGTGGCCCCGGCACCAGTAGCGGCTGCCGCTGCGCCTGCGCCCGAACAGTCTGCTCCGAAAGCTGAATCTCAGTGAGAAGCTCCATCTACGGGGGTAGGGGCTCCCTCGGGAGGAGGAGCGGTCGGGGTGGAAGCGGGAACGGTCTCTGGCGCTGCAATTGGAGGAGTGGCGATGGGGGAGGCGCTGGCTCCTAGAATTCTACGGAGTACCTCTACCGGGATCGGGGTGGGACGGCTCATGCTGAGTGCGCGCTGGTCGGAATTCGGTGTGGGTGATGTGACGATAGCTCCCGATGTTTTGGAGTAGATTCCACGACGGTTCTGGACTTTCCCGCGCTTCGTGGGGGCGGCTCGTCGCCTCTGAGCGCGGCTCGTGCGGGCTTGCGGTCGGGGGACACCGG
>OMIW01000003.1 GCA_900299205.1 Pseudomonadota bacterium
CCGATGTGAGATTTGTGGTCAAGGCGCGTGGGCGGTGAGGGTTAGCAAACCGGATGACTTAAGAGCACTCAAAAGGGGATATGATACTCACTGTTCTAAACTTTGGATGTGCTCATGCTAAAAATCCCTATTCGAAAGTCCCGACAAAAAATCGTGGCAGCACTCCTGGTTGTGATAGCTATCGTAATACTCCTAGCCGTGGGTATTGAACCGCAACAAGATTCGGGCCATCTTGGGCTGAAGGTGTCCGGTGATTTTCTTCCTTATTGGGCCTCGGTTCGTTTATTGCTCTCGGGACAAAATCCGTATGATACTCAAGCACTATCCGCAATCATACTGCACACAGCTGGGCCGGGTGGCGCATTCATGAGGGTATATACACCACCCGCGCTCGCTGGTCTCCTTATTCCCTTCGGTCTTCTCCCTTTCAATATCGCACTCCTCGCGTGGACAATAGCCAGTGTGGCGCTCTTCCTCGTGGGACTTCATCTTGTATATCAGACTATCCAACCCCCTCATGACCATCGCACATTAGTGATTAAGTTTGCCTTTATACTCTCGTTTTACCCGACTTTTCTCGCAATAAAATTAGGTCAGATCATACCCTTGCTTTTCTGTTGTATCGCCTTTTTTTTCGCCAATCAGGCAAAATTAGACGATCGCAGGAAGGGATTTTTATCTGGGGTTGCCCTCGCGGTGTGCACGGTAAAGCCTCACTTGTTCCTTCCGTTCCTCGTCGGTGTCTTTTTGTGGACCCTCAGAGCCGGGATGTGGCGCCTGGCGAGAGGCTTTTTTGTCGGTGTGGCATTCCTGTGGTCATTCCCCGTGTGCTTCAATCCGCGAGTTTACGGGCTCTATCTGAATTCTGATTTATCAAACTCCCTTAATTGGCGCACTCCCTCGGTTGGTTTTTGGCTTGCCGAATTGTGCGGTGGGTGGGCATACCTCATGTTTGTACCGTTGCTCTTGGGCTGTGGGTATGCTCTCTTGACAGGTCTGGTTGCACCCATGGATCAGGGAGCACCCCGTTTCGAGGTTCCCTGCCTGATGCCGTTGAGCCTTGCATGTGCTCCGTATCTATGGATGTATGATTTTGTTCTGCTTATTCCCGCTATTGTTTTAATGCTGCACCGAGGAGAAAATCTGTCGCGGTTTATTATTTTCGGATCGAATACCGCGTTGTGGCTCGGTCCCCGAGAAATGGAGTATTCATTCTGGTACCCCGTCTTAATGACGGCACTGGCACTGTCAGTCTGTCGGGAGCGTTCGGCATCCCCTCCTTGAGATTTTCCCCGGCATCGCCTACTGTGTTTCGTCTTTCCGTGACCTTCTGCCGTGATGCTATCCGGTGCTGATTCACGGGCCCCGAACCGTCGTAGTTGTTCCTGAAAATCCCTCCGTGGGTTTTTCAGGACGGCTCCAAGCGGATGAAGCCGCCGTAAGCGCGATTTCATCCGCGTCGTCCAAACGCCTGTCGGCGTTTGCCGGATCATCCGTGATCCGGAGTGCCCCCTGAGATAGTAGCCCTATTCCTCATGGCGCACTAAGTAACCGTTCCCCGACCACTTTTGGCCGTTCTTATGAAACCAGTTCGCACCCGTTTTGCCCCTAGTCCCACCGGTAAGCTGCACATTGGGACGGCGCGTACCGCCCTCTTCGCCTACCTTCTTGCTCGTCATTACGGGGGTACCTTTATTTTGCGGATCGAGGATACCGATCAGGCTCGCCGTGTTCCGGGGGCGGTCCGTCAGATTATCGAATCGCTCTCGCGGTTTGGGATTGAGATCGACGAGGGGCCATCGATAGACGAGCTGCGCCAGGTGGGGGAGTACTGGGAAGGTGCTCCGGCACTGGGGGGCACCAAGGGCCCATACACCCAGAGCCTCCGTGCGGCGCGGTACCGCGAGGTGGCTGAGCAGCTCGTGGCGATGGGAGTTGCCTATCGGTGTGATTGCACCGCCGAAATGCTCGAGCGGGAGCGAAACGAGCAGATGGCGCGACGCGAGGTGCCTGGCTACTCGGGATACTGCCGCGATCGAAACGTCTCTGCTGATGTTCCGCATGTCATCAGGGTACGAATACCTGCGGGGAAATGTGACCTTGTCCTGAATGATGCCGTTCGAGGGCGAATTACTTGGGACGATCTCTCTCTGCGCGATACCGTGATAATGAAGTCGGATGGCATGTCGTTATATCACCTCGCCGTCGTCGTCGACGATCACGATATGGAGATCTCCCACGTTATCCGCGGAGAAGAGTGGATCCCCACGACGCCGATCCATCTCCTTCTCTATCGCGCGCTCGGATGGGAGCCGCCGGTATTTGCGCACGTTGCCCAGGTGCTCGGTACCGACGGTAAGAAACTCTCCAAACGGCACGGTGCTGCGGCGCTCGAGCAGTTCTTCGAAGCAGGCTATCTCCCCGAAGCCTTATTAAATTACGTCGCGCTGGTTGGTTGGTCGCCGGGTAAGGGCGAGGAGCAGGAGATATTTTCCAAGCAGGAGTTAGCAGAGCGATTCTCGCTCGACGGCTTGAGCGCATCGGGAGGGGTTTTCGACGATCAAAAGCTCGAATGGATGAACGGGGTGTATCTGCGAAGCCTTGCGAATGATGATTTCCTCCAAAGGGTGCGCTGCTTCTTCCCTGAGGGTGCTTTCGAGCGTTGCGAGGAAGAGCTGAAAAGTATTGCGGGGCTCGTGAAGGAGCGCATTAAGCTGCTTCCCGAAGTTCCCGAAATGGTTGAATTCCTGTACCGAGACGATCTCGTTCCTGATTATGCCGCAGCGCTCAAGAAGGGCATCACCGGCCCGATAGCCGTTGCCTTGCTAACCGATGCGCTTGAAGCGCTTGACGGTGCGACGTCAATAACGCACGAATATTTGGAGCAGGCATTCCGCGGTATCGCAGAGAGGCACGGACTCAAGGTGGGCCCGGCCTTTACGGTGTTCAGAATCTCGGTTCTGTGCAAGGCGATTACTCCCCCGCTTTTCGAGTCGATGGTTGCGCTCGGAAGGGATCGGGTGATGGCGCGGTTGCGCTCGGCGCGCGACTGGTACGGGCAGTAGTGAAAAGAGGTGAAGGTAAGAAAAGGGGATAGTACCACCCCGGTCGTCGTGGTAGCGTCGCGGCTGTTAGGTGTGGTTATCAGATGTGGCAGTGCCGTCGTTCTCCTCTTGTCCTCGATCTCTTATCGTAATTGCTTCGGATACACAACGTGAACATATGCAACATGGCTCCTCGCGTCGGGGTCATTCGCTTCTTCGCTGCGGTGCCGTTTCTTACCCGCTCGTTTTTAACCGTCATACTTTCTATCGCTTCCGTGGCACCCCGCCACGATGCGCAGGCAGAACCAAAACCCGACCTCTCCCCTCCATCCCCTCTTCAACAAACGCTCGGCGATCAGATTGAAAATCTCGGCCGACTCTATAAGGATGACTCTGAGGAACTCGTGCAGGAGGTGTGGCTTCTTGGCCGATACCACGGGCAGTATCATTGGACAGATGCCGATACTGGTGAGGACCACGGCTTCGAAACAAGACGATTCCGCCTTGGAGGCCAGGCCCGGGTGTTAAAAAAAATGACTCTCCATGCGCAGATAGTGAGTGGGAGTGATCTCGATCCAGTCTATAACGGATTTACCGAATTGTGGGCGCAATGGGCCTTTACCCCCGAGATAGCGGTAACGATTGGGCAGCAGAAAAACCGCTTCACCCATGATCGTAACGTCTCGAGTCGTTACCTGAACTACCTCGAGCGAGCAATGCTCACGAACATGTTTGGTGTCGACTACACTCCCGCAGTCACCCTTCAGGGTACCGTGGGAAGAACCTCGTACTACACCGGGGTGTTCACGAACGCAACGGGACAGAATATTGGTGAAGCGCTCACCCGGTACGACTCGGGCTATTCAGTTTTGGGTGCGCTCTATCATCGTCTTGGAACAACCCTCGGGATTCAGGATGTGACCCTGTACGGATCGTACCTTCACAGCGACGCCAACGAGAGAGCGACAAACATGAGCCGCTTCAACGATGGGGTATCGGGGGCGGTCATTATGACCCACGGGCACGCATCGTTGATCAGTGAGGTAACAGGTGGATTCGACAGTGCAAAAGGCGATGCGATTGGGCTTAATATACAACCGACCTACTTCATCAACCGATCTCTCCAGATCGCAACCCGTTACCAGATAGCCCATTCGACCGATGAAGGCGGGCTCTCTCCGCAGCGGCGTTACGAGCGACCCGTGGGGCTCGGTGCGGGAGACCGGTATCAGGCCGGTTATGTGGGTCTCAACTATTACATCGCAAAGCATCGCATCAAGGTGATGACCGGCGTCGAATACGCCACCATGAGCGGTCAGGATGCCTGGACCGCAAGCACCATGTTCCGCTTTTATTTCGGCCCACACTCAGGAGGCGCGTTCCCAATGAATGATATTCTGCCACATGAGTCGGACTAGGGGGCCGGGGCCCAAGCTCTCAAAAGCTCGCCACGTCTTTGTAAGCACGCATCACAGGAGATGCCTTCGCTCATTTCAGGGAATCTGAGCCCTACATCACCCGATTGGCACCACTCCTCATAAGTAGTCTGGAGGGGCTGGTGTTGAGGGCGCGGGTGAAGCATGGGTGGGCAACAAACGAAGGCGCAACGGGGGCGATCTCCGGGCCAGCGGCGTGAGAGAGAGAACCCCGCAATCAAAGGCGTGGGTGGCGCTCGGCGCATTCCATCCACCAAAGCCCCCATATCGGCGGAAGCTGACGCCGGTCGAGGTACTCACCGAGCCGGCCAGCCCAAAAGGAACGCTCCTGCGACCTCGTCACCTCCACCCCCTCCGCCCCGTACCCCCCATCGGGCAATACCCGGTCGGGGACGTCGGGCACGGGATGGCGGTATCGCACCATGTTCCGTCGGTGCGAGCACCGAGGTAACCGCAGAACCGGTCGGTCACTCAGCAGAGGCGCTCGCCGCTCTCGTCGAGCTCCAAAAGGCGATCCACGGGCTGCGTCAGGTCGTGGACGAACAGGGGCAAAACCATCCCCCTGCCGGCAACCTTTCCCCTGCTCAGACCAAGCCGCGGCGACGCCGCGTTGAAAATCCCAGGGAATCTGAAGGTGTTGGTGCCCTCGTGGTGACCGGTGTGTCGATAGAGAAGTTACAGGAGGTGGTGTGCCTAGGCTCGAGCGGAGTCCCCGATGGGATATTGGCAGCCCCCGAACCTGCCCCAAACTTATCTTCCGCGGTGCACCCCCTCCTCCAATCTTCGGAAACCCTCTGCCGGCGGGTGGTCCGTTCATTATCAATCAGCGAGGTCGAGCGCCTTATCTTTTATCTGACCTTCTACCGAGATGACCCTGCGTACGCAACGCAGCTCCTTGGCGTGCTCCTCCCCGCATTTAATGCGGGTTCGGTATCCTCTAGCTCGACAATCGACTCCGCGACTCCCGCTGAGTACCGCATCGGCCTCGTCGTATTCGAGTGTCGTGAAACCGACCGCGATGTCGTGGTGGAGAGGTTGCGGCATGCTATCGCTGATGCGGGGGGAGAAGTCACGGCCGTGCCCTGCGGTGGGCAACCCCATGCAGCGCCATGCTCCCATCAGCCCCGAACCAGACGCCCCCGTTCGCACTACCTTTTCTTCACCACCGACCCCCTCGAGCTTGCTGAGTGCCGCGCAGTTCTGCTTGACGACAGAGGCTGGAACCTCATCAAGCAGGGCGACATTCGCCCCTACTTAACTGCACCTGGCCGACGGGCCCTCGCGCGTCTCATCCAGCTTCGCACCTGGCTCCACCGACACTTCACCCCAGTAGAGCGAGAGCAATTTTTGCTGATAGGTAGCTCAACCCTCTTCATGTATGGAATCCGTCTTCCGGGGGATATCGACCTGTACATCCACAATCCAACCGCCGACCCCGAGTTTGTGGCAAAGGTAGAGCGGAGAATCGCGGCGGCCCCGACAGACTTGTTCGGGGGAGTGGACGTGATTATGCGGGGGTATGGGGGATGGGTTGAGGCTGGTGGGGAGTATGCTGAAGCGCTGAGCGCCAACTACCTCGTTGACTGGCCCACGGCGTTCGGCGCAGGAACGATGGATGCCGTGATCGCCACCCCTCCATTCCACGAATTTTTCATCGGCCTCAAATGTGTGTCATTGGTTGGTGATATTGTTCGTCGGGTGCGCCGCATACGACCGGCCGCGTATGCCGATCTGATAGCGATGAGCCGACAACCCCGCTTCAGCACCATCATGGAGCTCGTTGTCCCGCGATTGACCGAATACATCTTTGAGGAAAAACAGTGGGTACGCCTCGATGAGAGCAGTGAGCTCCGCTTTTTCGGTACAATCCAAAATTATCTAAAAAGTCGCTATGGACTCTCAATAAAAGGGGAGGAGATCGCAGAACTCCTGAAAAACGGGGTAGTAGTGGAGCCGTTCCGCTATCTGGTGGGCGTTGTGGCTCGAGAAGGGATGGTGGGTAATGAGGAAGTTGAAAA
>OMIW01000004.1 GCA_900299205.1 Pseudomonadota bacterium
GGGCTATATGAGCGAAGAAATGGTTCAAAAAGAGGAAATTGTTGAGGAAGTTGTTGTTGCAAAGAAAGAGAAGAAGCAGCGGGGTGCTGGGATGATTGAGTATGCTCTGCTTGCAGCTATTGTGGTCGGCATCGCAGTTATTGCGAAGAACTCACTCTCAACTAACGTCTCAAGAGCATTCTCCGGGGTAAATTCGGGGGTGGACAATGCACTAAACTAATTGTCGAATACTCGAAGGTATCAGCTATGCTTTTAAGCTTGGCGGATACCTCCTTCGGGTACAAGTGCATTTTTAACAGGGTGGCTCTCGATATTGTTTCCTCATTCTGCCCGTACATACATCGGGAAACCTATTCTTCAGAACTCTCACTCTTTTTATCGTTCAAAGATACTTTTAGGCTTACATGCACCTAAAGGAGCGTAAAGTTGGAAAGGGCGTCCACATTTCAAAAGTCGGTCGAAAAGAGGATGGCGCGGGGTTACTTGAGTACGCCCTCATTGCGACCTTTGTGATTCTGGCCTTCATTGCCGCGAGAACGTCACTTTCAACCTCGGGATCGAAGGCCTACTCCGGTCTTGATTCGGGTATGAACGACTTCCTCAATTAATTGAGTCGGTTCGGACATCTTCGGACATCATAGTCCCCTCCGAACTTTTAGCCGGTTTCTTCAGGATGTTAGGCCATCCCGACGAGACGGCAAGAGATTCGGCAGACAATCATCTTACCAAAAGCGGGCGTTACAAGAGGAAGGCGCCTAACCGAGCACTATATCAATTCCCCCCGGTATCTCGGCACGTGCGTCGCTTCCCCCACTTCTCCAACTTCTCCGATTGCCGTTCCGCGCTAAATCCTTTAAAAAGGGGACTCATCGAAGGGCCGGGATTTTTTAATCTTACCCATCGGCGCATCAAACTTAGTTGTCGGGAATTCGGAGGATTGTATGGGTGGGGAGGCTCAGGATCGGATGTCTTTTATCGAAAATCCTCGGGATGCGGTGCGCTCTCACCACGGAAGCGAGCAGCCGAATTCCCCTGAGAATGATGTCCGCAGGGATGATACCCCTTTGTCGAGAACGACGGACGCGAGCACAAATCCGTCCCCCAATCAGATTTCTTTTCTCGAGAGTGCCATCGCGCACATCCGTCTTGGTGCTCCTGGCGAATCAACCGTTATCCTCACAGAGGAGCGGCTTGAACAGCTGGGGCAACTTCTCGATCACGCGATCGCTCACAAAGCCAAAGGGATCATCCTGACGGGCCCGAGCGATGATATGTTTTCAGTGGGTGCTGATATCGGAGCGATCGAGCGGATCCAAAGCTCGTCCGAGGGGCGAGAGTTAGCATCGCTGGGCCAGGCACTTTTCGACCGGATCGAACACTCACCCATCCCGGTGGTTGCGGCTATCGCGGGTCCGTGTATTGGGGGAGCTCTCGAGCTCGCCCTTGCATGCTCGTCCCGTATCGCTGCGGATCGCCCCTCCACGAAGCTCGGGCTTCCTGAGGTGAAGATCGGGATCATCCCAGGGTTCGGGGGAACACAGCGTCTCACCCGTCTCATCGGGCTTCCTCGGGCGATGCACATGATCCTAAACGGTCGGATCATCTCCCATCGCGAAGCTCTCAAGCTCGGCATCGTTTCGCGGATCGTCCCGACACCATCGCTGGTACGAACCGCAGAGGCGATGATTCTTGAGGGAATCTCTCGTCGCAGCCGCATGTCGCTTCTCGACAAGTTCTTCACCTTCACCCCACCCGGTCGCGCCCTCGTGCGACGACGGTGCGAGGGAGAGCTTGCCGCGCTTCACGGCCACTATCCCGCTCCTCAGAAGGCGTTGCGGTCGGCATTCGTTGGGCTCGAGAGGGGAATCCTCGCGGGGCTGCGGGCTGAGGCCGAGAGCATCGGCGAACTTATCGTAACCCCCGAGTGCAAATCACTCGTGAAGTTATTTTTTCTGACGGAATCAGCAAAAAACCTCGGAAAGGGCGCACGTCGCTCCCTTGAGGGGCTTCAGGCCGTCGTGCTCGGAGCAAACCGAACGGGTGCGGCACTGACAGTCGACCTCGCACGTCGTGAATTCCCCGTGATTCTGCGCGACCCCTCCCCCGAGGCATTAACCCGCTCGATGGAGGATATTCGTCGCACCGTGAAGGGCTTTGGCTCTCTCTCGGAGGCGGATCGCAGTTTTGTCATCAACCGGATTAACCCGCCGACTGGTACCCCCGCAGCGGTGGGAAGTGCTCAGGTCATTCTCGATAGCACCGTTGCCTCTCCCGCGCAGCGAAAACAGCATCTCACCGAATTGGCGGCAACCGCTCAACCAACGAGTCTCATCGCAATCGGCGCAGCTCCGGGGGGGGTATCGAATCTCATGACGGATATTCCCCATCCCGAGCGGTGTCTTGGGATGCAGTTCTTTCCGAGAATCCACGGGTCATCGCTCGTCGAGATCGTACGCACCCCCGCCACAAGCCATCGATCACTCGCGCTCGCGGCCGCACTTGTCACCGGCATCGGACGATACCCCATTATCGTTGAAGACGGAGCCGGTCATCTCGTGGATCGCATCTTTGCGCCGTATCTGCTCGCTGCGTTGAGGCTCGTTCGGGAGGGCCATGCTATTGAGGACATTGATTCTGCGGCGACTCTTTTCGGCCTGCCGATCGGTCCCTTTTCGTACCTTGATCAACAAGGCTTTGATACCGTCATACCGCTGCTGACGGCGCTCGCTGAAACTCACGGCGAAAGAATGGCGGGGGTCGAAGCCCTTATCGCACTCGCCGCCCAGGGACGTCGAGGTGCCGCGCACGGGGGCGGGTTCTACGATATGAGCACTAATCGTGAGCGAACCCCCGCTCCCGCTGTTCGAGAGATTCTCAAGCTCCCCACCGTATCGGAGCGGCTGGCTGCCGCGACGATTCTCCCCCTTCTCGTCTATCCGATGATCAACGAGGCGATCCGTTGCCTTGATGAGGGGGTCGCGGGCTCTCCCGGCATCGAAGCAGGCTTCCAGATCGATCTCGCCTCGGTGTTCGGCTTTGGGTTCCCGCCATTCCGAGGCGGTATCCTCCACTACGCCGAACGGGTCGGTGCAAAAACCATCCTGCATCACCTCCACAACGCCGAGCGGGCGTTCGGGCCTCTGTTCAAGCCGACGAAAGGGTTGGCTCAAAGGAGCGCATCAGGGCGCAGCGTTTACGATCCGTGTGGATGAGTAATCGGGATGACGTAACGAGCGGACGAGCAATGAGGGGACGACGTTGCTCGATGCCGATACCCGTCGGTGCATTTATGTCATCGCCTTACCGCCCCGAGGTGCGGCCTCGTGGCGCTCAACCCTCGCGACGCATCACAACCGCAATCGCATTCCCCCCGAAACCCGCCGCGTTGATCATCATTGCGTGGCGGCGGTCAATGCCATGAGCGACTGCCTCCCTGTAACCCCGAAGCCCATAGCTCGAAAACGGGGGCGCGGCAGGAATCAGCCCCGCCATCAGCAGGTCGGCAAACTCCATACTCAGGAGCCCCGATGCCCCGTACGTGTGACCGGTCAACCACTTTGTCGATGTGATGAGCGGTGGCAACTGCTCAAAAACCGCGCGAAGAGCCCGCCACTCAGCACGATCCCCCTTAGGGGTACCCGGGGCGTGGCAGACAATTCCTGACAGGTTTTCCTTAGTGAGACAGCCATCTATGAGCGCTCGTCGCATCGCCCCCTGAAAATTTTCCCCCTCGCTTCCTATCCCAGTCAAAGACGGAGGCACCTCGGCGGCACAACCTATCGATGCGATCCAGCAGCTCGGCCCCGACAACTCCCCCGCCAGCATCTCAGAAACCACCACAACCGCCACCGCCCCCTCGCCGAGCACCATAGCGGGGCCAGGTGGTTCCTCGCCCGAAAAGGGCCGACATGGCCATCGCTCCCCTTCCCCAGCCCCGAATCGGGGCGATATACGAAGCGCCGCGACCTGGTCCACCGTAAAAGGAGTGATGGCCGCCTCGGCACCAACCACGACCGCGATATCAAGGTCCCCCGCTCGGATGAGGGCGCGAGCCACCAGCAGCGCGTGAAGTCCCGAAGTGCACGTCATCGAGGTATCAATGCTCATCCCCGCATCGATGCCACACACCGCCGCAATCGACGAAGCAAGCACCCCGCCAGTCGTTGAGGGCGATGTCGTTACCGAAACTCCCTGCCCCTCCAAAAAGCGGCCATGCTCAGCTTCAAGTGAGCCAGTCGCTCCCCGAGCGCTGCCACACACGATTCCTACCCGTCGCCCGCGAAAAGAGAGCCCTCTGGCCCTCGCCTCCGCCACTGCATCAAGCGCCGCGTATCCGCCGAGCTGTACCACCCGATCCCGCTCAGCAAGCAGCGGTATCGTCCGACACCGCCCCTTCAGCGCCTCCTCTGCCGCTTCAGCAATTGGTATCGTCGGAAGCGCACCACCCCGAACTGGAAAAGGCACCACCCGGATCGCATCTCCCCCCACGCCGTAGCCTCGCGCTACCGACTCGCGATCCGCACCCAGCGATGAGATACGTCCCCATCCGGCAACCACAACCTCGCGCACCATACCGTATCCTCGCCATCCGCAACTATTCACCCCTGTCATTCCGAATAACTCTCATGAGAAGGTGGGCTTCATAGCTACCGCCATCCTTTAGTGGTGGTCACTACTTCGAGATGCGAACAGGGTCGCACTCTCTCGAATCGCCGCAGGCGTCAACCGCTCCATCCACGGTACTCGCCCAAGCACTGGCACATCAGTGAAGCACTGTATCGAGCGCTCAGTTTCGGGATGCTCGTCTCCCACAAACACAATACCCGCGACCGAAAGCCCCCGCGACCGTAGGTAGGACACACTCAAAAGGGTGTGATTGATACTCCCCAGATAGTGCCGCGACACCAACACAATCGACGCCCCGAGCAACGGAGCGAGATCCGCAATGACGGCATCCGACGAAAGTGGCACCAAGAGCCCCCCCGCTCCCTCGATAATCAGAGGGCCATCTGTTTCCGGGCACGCCGCGGCTATCATCGCCATCGAGATCGTGACCCCCGCAGACGCCGCTGCCGCATCAGGGGATACCGGACGGGGGAATGCGTACACTTCACGGTGACAACGAACCGAGCCCTCGGTCAGCTGGTGCACCGTGATTCGATCACTATCGCCTGAATCATCCTCTCCGCTCAGACTCCGCGCCCCCGTCTGAACAGGTTTCCAGTAGTCAGCTCCCCATGCGACCGAAAGCACCGCCGACACGACGGTCTTTCCTACATCGGTCCCTATTCCCGATACCAGCCACCGCTCCATCACTCTCCTCCTCTCGATTCGGCCCGCCATCCCCGCTTTTCAAAGACCTGAATCAGCGATTTGTACACCGCCGGATCATCCCCCGCGTGAAGACACACCCGGATCCGCTCGAGCCCCTCAGGAACCGTCGGCGCAAGAATGGGCAACACCCGATAACCCGCCTCGCGCGCCGCCGTCGCCATGGCCCGAACGACCGCCACCCCCGGCATCACGATCGGCACAATAGGGCTCTCCCCTCGCCACGCCAACCCCGCGGCCCCTAACACCGCTTCCATCACCGAAATCCGTTCCCACAACGCGCGCCGCCGCGAATCCCCCTCTTCGCTCCCTCCCATCCGTACAGCCTCACGGATCGCGATGAAAAAAGTATCCGCCGGCGCGGTCGAATAAATAAAGCTCCGCGCACGATTAATCAACCATCGTCGAAGCACCGAGGAACCTACCACACACGCCCCATGAACCCCCACCCCCTTCCCGAAGGTATGAACCCGAGCGACAATCCGCTCTTCCAACCCCTCATCAACCACCATTCCCGAACCGTTCTTTCCGAGAATGCCAGTAGTATGCGCCTCATCAACGATGCAATCAGCACCCCACTGCTCACAAAGGACGACTACTTCGCGGAGCGGACACCGGTCCCCATCCATCGAGTACACACTCTCAACCACCACCCACACCCGTCCCCGCCGTGGCGCCCGCGCCAATTTATCGCTCAGATCACTGATGTCGTTGTGCCGAAACTTCCACCCCTTCGCCCCACTCAATCGGATCCCATCGCGCAGAGATGCATGAATGAGTTCATCAAACAGAACCAGATCCTCCCGACCCACCACCGCGGAAATCAAACCGATGTTCGCGGCATATCCCGAGGAAAAAACCAGCGCCGACTCCCCCCGAAAATGCGCCGCTAACTCCCGCTCTGTTCCTTCCGCCAGCTCAGAGTTGCCTGTCAGCAGTCGGGACCCAGTGCTTCCTACCCGCTCCTCCTCCGCTGCAGCTGCAGCCGCGATTCGCATCCGCAGCGCCGGAAATTTCGCCAACCCCAGATAATCATTCGAGCAAAGGTCAATCAGATCCCCCCGGGACTCAGGAAGATATCGTTCCGAACCTCCTTCTCTCATACCTTCGAGACGTTCGCGCAGTACTCCATCGAACCCCGTCATGATTACCCCTTTCTTGATCCGAACCCCAAACGGCGCGAGTATACGGCAACGGGGTTGGTCGGAGAAGACCAGGGTCGTGCAGATCGGGGACGATGAGGCCGTTTCGCCCTTCATGTCACCACCGTTTGTGCCGATACCGGAAGATAGTATCGAGGGCGATCAAAAGGGGCGGGCCCCCGCCACCCCCTGAGGTGAGGAGATTTCCGTATGATTCCAAAGCGTCGCATGCGGCGACTCGCAGAGGCTGCCGCGGCAGCCAGAGGGGGAGGGCTCGCTCCCGCCGTAGCTCGGGCGGGACTCACCCTTGCCACCCCCACTGCAACGACACAATCGGCCGGGTTAACGCTCAGCACCTCGGGCATCGCGAATCAATCCGAGTCACCTTCCACCTCCGCCGCCCCCTCATCGGAAAAAAGGGCCTCCGCCTCCCGATACGACCGCTACGTCAACACCCAATTCGTCTCCGACTACCCCGTCGAACGCCCCGGGTTCGCCCACATCGGCAACCCCCAGCAGCTCACCCGTAAGTTTGCGGATGTCGGCTATCAGTGCCTTCCATACCTCGCCATCCAGATAGCTCTCTGCCTTAATGCCGAGCGCTCCAGCATTCGCTCGCTCCTCCTCGAAGGCCCCTCGGGGTGCGGAAAGAGTTTTCTCGCAAAATCGCTCGCCAAAATATCGGGAGCTGAGCTGATGTGCCTTAGCTGCTATCAGGGAATGCCGACGCAGAACCTGATAGAATCCCCGTCGACCCTCGCCCTCGCAAACGCCATGGCGCGGGGTGGTTCCGAAAATCCCGAAGAGCTCATGAACCTCGGGATATTGTCTCGCGCCTTCATGCGATCGCACTCGCATCCCGTTATTCTTCTCGTCGATGAGCTCGATAAACCAGATGCGTCTATCGACACCTTCTTCCTCGGGCCGATTCAGGACGCACGGATCTGGCTCGAATCTCGCCCCCCTGTCGATGCCAATCCAAACAACCTCCTCATTATATTTACCAAAAACTTCAATCGAGTCGTCGATGAGGCGCTTCTCCGACGATGTCAACCTGTGGTAATGACTTATCTCGATTCGACGCTCGAGCGAGAGATACTCTCCCCCTTTTGCGACCCGCGCCTTATCGCCAATCTCGTCGGGCTCGCCGACCGAATGCGGTACGGCGGCGGCTCTTACCAATTCGACCGACCACCCGCCCCCGAGGAGCTGCTTCAGGCAGCGACCTATATTATCCAGTTAGTGCAGTGGGGATTTGTTGATTATCAGATAATGGGGCATAGCGTGTTCAACATTCTTGCCAAATCAGAACACGACCGGGCGGTGCTCGAACACATGATGCGGTACCACCCCGATTTCGCTGAGGGAACAATCGATCCCAAAAATATGACGGTGGACGATGTGTATCGGAAATTCGGGCGGGTACTACTCGCGGGAATCGCGTGAGGGGGGCAGAAGTTCGCTCGGCATGCGGATGGGTTTTAATCATCACCGACATAGCGACAAAGCGACATAGCGACATAGCGACATAGCGACGGGTGGACTCGAACCACCGACCTCGGCATTATGAGTGCCGCGCTCTAACCAGCTGAGCTACGTCGCCGCAATGTCCCGATTGTGACCGATAGGGGGCTGAGAAAGCAAGTTCTTCAGGGTAAAATCAAGAGGCAGGTACGCAATAATTTCCCCGAAGCCACCGCATGATGTCACGACCAGAACGCCCCACACACAGGGGACAACTCCTCGAAGCGGTTCCCAATATCAGTCTCGGCCGAGACGCTGCTGCGATCGACGAACTGGTGGCAGCAGCGGGGGCTGCGGGAGCATACGTTGCACACCGAGATACCAGCACATCCGCCAACAGAACCGTCATCACCTTGATTGGGTCGCCTCGCGAGGTAGTGGCGAGCTGCTCAGCGCTCATCGACACCGCCCGCCACTTCATAGACATGCGTACCCACACAGGCACCCATCCCTGCGTCGGTGCCGTCGATGTCGCACCATTCGTTCCCCTCGGGGACATCTTAGGCAATATTCCCCGGGCCGACACCGGCATCTCTGAGACACCACCCCACCATGCGTCGCCGCACCCGACCGGCGGAGCCAGCTCGCCTGAAGCCTCGACGACAGACATCTCCACCGCAACCCTCGCCGAAGCCATCGAATCAGCCCGCACCCTCGCCACATGGGCAGCCGCGAAGCACCACCTCCCCTCATTCCTCTACGGCGCCGCCGCCACTGTACCCGCTCACCAGTCGCTTCCGTTTCTGCGACGTGGCGGAATCAACGAGCTCGCGCGTCGGCTCGCAACGGGTGAGATACACCCCGACGCTGGCCCATCGAGGCTCCACCCCACCCTTGGAGCCCTCATCACCGGCGCGCGCGATATCCTTATCGCCTATAACATTCAGCTCTCTACCGCCGATCCCAAAATCGCGACCGCGATAGCCCGAGCCATTCGCACCTCCGGCCCCCCAGATCGCCCGCACGCCCTGCCCGCACTCCGCGCCATAGGATGGTACGAAGAGGCGTACCACTGCGCCGAAGTCTCGTGCAACCTCCTCGACTACCGAATCACCAGCCTCCGCACCGTCTGGCAGGCCGTGAAAGCAATCGCCCCCCAGTACGGCTGCTACCCCGTCTCGTCAGATATCATCGGTCTCGTCCCGCGAGCAGCACTCTCCGAGGGGAACGATTCGATCATTGAGGAGGTCGGGCTCAATCTGTGTCGACCATTTGAGGGAGAGGCACGGACAATCGAGGTGGCCTGTTGGCGAGGGTTGGTACGCTGATTATTCGCGTGGAGTATTCAGGTAGATCCAATACTCGAATGGAAATTATTCACCCCTATAATTTCCAACAATCTCCCACAACCCCTGAGGGGGTGTCGGGCGAACGCCCGTCGGGGGGGAAACAACTAACGATTCAAAAAAGTAAGGACTCTGGCAACTACCCACGAGTACGGGTGAGTGGCTAACCTACCAAAGACAGCCACAAAGATGAGGGCTATACCAGCTATAACTGCTAGGCTCCCATAAACCTGAGCCATCCAAGTGCAGCCTAACAGCCCGACAAAAGCCATCGTCACAGAAAACGAGGACGGAGGGAATACTGCCGGGGCTTGAGGATTCATACCGGGAAGCAAGATGTTCCTCGCGACGAATGGCCTGGAATATGCGGGTGAACCTTGGGTATTGATACGCCCGCACTTCCCAATAACGAATGCCCATGAACCTACAAATCACCGCCCGCGACGCGAACCGAAAACTCCCCCCATGTCACCCAGACCACATATCTCGCCCCGCTTTTCTCTGGACGACCTGATTTTTGAGCGCAAATATCCGCAACTGCCACCTGTTAGATTCTCGGCTGCATATCCATCAGCAAATCGAACTGAGCCATGATCATCGGTTCGACCTTCGTGAGAAATTCGGTAACCGATTCCTCCTCAGCCAAAAGAGCACAGCATCGAGAGATGCCTTGGAAAAATATATCGGTCAATCCTTGGGCAGTTTGGCTGTGAGGTGGATAGCAACGACCACCCTCTGTGAAGCTCAGGGCCCGAGGGTTTAGAGGCGTTTCGATGCAGTTCCAACCGTCGGGCAGATCGCTATCCTCTTTGTAATACCGAGCTATCCTCGCCTGGAGAAGAGCATTTGGCGACAAAACCTCCCCCATCTCGCAAATCCCCGCGCCCCTTGCCTTCACTAGCTTTTTCTCGTCTGCACAGTATGAAAGCCAATCCTTTATAAAGCTCAATAGACTGATAGAAAAAAGGCTGTCCGCATCGAAATGATGCCTACCCATGGGAGGAAGCTCTTCATATTTTCCTATGAGCGGATGATCGTGCTTCTCGATGACGGTCAAAAATGTTTCGGTGTCAGCGCAAAGAGGAATTTTCTCGCCAGAGCCTCGCAAATGTTTCACGACCCACTCTCGGCCGAGTTCTGCTGACAATCGTGAGTGCAACAAGCGGGTATCGACATTCTCCCAGTGTGCCCCATCTCGTTGCTGATAATCACGAGCCGTCTGGTCATTATTGCTCGCTAAAATCGCATAGCCTCTGTCATGCAAAATCGCCGCAGTTATCAACCACGAAGGGAGATCCTCGGAGGCTACGATACGCTGCATTGCAGACACGACGATAATGTCGTGAGGGTCGCGGTACCAATCTTTCGGGCTATACGGATGAGCTTTTGCAACCCACGCGTACAACTCCCGATCAAATGGGGTGAGAGCATTCGTGAAGGCATCACTGTAGGTGGTAAACGCTTGCGAGGCGATCTTCTTTAGACCCTCGAGGAGTTCCTCTCGGGGGCCGGGATCATTCGGCACCTTGTAAGAAAGGGGTAAGACGGGCATCGTCGACATCAGCCCCCTTCCCGACAGTTGGGTAGGACCGGGTTCGCTGTTCGGTAACAATCTACCTCCTCATATTTTCTTCATATGGGGAGTTGAAGCTAGCCGAGCCCACCCCTTCATTACGCAACCTCAAAGGCCTCAATGACTGCTCGCTGAAGTTATTAAATCGACTAGGACCCCGCTCACGCGGGGGACCTCTCACACCACGTAGCGTACTTTTCGTACTACGCGGTTCCATAAAGACGGTTACCAATCAAC
>OMIW01000005.1 GCA_900299205.1 Pseudomonadota bacterium
GGGAGAAAGGAGAGCAAAAAAAGGGCACCCCCTGGTCCGACTAAGCGGAGGAGGGGGTGAGAACCGGGTGCTCAGTTGAGCCCTAACCGTGCCAGAGCCTCTTCGACGGTGTCGAAAGCGTCAACCTTTTCCAGAGCTTCAGCGGGATGGAACAGGTTGTCGTGGAAGCCTCTCACCCCAACGACGTTAGGGGTAAAACTCTCCAAGTCTAACCCGCTTTTCGCAGCTCCCCTGAAAAGGCTTGCTGCCATTTCGGCGGAGTTCGGCAGGAGAGGGAAAGCCCTCCTGTATTTGGCGAACACCTCGGGAATCGAGGTGCGGACGGCCATCGACTCGTACTTTTCTACAAGCGAGAGTCGATCTTCCCCGATCCGTGGAACACGGAAGGCCAGCTGGCGGCATTCAATTCCTGACATCTGCCACAAGGCGGTTCCCCAGCTGTCTGCGACAACTTTGATGTCTTTTGGATCAAGATCAAAAAGAAAAGGGTACACCTGAGAGCGGAGATGCTGGGCGAAATGGACCCAAGTCGGCTCCTCTATTCGCTTAGCCACCGCCCCATAATCAGGCGAGAAAGTCACGGTTATAGCCGGCCTCAGCAGTTGAAGCGCCTCATCCACAGCCTCTTTGACCCCTTTGGGGAAGGCATTTTGGAGGAAGCCGTGTTGAAGCAACACGATTCCCTCCCCATTCGGATCATGTTCAACTTTGAACAGATCGAGGTTGACTTCGGACATTTGCAAAAAAGCAAACTACCTTTTTATTCTACCCCCCCCCTCGGAAAAGCAACCAAATCGCCAAAATTTCCCCAAAAAAACCGCTCCTCTCAATCACCTCCCCACTAACCCCTTGCAAAAGGAAGGAAGCTCAGCGGTGCGACAACCCAATCTGAGCGAGGGCCTCGCCGAGCGTCGCTACGACGGAACCGTGCATTGCTGCCTTCAAGAGACATTCTTGTGCCTCGTGCGGATGAGTTTTGTCATAGCCTGGCTCTCCTTGCTCATTCAAAGGAGGAACGAGCATCACTATCTTGCCTGAAAAGGTTTGTATTGCGGTGTCTAAACAAGTGGTGAACGCCGGACACTTTTCGCTGTTAAGGTCACGCGCAATCGTGAGGAGCGAAAGCAGCCGTTCTTTTTGCTCGATACCCCGATAAAGCCCCCGTTCGCGCCACGCTTCCGAATTGTCCCCTTCTAACTTTTCGATTCCTCGATCGTAAATCGCCCCCATCCTTTCTGGAGTTCTCGCTGAGCCCATGTAGGTCACGCGAGTTGCGATGATATCAGCCTCTAGTTCGGGAAATTCCTTCCGTAGCTCTGCGAACGCAGCTATCGAAAGGGCGATTCCCATCGAGTCGGCTAGAAATACTATTTTCTTCGCATTTTTCAGGTAAGGGTCGCTTACTAACGAATCTTTCAACACCGAAACAAGGTCATCTATCCACGGCTTCCACCCGAGAAATTCAGAGGGATGGGAAGCATGAGGGTCGGTGTAATTTGGGTTGATCCCTACCGCACCATGAATGTGTGGCTGAAAGTCGTCCGAGATGTTTGCCAGAAATCCGGGGACCCCGATGACCAAGGTTTCGCCAAAGGAAGGACGCACCGACTCAAACCCAAGGCTTCGGGAGTCTTTTCTAGAGAGAGGGAGTCGAAACTCCAGAGACTGAGGCGAGTAACGCAATTCAGCGAGCTCCGGCTGGAGCGAGGTATCTTCACTGACTGCAAAACTTAAAGCACTATTCACCATGTCTCCCCCTCAACCATGTGGACGCTGCCCGTTCAAGAGCGCCCGAAGCTGCCCATTCATACTATCGCTTGTCGGATCGGTAAACCAACTGGGGGGGCTCGATTCTGTTGCTCAGAGGCGTAGAGGTCCTGGATATATCTATTTCAATTCTCAAAAAATGAGCGACTCCCCGAACCTGTTCCTTCCCAACCTCTCGTCTCTGAGAGAAAGAACTCTCTAGGTCCGAAGTATCTGAATTGGATATTCAGCAACTTGGTTGAGAAAAATCCGATAATCCTCAAAACGGTCTATTCAGAGTTGGAGGAATATGGTCCCGCTTTCTCAAAGTGTCACCTATCGGAGTGAAGGTTCGTATGATTCTACCTCTCCTTTTTTCGTTCTTGCGCCCCACCAGCCGACGATGTCTTCGGGGGTCACGGTCGGTCTTGGGTACGATTTGGGGTTCAAAAAAAGTGCTCAGGTTTCGAGGATATTTCGTCTTGCCGGGATACCGGGGGATGTGACGAGACGGTATCTTCCAGCCGTTGGCCTTCGGGGTTTAGCAGCCCGGAGTTTTCTCACTCAGAATGCTCTTCCTCACCTGACTGTTGAGCAATCGGACCGATTATTCGCCCTCGCTTATGCTGAGGCCGCAGCTGATGTTCAGCGTATCTGTTTGAAAGAAGATGTTACACGGATATATGGTCGTACTAACTGGTCAACCCTCGATCTTCGTATCAAGGAGCTTCTGATTGATCTTCGCTACCGAGGGGACTACACGACTCTCACCCGCCGATTGATACAACGCGCCGTGGCCCTGAACGACGTCTCGTCTCTTGCCAGAATAATGCAAAACCGAACCCTTTGGGCCAACGTGCCCTACGCCCGATTCTTATCCCGCCAAGAGATTTTTAGCTCGGCGAGGGGCCGACTGTTTCAACCTATCGGCTGACGCAGCTTGGTTCTTTTGAGAATGGTGCCATTCCTGCAGGTTCGAGAGGGGAAGAGTCCGGTGTGTCGACCCTGTCTTCGAGCCATCAGTTGCTTTTCGGGGGTAACCCGATTACTATTGCAGGGAATGTTTTTTTAAAATGACGTTAGGTCTTTCCGTTCGGGAGAGAGTCGCTGGCAACTTCTGTGTCTGGGATGAGTGGATCCAGGTCTTTCTCGTGGGCCTCCTGTGGATGACGGGGCTAGTAGTAAGCTTGGTACTCGTTGCAGTATCCCCGCTGTTGGGCTGGCTTCACTTGGGCGCAGGATCTGCTGTGGAGCTCTTTGCCTGCAGGGAGAACGTCGCTTATGCCCCGCTGAGGAACACCCCGTCCGGGCTTGTCCTCTCGGGAATTGGCCAACTCGTGCTAAGACTCTCCGAAAGGAGGGTGGTCTCATCCGCACTCTACTCGGATTGGA
>OMIW01000006.1 GCA_900299205.1 Pseudomonadota bacterium
ATGCGGAGCTTTTGAAGTGGACGGAATCTCTGAAAAAGGGAGAGGGGGGTGTAAGGCCCCCGCAGCACCTGTCAGCTCAGGATTTAGCGACCATGGGGTACAATATGGGGGACACGAATCTTTTACGCTGGTTAAAAGGTAAGCTTGACCTTCCTGAACAAACGAGGAACTACTTGGAGTTCGTTCGGAGGACCTTGAAGAGAAACGATTGAGTAGGGTAAGTTTGGGAGTGGGGTTTCAAGCCTCTGATGCTGGAGTCTTCATCACGCGCACTCTTCAGGGGTGCCCCAAGGAAATATGACATGACGCTTAAATTGCTCCCTCTCATTATATTTTCTTCCACTGCGGCCCTCGCAGCTCCCCTCCATCACCCTCACTCGCCGCACCCTCACCGTCGCACAATCTCTGTCATGGGCTCGTGTCTGACCCGAATCGCACAGGATAGAACTGCGATCACCTTTACCTCTTCGCATCTCGCAAAAAGCTCTCAGGATGCCTCGCGCGAGACGATAAAAGCGCACGAAGCGATTAAGGCTGAGATTAAAAAGCTTGGTTTGCCTGATGTTGTCTTTGAAACGGCGCACTATTCGGTAAATGAGGAGTGTGTCTACAACGAGGCGAGGCGAGTCTGTTCGGGATTTCGGTCTCGGTTGTCGACTCGGGTTGAGACCTCAGATATCGCGCGGGTAGGGGAGGTCCTCGGGGTAGCTTCGCGGCTCGGAGTAGAGGAGGTCTCGGATCTGCAGATGGTGGTATCCCCGGAGTTAATGCAGCGGGAGCGGGAGGGGTGTCTTGAGCGAGCGACCCGTAACGCTGCGGCGAAGGCGGCCAAGATTGCTCAAGGGGCGGGGGTGGCTTTAGGGCGAGTACGGTCGATCGCTGAAGGGGCTGGTGAGGGCGGGAGTATGCCAGTTCCGTTTGAAAGGGCTTACGGAGTGCGTGCGGTGGCTTCTGACGGAGCCGCTCAGGCATCGATTGAGGCGCGACCTGTTGATGTTTCGGTTGAAATAGTGGCGGTTTACGAGATTGAGGAGTGATAAGGTTGGTATTTGGACATTTGAATATGAGTTTGGTTGCTCGAGCAAACTTCCTCCGTTGACATGGTTCCCGAGCACCCTTACCCTTGGGGAGAGGCTGGTGGAATAGGTGCGTGAGGTTTTCCCCGCCGAACACAATCGAGCTAGCTGCGGTCTGCGCCCTCTAGCTTCACCGCGTATACATCCTCGCTAAAAAACGCTATGAACCCCCAGACCAGTGCTTCTCCAGTGGAATTAGCAACTTCATCCTCCGGCATTGTGCCATCTTCCTCTCACGCGCGGGAATTTTCCGCGAAGGATGTTCAGTCAGTTTTGCGGGTGCTGACAGGGGGTACGGAAAAGATCGGTTTAGCACTTCTCAACTATTACGCCCGGACGGATCTTGTGCCGACGACGGGAGAGAGCATGGTGCGGGGGCGTCGGCAGTACTCGTATGCTGATCTCGTATTGCTTTGTTGGCTTTTCCAGATGAAGCGGGAGGGTCTGCCGGTGAACAGATTCCGGCAGGGGATCGATTACTTGCGGAAGCGACTCCCCCGACTGCAGAAGAATCCGGCGGACATGATGCTCCTCACTGATGGCAAGCAGCTTTATCTTAAACATCGGGTTGAGGATAAAGGGCAGATTGCGGAGGCGTTGACGGGTCGAAAGGCGGGGCAGTACGTTTGGGCGTACGCGATAGGCTCGCTGATAGAGGAGGTTGATAGGATTATCGCGTCGCTCAATGAGAGTGGTGAGATATCCGAGGCGGCCCCCGTTATCTCTGCCAAGCGGGCGTCGGCTGCCTAGGGGTGGATTCCAAGCCAGCTATTGCGGTGGTCTGTAGGAGGTGTGTTTTTAGCCAGCTTCTGATACCCTCCTCAAACAAGTGCTTATGGCTCTTTAGGTATCGCATCGTTTCTCTACTGGTTGTTCAGACATGTCAAAATCCTCAACTCTCGGTGAAGTATTTGCCCTTCTGCGTGAAAAAAAAGCGTGGTGGCTGGTCCCTATGGTGACAGTATTTCTTCTGCTCGGTGTGCTCTTGGTTGCCACTTCAGGCAGCGCTCTATCGCCATTCATCTACGCACTTTTCTAATCATAAGGGTATTCTCTCGGGTTGGTGATTCCGTGTCTTGGGGATGAAAATCGCCGTCCTATGGGGACGGGGGAGCATCAGGGGGTGTATTTGCCCTCGGAGCTTCGGCTGGTGAGGAGCCCTTTTTTTCGAAGAATCCGATAAATACCGGGACGCGGTCGAGTCCTTCTACGGTAATCTCTTTTATTGGTGAGGCCTGAGCTCCCCCGACAGCTTTGTGCACATCTATCGGGGGTGATGTTTCAGGTGAGCTTTGAGAGGATGCTGTGCTGCGAACGTACAGCTGCGCCGAGCCTCCTCCATCGAGATTAAGCGCATCGGAACATCCGATGGCGGGAGATACGAGCAACTCTTGTAGGGATCGCATATCGAGGGCGAAGAGCCCCGAGGACACGCAGAAAACGATAATCTCGCCAGAGGCACTGATGCAGATCCCTGCTCGACGCGTGCTCACGGTGTCGCGTACACCGGGGGCGGGGGTTCCCGCGATTACGAGGCGAGGACCTGCCTGTACGGCCTCGAGGACCCTCTCGGGGGTGAAGGTGTCGCGATGAATAATACTGAACTCGGGCAGTCCTTGCGGTGGTGGTTCCAAAGACGAGGGTGGCTGTGACGAGGTACCCCGAAAGGGCGCTTTGACCTGAAATATTCCGCTGAGGGTCTGTCCCGAGCGATGTGGTCGGTGCTTTAGGTTGCCATCCGAAAGGACCACACCGAGTGGATTCCCATTTTCATCAAAAAAATTGGCATTAATGGTTAGGATGGCTCCTGAGTGCATCGCAATTTCACGGGCGGCAAGCTGGGGGTAACCAAAATCGCTTGCTGAGAGCACCCTGAGCTCGGTGCGAGCGGAGGATAGGCGAGCAAAAAGAATGCGGGAGGGAAAGAGAGCGGCTGGTTGGGGTATGACCTCCTTAACCTCAACCGCAGAGGATAGGGGCTGCCACTGTTCCGTGGGAATAAATCGCAGGGGGTGAGGTGTCGCTTTCGGGGGGTGCGAGGATGCGAGGGGTGGAAC
>OMIW01000007.1 GCA_900299205.1 Pseudomonadota bacterium
ACCGAAGCACCGCCCCCCAGCTCGGTTCTCCATCGCTCCCCCGCCCGAAGCTAATCTGGCGCTGATTGGTCCCCTCGAGGTTCTTCGCCACCCGTATAATCGCGAGGTTATGGTTTGCTCCTCGCTTTCCGAAGGTGCTCGCGTAAACCAAGTATCGACCATCCGGCGACCAGTCGGGATCCTCGTTATCCCCGCCCCCCGTTATCTGGACCGGATCGGACCCATCGGGGTTGGCAATGAATAGCTGGAAGCCCCCATCGGCGCGGCATACAAACGCGATCCTATCTCCCTTCGGCGACCAGCTTGGGGAGGTACAGTAGCTTGAGTTCGTAAAACTCACCCGCTCAGCTTTCGCCCCATCCCATCCCATCGTGTATATTTGCGGTCCTCCACCTCGATCAGAACAGAACGCAATCTTCTGACCGTCAGGTGAAAATGAGGGCGACACATCGATCGCCTGATTTGGACGGGTCAACCGCCGGAGAAGCTGTCCACGAACCGAGAACTCCACGAGATCCGAATCTCGATTCTCCGTCAACGAGGTCACGATACGGCTTCCATCGGGAGTGAATGTTCCCCCGATCTCGAGCGCCGGTCCACTTGTGATTGCGGTCGTCTTCCCCCCATCAACATCGAGAATGTAGAGATTCGGTTGACGGGTTCGATACGAGGTAAAGAGCAGCTGACGTCCTGCCCGATCCCACGCCGGTGACGTCGCAATTCCGCGATCCGTGGTAAGTTGTCGCAGATTTTCTCCATCAAGATCCATCACGAAGAGATCCTTGAATCGCCCCACCCGCCCTGCGAACGCAACCCGTGAACCGAACGGCCCTAACTCACCAGTGAGCTCTCGCATGATTTCATTGGCAAACTGATGCGCGATCTGACGGATCTCCTTTTCACTACCAGAGTATTCCTTCGAGAACACCCGCCGTTGACCGGGGACATCGTGAAGCTCAAGGAGCACCCGAAACCCCGCACCCGTCTCTGACACGACTCCTCGAACCAACCACTGCGCCCGAATAATCGCCCAGTCTTCGTAGGCCTTCCCATCGGGCCCGAGACATTTGCCGGGTGTTTCGACGTACGCATTCGGATTAAGGACCGAAAAATACCCGGAGAGATCAAGATCGCGAGCAATCACCGCCGGAATCTGCTGCGGAGCCGCCGACTCTCCTGATTGAAGACAAAGTTGCGGAAGCGCGATCGGAAAGGTCCGACCCGGATCCGAGATCACGATCGTCGTCTGCGCCTGGGCCAACACAGGCACGAGCGCAGTGAATATACCCATCACCAACGCGACCGCCGACCGTGGAACCACCTGACAGATCGGGGGGATACTCAACCCCCTCAAACACTGGCCGATACGAATAAACTCGAGCTTCCTCATGCTCTCCCTCCATCTGCGATCGAGCTGCTTCATCCCTGCTACTCGATCCTTGCTTTGCTGTCACCGACTATTCGCGCCTTCTTTCCACTCTCACGGCTTCTCACCCATCCCGAGCATCGAAGATAACCCGAACTCTCTGGAAATCACGATACACCGACGCAGGTGGCGGGGGAAGAGGACTCGCGGCAACGATGGCGCGATAAACCGAATCATCGTAGTCATCGTTACCCGATCCTCGGACGATTCTTTGATCTCCAATAGTACCGTCTCGCTCGATTTGAAGTTCAACCTCAACGATGAGCACTGAACGCCTATCGAACCACCGCCACTCACGCTTGACTGCCTCTTTGACTGTCTGTAGATAGGCGAAAAATTCAGGAGGTTTTACTTCACCGCCACCGAACCCTTGCCCCCCGAGACGGGCAGCACCAAAACCCGCCCCGCGCGCCTGACTCGAATCCCCTAGGTACCGCTGCATTGCATTTTTGTATGCTGCATCAACGTTCACCGGCTTTTTGGTCGGCTTTGGCGTTGGTCTCTCCGTCGGTTGTGGCGCAGGAGTTGGTTGCTCAGGAGCCGGAGTAGGTACGGGGGTGGGCACAGCAGTTGGTGCCTCGGTCGGTTTCGGGGTGGGAGGTGCGAGGGTTGGTTCGAGGGGTGGCTCTGCGCTTGGCTCAACCGTCGGAGGTGGGATGGGTGCCTCGGTGGGCTTAACCATCGGCGGCTCAGTGGGAAGCACAGTGGGAAGCACAGGGGCCGCGGGCATAGTTGGTACAGTCTCTGCGGTTGGTGCCGTCACCTCTGGCGCGATGGTCACCTCCGGCGGTTCCGTAGGCTGTTCCAACGGTGCAGATGTCGGCTGCAGCTGAGGCGCCGGAGTAGGTGCATCCTGCCCCGCAGCGGCCTTCGATGGACTTACTTTCGTGTTAACTTTGTCGCGGTCCTTTTCTCGCGCAACCTGCGCACGCCCACCCAGACTGCGGCCTGCCTCTATCGTCACTGAATAGGCGGGCACCTCTCGAGCAAACGAATCCTCAAACAATCGAGCACCGATGACAATGGCGACCACGGCAATGTGTCCCATCACCGATACGGCATAGCCAAAAGATCGATATTCAGGGGGAGGGGTTGGATTCATGACCGGTGCGGGGTTTATCAGGATGGAATGACTAGTCAGCCTCGGGAGGCTGCGAAACCAACCCTATCTCAGTAACCCCGGCTTCATGCAGCCGCCCCATGACTGCCATGATCTGTCCGTACGCCAGCGAAGAGTCTGCTTTGATGAATATCTTTCTTTCTCCCTCAGCTCGAGCCGCTATGACGGCCGCAACTTTGGTGCCTACCTCTTCGGCAGGAATCTTCGAATCCTTTGTTAGGTAAACATCACCCGCCTTATCTATCGAGAGCACGAGAGGATCTTCTTTGCCCTTCATCGCACCGGATGAAGCCTTCGGGAGATCCACATCAACTCCCTGCTGCATCATCGGAGCGGTTATCATGAAGATAATCAGCAAGACGAGCATCACATCGACAAGCGGGGTGACATTAATCGCGGCAATCGGCTCGTCAGAGTCGTAAGAGGATGAAAGGGCCATGACAGGTGTTACTGAAGCTACTGGACAAAAATAAAAAAGGGAAAGGTAGAGACTGCGGGAGGGTTATACATCTGATCAAGAGACCGATATCCGTCGCTCGCTACCGATTCGAACTTCGTTGTGCCATTCCGAGAAAATCCTCTCCGAAGGCATGCATTCCTTGTCGTATCTGACGAAGCACAACAGCAAAGTAGTTGTAGGCAATCGCAGCTGGAATGGCGGCTGCCAGTCCGACCGCAGTTGCAACCAAAGCCTCTGAGATCCCGGGCGCGACCGCCTGAATTGTCGTTGATTTAACCTGACTGAGTCCCTGAAAAGCAGTCATGATCCCCCATACCGTCCCGAAAAGCCCGATGAACGGGGCGGAAGATGCGACGGTAGCCAAAAACGTAATCCCCTTTTCAAGCCGATGAGTCTCTCCAAATTCAACCCGCCGCAACACCGCTGCTACCGCACCAGTATCAGAACCAGCCCCCTCAGTGCGCTCCTGCGCCCCTCGTAGCAACTCTCGGTAGCCCGAGCGAAACATCCGAACAAATGGGCTCTTTTCAAATCGGATCGTCGCATCATCGATACGTTGCAGACTTGATGCGTCGCAGAACACCGAGAAAAAACCCTCGTTATCACGCCGAACTCGGCGGAATTCGAGCCATTTAGCGATCATAATTGCCCAGCTAATAACCGACATACCGAGCAGAATAAGGAGCACACATTGGCCGATGACACTGCCACCGAGAATACTACTCAGTATTGAGTCGTCGTGCACCGAGGCCACTGCTGACGGAATTGCGGGGACAGGGAGGGTATCTACGGGGACAGATGGCGTCGTCACGGGAAGAACTCCTTGATAAATCCCCTCCATGAGCGGATAGGGACCAAATTGCGCAGAAGTATCGCACAGCCCCGTATCCGAGCGGAAGGGGCCGGGGGGAGTAAAGTTTCCGATTGACACCCCGAGCACTGGGCTCCTAGTATCCCGGGAAAGCGGATCTGGCGGCCTTTGAAGACACAACTTTTTGGCATCTCATCAAGTCAAGGGCTAACAGCCCAAAGAGCCCCCAGATGAACATGGAAATAACATCATGGTCGACT
>OMIW01000008.1 GCA_900299205.1 Pseudomonadota bacterium
AACCTCCACGCATCGCAACCCCTTAAAAATCAGCTACATCAACCTCAATTCGCTCAAATTCTCCCCAATAAGGGCCCATTTGGGGCTGCCGGGCACGCTGGAAGAAAAATTTGAAAAATTTAAAATCGAGAACTGCGACGCGTTAGCATTAGGAGAGTTTAGCTCGACAAGATTCCATATCAGAGTAAGGTGGTGGCTCGCGTTTTTCATTCCTTCTGTCTCAGAGCTCACCTCGCCAATGTATTGGGAGATAGCTTTGTGGTTCAGGTACCAGACGGAACGAATCCAAATCCGAAACCGGGGCTGGTGCCGGTGCCAAAAGAAGCCCCGCCTTCCGCTACTCTTCCTCCTGCCGAACCTCCCAGAGGTAATGGTCCAAATCCCAGCAGTCTCCCGGCAGCCAAGACGACTCCCTCCCCGTTGACACCAGCCCTTCAAAGTCAGGTGGAGAGGGTGAGTCTTGCAAATCAGGTCGGTATAGTCAGCCGGGCGCAGGTTAACATTCCAACACCGGGCGCGGAGACAGGAACGGGAACTATTGTCCAAAAAACCCTCAATCCCGATGGATCATCTACGTACTACGCGCTGACCGCGAAGCATGTGGTGCGCGACCCAGGGTCGGGTCGCCAAATGGCGGGAGAAGAGCCGGGGGAGAATATCAGTATCCCGAAGTACGTCATCACACAGTCCGGGGCCTTCCCGATACAAAGTATGTATCGAGATCCCTCTGGCAAAGATCTCGCCCTCTTTTCGTTCACCGTCCCGCCAGGCGGAAAGCCGTTGACCGTCGCCAAGGTTTCGTCCAGTGGAGGGGCGGACCTTTCCGGGAAGCCGATAGTATTGGTTGGAGGGGCACCGGAGGCTTCGACGAGACCAGAATTAGTCGCTGAGGGAGCGAATTTAAAGCCGAACGGGGGTCTCTGTAGCTACACAGCCCCAGTGAACTTACCTGCCAAGCCCCTTGAATCCGATGCATCGAGCCCCTCCGATCTACCCCCCGGGCTGGTATCGTTCCCCTCTAAAACACTTCCCACCGAGCCTGGAACAAGCGGCTCGGCCTATGTAGGGCCTTCAGGGATTGCTGGGGTCCATTATGCCGTGAGCTCGCAAACAGAAGGCGGACCTGACAAAGGTCGCACCTACGTAACCCCCGTGGATTCGAGGTGGGTGACGGCGGGTGTTACAGCTCTTGAGAGCGGGACCGGTCCCGATGTTCGTCATTTGGACCCCCCGCCGAACGCTGCAAACATAGTGGGCACTTATTACAAAAAATACGACCTTCCGCGGGCGGGAAAAAGCCCCGAAGCGGTTTGTTGGACGCCATCTTAAAAAGATCTCTGACAGTTGAGGTGAATCTAAACGTTATATAGGTCGATGTACTCATTTCTATCGACCGTCAACTTGCTGAGGATTTGTTTTATCCGTGAGGTCTGACCCGCTTGTGTTGAGAAAGCACCGTTCGAGCGTACCTTCGATTTCTTCTCGTCGCGAATGATACAAGGTCTCCTTTCGCGGGGGATGTCAGGCGTTCGTGCCTGTTGCACGCGCTCCTCGGTGCGTGGAACGACTGGGCTCGTTCAGGAGTCGCGATCGCAAGAGCCTAACCGTTTTTTGCTAACGCCAAGATGCCTCTAATTGAATGGTGAGCCTCAAGCGGGTGCCGAAGGTGTCTGTCGGAAAGGATCGTGTACCTGTTGCGGCGACCTACCTTTTCTTTCTTTATGTATCCCGCCTCCTCAAGTTCCATAGCGATCCTTATTACCGCACGCTCGGTGATCCCAACCGCTACGGCGACATCTCGCAACCGCATCTCTGGGTCTTTAGCGAAGCAGATAATCACATGACTGTGATTACTCAAGAATGTCCAGCTCAGGCGAGGTGGTGTCGTGTCGGGTTTGTCGCCCTGTTTGAGCTGCGGCCTAGCTTTTTGAGCCTTCTGTCCCATGTTTATCGTATCCCACAAAAAAGCGGTGGCGGCTGTCTCTCGCCGAAAGGTGCGCCTTGGAGCTTCTTAAGCCCTTTACACCGACAGGAAACGCTGGCACCTTAGAACATGAATATCATGTCATGCTTTCAATAGCAGGAGTTCTATGTCCTATAATGAGGTGGCGGTAGCCACCAATCTTTTGAATCCAGCAACCTTGTCCTTCTGTCTAGGGGCTGTCGCGCGCTTTGTAAAGAGTGAACTCTCGGTTCCGAAGGATGTGTACTCCGGAATATCGCTGTTCCTCCTCTTTGCCATAGGCTTAAAGGGCGGCCATGAGCTTGCTCAGGCATCATTCGGGGCCCTGATTTGGCCAGCATTGGCAACGGTGGCGCTAGGGGTGCTCACCCCTCTCGTTGCCTACGGGGGGTTGCGACGAATCGGTCGGCTGTCTGTCGCGGATAGCGCAGGGATAGCCGCCCATTACGGGTCGGTGTCCGCCGTTACTTTTATCGCTGCGCAGACATTTGTTGGCGAGGTGATTGCGTCGAGACCGGGGATGGCTCCGTTAGAGGGATACATGCCAACCCTCGTGGCGCTGCTGGAGAGCCCAGGCATCACTGTCGCCCTCGCTCTCGGTGTGTTTCTCGGGGTGAGGGGGGCAGAGCGCTCTACCATGAGCCTACTGCACGAGATCCTTACCGGACGGACCCTCGTCCTTCTTGCTGGCGGGCTTATTATGGGTTGTGTTATGGGCTCAAAAAATTGGGACGCAATCTCTCCTTTTTTCGACCCAAAAGGAGGGATATTCAAGGGGCTTCTCTGTATATTCCTCCTTGAAATGGGGATGTCCGCCACATCGAGAATCGCCGAGATTCGAACGGCCGGTCCGTTCATGGTTGCGTTCGGTATGGGTATCCCGGTGATCAACGCAATCTTCGGTATCGTTCTTGGGCACTTCTCTGGACTCAGCGTGGGAGGCACCGCAGTTCTCGCAACGATGGCGGCAAGCGCCTCGTACATCGCGGCACCACCGGCCGTAAGAGCCGCGCTCCCCGAAGCCAACCCTGCCTACTACCTGACGCTCGCTTTGGCGATTACCTTCCCGTTCAACATCGTGGTTGGGATCCCTATGTATTTCGAAATGACTGAATGGTACTTCGCGCTTCTTTCATGAGGAGCTCTTCTGGCTCTTTGAGTAATGTGCTGACCAACCTCTTCCTCTACGTCTCTGAGGTATAGCAGGGTGGGGAAAAATCCCTCTTTCGGCAGTTTTTCATTGGCTCCAGGCAACCTTTTACTGATTCAAACTCCAAATTCCGATTTTCGGTCTCATTTTATCTCCCATTTTGAGCGTTACGCCGTAGAGCTATAACCGAATCTGGTGTTTAAGGGTTTGAAAGGAAGCGGCGTATCTGGTTGATTGTTAGTTGTCA
>OMIW01000009.1 GCA_900299205.1 Pseudomonadota bacterium
TCCTCTCCTGCCCCCCTCGCCCATCCCAACCCCCGCTGCAAACCCCATACCAAAAAACAAACGCCGAACTACAAATAGAAACGTAGTAACCGTTCAGCCAACCCTCCGCAAACAAACAACATTTCCCCAATTGCCTCTCTCCCTCCCCCCTCTGAAAACCGGCTCAGCGTCAGACCCAACTATTGCCGACAATTTTTGTCCACCGAGAACGTCGAAATTTGTCCTCGCCACCAATCCAAACCACGCCTTACAGCCCCTAACCACTGCGAGCTCAGTGGATTCAGCTTTTAAAGTAGGATAGGCTGAAGCTACTTACTAACCGTTCGACCGGCGGACCTCCTCTTCATTTCATCCCCCTCAATGGCTGCTCTATTCGTCCCCCCATCACCAACGATCCCTCGTGAAACAGAGCGTCCGCATCATCTCAGAGAAACCATAAACGACGAAATATCGGGGGCTCGCACCGCCATTCAATCCGGCCACCCCGTTCTCATCATCGATGACTGCGCCAGCGCCAGCGCCAGTGCCCTCGTCACAGCCGCCAGCGTCGTCACCAACGAAGCCGTTAATTTAATCTCCCGAATTTCGGGAGGGCTCATACAAGTCGCGATTTCGGCGCGCCGGGCGTCTCAATTCATGCTTCACCCTCAGCGGTCACGGCATGAACTTCCGGCCGGACAACCCCCCTCTGCCTATTCCAAGGAGGACTGGCTTGTTTCCGTTGAAGCTCGCCTCGGAGTCGGTTCGGGGATCAGCATCGCCGACCGGCGAACCACGATCCGTATCCTCGGGAGCGAGCATCCTCAGCCGGGGGACATAGCCCGACCTGGGCATATCTTTCCGTGTCGATGCCACCCAGGCGGAGTAGTGGCGCGAGCAGCTATTCCCGAGGCGGCTCTCGATCTCGTCGTTGGATTCGGCATGCCCGACGCCGCAGTATTTTCTTATCTTCTCGGCAGCGATGGAGAAATTAGCTCCCCCGCTGAAGCCCAATCCTTCGCAACGTCACAAGACATCCCCTCCATTAAGCTTTCATCTCTCATCTCATGGCGACTTCAACACGAACCTCTTGTCGAACAGGTCGCTTGTTCAGAGCTCCCCACCCACTTAGGTAACATCACGAAAATTCACATATTCCGGTCTCTCGTCGACAACTCAGAGCAGGTCGCCCTTGTTCACGGGGTAATACGCCCCGAAGAGCCAACCCTCGTGCGCGTTCACATCGAAGATCCGCTTGATGACCTCATCGGTCTTCATTCTCCCCACCGATCACGGGGAAGGCTTGACGCCGCACTCCATCAAATAGGAGGAGCGTCCTCCGGGGTTCTCGTCTACCTGCGCCCCCCTCTCGGGAGGAACGCACTCAGCGAACGATTGTCTCAGCCCGATTCCAGCGCCCCTCCCACCTCTCGGCCATCCACCATGATGGAGTTCGGGGTCGGAGCTCGGATCCTTCGAGCTCTTGGTGTCGAGGCGGTGACTATCCTCTGCCGCACACCCCGCTCTTACGATATCCTAGAGCTGTTCGGTTTGCGGGTAGTGGGATATCAGGAGCTACTATCCTGAATTAAGAGGACTTTGGGCAGCGAAAAGGAATTCTATGACAGAGCGTTCGTTTGCCGACATAGTGCACGATTCGATTACCTTTTCTGAACAGATTCCCTCTCAAAAACTGATCCTTTCGCTCATAGACACTCGGTGGTTCCAGCGGCTTCGAGATGTTAGCCAAACAGCGAACACCCGCCTCGTGTTCATGTTTTCAGAGCATTCTCGATTCGGACATTGCATAGGGGCTGCGTATCTCGCTGAGATGGTACTCGCTCACCTCATGCGGAGTCCCGATCTCAAGGAGCATACCGAGACGATCGAAAAACATCGAAACGCAATCGCAGCAGTCTCTCTTCTTCACGACCTTGGCCATCTCGCACCGGGATCGCATATGGCATTTCGTACCTGGTTTCCGAAAGAGCGGGACTCACACGAAGAGCTCGGGCTTCGTATCATTGAAGAGGACCCCGATATTCAGAGCATCCTGCGTGAAACCGATCCCCATCTTCCGGCCATGGTCCGCCAAATTATAACGGAAGATCCCGCTGTTCCACCCTGGTGTTACTACCTTACCGCTGGAGGCGGATGGAATGTCGATAGAGGAAACTGGCTCTCAGTCGACAGCGTCATGGCAGGTGTTCATTACGGGCTTTACAACATTAGTGCATTGGTCGATTCCCTGACCCTTACCCCGGCGGGCGAACTTGCGCTCCGTGAGAATCGACTTGACGCCATGCTTCATTTTGCGGTGTCTCGGCACGCCATGTATCGGCAACTCTATCAACATCGGACTCTTCTAGCGGCCGATATGCTGAACCAAGCAATTGTGAAACGCGCTCGCGTACTTAATTCGGAGCTTCCCTTTGTTGATGGCCCGATGAGTAAAATCCTCGCATGCCGAAACCCAAAGGATCTGGATCTTGATACGGTATTTCACATGCGCGAATCCTGGTGGCGCTATCATGTTGCTCGGTGGGCCGCCTCTTCCGATCCGATCCTCAGCGACCTCTGTAATCGACTCCTCCATCGCCGCCTCTTCAAAACAGTCGCTATTACGGAAGATGATGATCTTCCATCCCTCGAGGCAAAAACCCGAAGCATCATGATGAAAAATGGGTATGATCCAGCCTATTACCTCCATACCGTTCGCACCACCGATGTCCACACCCGTGATGCTCAGGACTCTCTCCTCGTAATCAAGGATTCAGGTCAGGTCGTTCCGTTAGTAAAAGCTGATCCCCTTTTCGGTGCGCTTGGGCGCACACCACTTAAACAATGGCTCGTGATGCCGGGAGCTATCAAACAACAGCTAGGCCGAAAAAGATGAAATCTCTCAGCTATAGAATGTTTCTATCCGCCGAATGCATGAACAATTTGCTAATAGGCTGCGAAATAAGGGGGTTCGAGGCGAGGGTGCCGCTGCTTTGGCACAGACTCGATTCGAAAGGACGAGGAAAAACCGGAGGAATATCA
>OMIW01000010.1 GCA_900299205.1 Pseudomonadota bacterium
GGAAAGGCGGCACTCTTCAAGCAGTTCGCGGGAGTCGATGCCGTACCGATATGCCTCGCCGTGAGCGAGGTTGAAGATGTCATTAATGCGGTCAAAGCGATTAGTCCTGGATTTGGCGGAATCAATCTCGAGGATATATCGGCACCCCGCTGTTTTGAAATAGAGGAGAGGCTCCAGCGTGAGCTCGATATTCCGGTATTTCACGATGACCAACATGGAACCGCCGTCGTTGTCGTCGCTGCATTGATGAATGCGGCGCGGTTGGTTGGCAAGCCATTCGAGTCGCTAAAGGTAGTCGTCTGTGGCTTCGGCGCGGGAGGGGTTGCATGCACCAAGATGTTGATAGAAGCGGGGGTTCGACGGGTAGTGCCGTGTGACAGCCGCGGTATCGTTTATAAGGGTCGTCCCTACGGCATGAATCCGATGAAGGAAAAGCTGATCGAGCAGATCGTCGAGCAACAGGGCGAGGGTACCATTGCGGATGCCCTTGTTGGTGCCGATGCATTCGTGGGGGTTTCGCGACCTGGGTCAGTGTCTGTTGAGATGATAAAGAAGATGGCCCCCGATCCAATCGTATTCGTGCTTGCGAACCCCGTTCCTGAATTGTTACCACACGAACTCGCGGGAGTTGCGCGGGTTATCGCTACCGGTCGCTCTGATTATGCCAATCAGGTCAATAATGCGCTCTGTTTCCCCGGCATATTTCGGGGAGCACTGTCGTGCCATGCTCGTCAGATTACCCCCCGAATGAAGATAGCTGCGGCTCAGGCGATAGCGAGTCTCGTAACTCCGGGTGCCCTTCGAGAAGATCACATCATTCCGAGCATATTTGATCCTCTCGTTGCGGAGACAGTTGAGCAAAGGGTCATCGAAGCGGCGCATCAAGATGGGGTAGCGCGCACCCGTGTGCGGGATGCGACGATGATCGAGGGCGCACATCGTCCGCTCTGATGTTATGCTCCTAAGGAACCCGAAGTATAAGCACGGAGTGCGAGATGGAGTTGCTCTGGATAGCGGTAGTGCTTGGCGTTGTTGAGGGGCTCACGGAGTTTTTGCCGGTTTCGAGCACCGGCCACCTTATCGTCGTTGGTCATCTTCTCGGCTTTACTGATGACGTTGCTGACACCTTCGAGGTCTTCATCCAGTTGGGGGCGATCCTCGCGGTCGTGGTGCTCTACTGGCGGCGTTTTTTGGCTCTGTTGCCACGGGCGGATGGCGTGAAGCGGGAGGGCGAGGGGAATGCGCTTGCCGGATGGTCGGGGATCATCAAAATCGGTGCGGCGTGTCTGCCGGTATTCGTGCTGGGGCTTATCGCCCGCGACGCGATTAAGACCTATCTCTTTTCGCCAGTTCCGGTCGCATGGGCACTTATCGTCGGTGGGATCGTCATCATGATAGTTGACCGCGATCATCGTGCAGCCCGCGGAGAGCGGTGCTCTCTTGACCAGATCTCGCTCAAGCAGGCGATCGGTATCGGTTGCATCCAGTGCTTTGCTTTGTGGCCCGGTATCTCCCGCAGCGGGGCAACGATTATTGGCGGGCTCGCGTGTGGCCTCGAGCGACGTGCCGCGGCCGAGTTTTCGTTTTTGGTAGCGGTGCCGGTGATGATGGCGGCGACCGGATATGATCTTCTCAAGAGCTGGCAGGTCCTCGATGGCAGCGTGCTGGTGCCATTCCTCGGTGGTTTTCTGGTTTCGTTTGTGGTTGCGGTGGCGGCGATTCGGGGGTTTGTCGCGTTTCTCGGGTCCGGATCGATGGTGTCGTTTGCCGTGTATCGGGTGGTTCTGGGGATAGTGGTGCTGAGGATGTAAAAAAAGGAACCCCGCGCTGCTGCGCAAAGGGTTCCGCTAAATGAGACTTGCCTGCCTTGATTCAATCTGCGAGCCAACGTCGCGCCAGAGTTGCCCACGGCTTGAACTGAGAGCCCCTCAGAACGCGGGCAGCTCCTCGTGCATCAATCGACGACCCCGAGAGAAGGGCGATCGCGAGACACGATTGTCCCACCTCGCAAACGTGAGGCGACGCCAATGTTGCGCGGGCGAACTCGATGATCGCGTCCAAGAAAGGCGGGTAAACCTTATTGAGCCGCAAAGCAACCGAGTCAAGGTAGGTTCCTGGATCATTTTTCTGCTTCCACGGGGGAAGCAAGCAGGATAAGGCCTCTTGGACAACGACGGTGCGCGACATAACCCTTAAATCGAACGGATAGGATAATAGCCGAGGGGGCAAAAAAAACAATAGTTCTGAATGCCATTTTTCATTCCTTCAGTGCCCTCTCCATTTGCCCGGGTTCTCGACGAGCATGTGCTCGGGTATACTCCCGGGGTCGTCATCTCAAATACCTGTTCTGTTGATATTTTCTTATGCCAATCCTCCCTCGACACGACCTCCCCCCCCTCCTTGAGCAGCTTCGTCTCTCAAATCGTACCATTGGGTACACCTCGGGCACCTTCGACCTCCTTCACCGAGGGCATGTTGAGTATCTAGAGCTTGCGCGTAATCTCTGCGACGTGCTCGTGGTGGGGGTTAATTCTGATTCCTCGGTCCGGGCTTATAAGGGACCAACTCGCCCGGTGGTGGGGGAGGAGGACCGAGCTCGGGTCGTTGCCGGCCTCAGAAGTGTCGATTATGTGTTTCTCTTTGATGAAACGAACAACAATCGCTCAATAGAGATGCTTCGGCCCGATGTGTATATCAAGGCGGGGGACTATACGAAGGAGAAGCTCTCGTCCGCTCCGATTATAGAGTCGTATGGGGGGCGGGTTGAGTTGGTGTCTTTTGTTCCTGAGCGTTCAACCTCGGCAATTATTGAGCGGATCGGGTTGATAGCGCAGACGGGCTCGGTGACTTCTCTTCCGATTGAGCCCCGGCCTGCTCTTTTTCTTGATCGTGATGGGACGATTATCGAGCATGTCGAATACCTGCACGATCCGGCCAAGGTCGCCATCAAACCGGGAGCGTTCTCCGCGATACGTCGGTTTCAGGATGCGGGGTATCGTATCATTATGGTCACCAACCAACCGGGGATAAGTCTGGGATACTTTACCGTCGAAGATCTCTTTCGGGTGAATGCTCGCATTTTGCGCGATGCGGCTCCCTTTGAGGTCGTATTCGACAAAATGTATTTCTGTCCCCACTCCAATGTGGATCGTTGCTCCTGTCGAAAGCCTCTTCCCGGGATGCTCGAGAGAGCGGTCGCTGACCTCCAGGTGTTGCGTCAGAAGAGCATCTTTGTCGGAGATTCGCGGGTTGATATCGAGGCCGCTCGCGAATTTGGATGTCGCTCTGTTTTGCTCCGAGAGCCAACGGCCTCAGGAAAACATGACGCCGGTGCCTCTCTTGCGGACGTTGTTGTTTCTTCGTGGGAGGAGATCGCAGCTCTGGCCGGTTGATAGGGGTAGGGTATTACTCACGATCAGCACACAACCTATCCAGCATGATCGCACACGCCGACCGCACTGAGAGGTGATTGTACGGGGTGGGGCCCTTTATCGGCTCAAGAAACAGCGATGCCCGATCAAGAAGGTGCTGGCTCATGCCCCATCCGGTTCCGAGCATCAATAGGTAAGGCTCATCGCTCGCCCGAAGCAGTGCTCGTCCCTCGTCGAAAGTGATACGCTCTCCACCATCTTTTGCCGATGTGGCGATGAGTCGGGGGAGTTTTCCCGTGTGATGATGAATCCCCGCGATTGCGTCGTCGAGCGAGGAGACGACGTGAATATGTTCAAGAGCCTCTTTCCGGTTGGGGTTATAAGTCGCGCCGAAGCCCTCCTCCCAGTGCATTTTAATGGTTCGGCCAAGTGCCCGCATCGGTGGTGCAGGATGGGCGATGTAGGTGGCCACAACGCCGTAGGTGCGGGCGCTGCGGGCGATGTCGTGAAGATCAATGAGAGTCAGTGAGGTTGTGACTCCCGCTCCCGTCTTATCCACCATTTCAGCGTGCAGAAGGACGACAAAAAGGTTCATCGAGTGCTCCGACAGTCAAGGGTTTTTTGGGCTATTCGTTGGATTGCTCGGGAGGTTGGTAGGCCTCTCCTACCGAGGTATCCTCCTTCGCTCCAAGAATCGCTGTGCTTGTTTGGTGCGCGACCATGGGTCGCACCCGCGCGGTTCGTTGACGGCTCTGCTCAGCTCGCCAAGAGGCTATTCGTTGGTGATTCCCCGAGAGGAGAGGTTCCGGCACCGCGAGCCCCCGGAACACGGCAGGCTTGGTGTATACCGGTGCCTCGAGGGCAATTGTATCGTCAGCACAGATGGATTCCTGCTCCGAGGAGGTCGCGTTACCGAGAGCTCCGGGCAGCAGTCGGGCTGAAGCCTCTATCATCGCCATCGCAGCTATCTCACCGCCAACGAGAATAAAATCGCCGAGCGAAATCTCCTCATCGACGTGGAGGTCGATAATCCGCTGGTCAACCCCTTCGTACCGACCGCAGAGGAAAACGAGCGAAGGGAGTTTGCTCAACCTGACCGCGGTGCTTTGCCGAAAGATGGGCCCGCAGGGAGAGGGGTATATAACGCGGGCGTCGGGTTGACGATCTTTGACCTGAGTCAGCGCAGCATCGAGTGGCTCAGGCCTCAGCACCATACCGGGGCCCCCTCCGTACGGCGTGTCGTCCACGTTGCGATGGGGAAGGGGAGCATAGTCGCGGGGATTGACGGTATCTATCGTGAGCAATCCCCGCGAGCAGGCTCTTCCGACAATGCCAAGCTCTCGGAATGGGCTAAAGAGGTGGGGGAAGAGGGTAATGATGGTGCACTGCACAGGGTCACCTTAGGACCGGCTCATCATGGTATAGCTTGTCTTACCTTCAGGGCCGGTTTGATGAGCTCATGCCCAAGATAAAACCCTCACGGGATGAGGGGTGTGGGGGGATAAGATTTACGGAACGCGTTCACGAAACGCACCCCCGCGACCGACAGGGGGGCGACACAAGGACATCCCCCACCGGCCGTTCTGCTATGATTACGCTGCAGCCCGTTTCGCTGCCCGTTCTTTCCGAGCCTTCCGAGCCGCCTGAATGCGTGCTCGCTGTCTCTGTTCCCTCTCTTCGAGGAGCCCAGGGAAGGACTTTTTGATAAGGGATGCGACCACGGGGGTTGTCTGTGCCCCGTTTCCTACCCATTTACGGACAGCTTCCTCCTGCAGCAGGACGGCGGCAGGGTTTACCATTGGATTGTACGTCCCGACAATCTGCAGAAATCGCCCATCTCGCCAACACTGCTTTTCCGCGGCAACAACCCGATAGTAGGGCCGCTTTTTCTGTCCATGTCGTGCTAGTCGTAGTGTTACTGCCACGTGTGCTCCTTTTTGGTCGTATTTTTCTGGTTGATGTCCGGTAATTCCTTCTCAGGAAGGGTAATCCTGAATTAAAATCGAGGTTTAATCTGCGGATTCTCGCCCGACGTAAGTGGTGCATCGCCGGTTGGAGGAGAGGGAGCACCACGAGGCGCCTCAGGTTCGCAGAGGTGGAAAACCTTACCAGAGGGCGGGAGAGAGGTCAAGAACGGGATACGTTTATCGCACCGACCGCAGGGCGACTAGCGCTACCGGCCCCGTCCACCGCGGCCACC
>OMIW01000011.1 GCA_900299205.1 Pseudomonadota bacterium
GACCACGGGCATCCTCTCGGGCCAACGCAACCGTTACGTCACCCTCGGTGGCTCTGCAGTCCGATCCTACCATCCCGATGGAGACCACATCGGCGCGAGAAGGCTTTATCGCTCAAGTGAACGAGCTGCGCACCTTAATCGCGAAAAAACCTGACACACTTCCCGATGTTCGCGGGCGATGTATTGGTGCCCTCATTACTCGTGACTTATTACCGGTAACTATCGACCATCAAAGCACCCTCGAACGGGGCATCAGCCGACTCCGTTCCGTTACCGTTTCTCGAGAAGACCTTGTCCGCCTCCTCTTTTTTGTCTCTCTCTATAAATCACCGCCCCTTACCGCAGACCTTCTCGCCGAACAGCTCCGGGCCGTTTCCACCGACTGCTCTCCTGCTATCGCTTCAAACAACAACGACTCACCAGAGCCAACCTATCGGGTTGTTTTTTTTGAAACGGCAGGAATGTCTGCACCCGAAGCGCTCGCGATCGTGACCAGCGAGCTAAGCTCCGTCTCATCCCACCAACCCGCTCCCTCGCCCTCCTTTACCCCCCTCTTCATCACCGAGGACCCCCTCGAAATCACCGATCTGCGCTACCTCTTCTTCGACCCTCGCGGCTGGTCCCTTATCACGTGCGGAGATATCCGCCTGTACCAAACCGCATCGGGGTGGCGCGCGCTTACGAGGTTGGTGAACTTGCGACGATGGGTGCTCACTCATTTCACTCCCCCCGAGCAAGAGCGGTTCCTCCTCATCGGAAGTTCGGCCCTCTTCATGTACGGCATTCGCGTCCCGAGCGATATCGACCTCTATGTGCACAATCCCGAGGGAGATGAGCAATTCGTCGCCAAAGTGGCGCGCGCTATATCCGAGGAGACGGAGAATATCTTCTCATCAATTGATATTATTTTGCGCGGGTATGGGAAGTGGTCGCTTGATTCTGAAGGAAGCGAGTCAGTGCAGGGGTTGGAGCGAAAGTATCTAACCCTCTGGCCTCAGTCATTTGGTGCAATACATATGAACGAGGTGTTCGAATCCCCCCGTTTTACCGAGTATTTCCTCGGCACGAAGTGCATCAGTCTTGTCGGCGATCTTCATCGTCGCGCTCGTCGAAATCGACCAGCAGCTTATGCCGACCTGATATATGTAACACGTCAAGAGCGATTAAAAGGTACTATTTCCATTCCAGTGCCACGGCTCGGTGAGTATCTCTTTGAGGACAATAAATGGTATCTCATCGACCAGGATGGTCAGAAAAAGTTTGTTTCCTCCGTGCGGCACTATCTGAGAACCCGATTCGGAGTGTCTCTGTCGGAGGAGGAGATTAGCAACCTTTTGCTAACTGGACCCGTAATCGATCGATTCAATTATCCTTCTGGTACTGCATCAGATAGAGTGGTCACGCGTGCACGACCTCAGGGAGGAGAACAAAAGAATCTGATGCCGAAGGGAAGGGTGAATGACCGAAGAGGCAATGTCGTTGTCGTGAGACGGTCGGAGAAGCGAGGTAGCTGACTAATAAGGCTTAAAACCGTACGAAAAAATCAGAAGAGGGTCCGATTCGTCGAAGAAGAAGTAGTGGGCAGGGAGGGGTGCTCCCTGCCTCTAATTCTACCTCATGGACGATACCACTTGTCCCTGAATTTCAGGAACGAGTTTTCCCCCGTCACATAAACTATTGACAAGGGAGCTCCGGGCGCGAGAATTGCGCGAGCTTCTGAGAGCTCAGGCAACACCGTTTCTGCATGCGCTAGGCTGGTTTCAAGGAAGAAACCCGGTGCTCGCTCCAGCGTGAGCAATCCATCCTTTTTTTTGCGGGGCGCGAAGACGGTTGTCCTCGTCGCTCCATCGGGAAGCCCTACATCAACCGAGAAGTTGACATACAGTCCTTCCCTTGGGCGGTCCCCGAGAACTTCAAAGCACTCCAGGAGTGCCCTAAGGTCCTCATTGACCTTGAAAAGATGGACGCGGCCGTCTGGGAGGCGGTGCGCGGCTGTCGCCGATCGTGTCTCGTTGGCCTTGGTAGTGACGCTTCGAAAAAGAGCTTCAAAATCGTCATTAGCCATAATTGTGGCTGCTGACAGCGGCTTCAGCTGCCACTTGGTTCGATCGTAATCCATTTGATTTTCGTTAGAGGACAGTGAACCACACATGTGCAGTTCCCCAGCGACACCATCGCACCGCTGAGGAACCGCACATCAGTTCACATTCCAATCCCGATCACTCCACTCCTCAAACCAAATAAAAAACCAAAAATATAGTCAGCTACCTCGTATCTCTCTAAAACACGGCCTTCCCCAGCACTCTCCTTCATCCCTGCGCAACCACACAAGGATCTATCGGACAAACCGAAAGGTTCGCTCCGGGAGACCGTACACGCCCACATGGCGTCTTTGATACGAGACCTCTTCTACCCTTTCCTTATTGTTACTTCGTAAAGATCGGAATCACCAACCGACCTGCACGTTTCAGAGGTTATGCACCTAGGTTTACCCCCTGATACCTAACCTACGTATTTTTCTACCAAACAATTCAAAAATAATCTAACCGTCCCCCTAAGTTGCTGAAATTTGGTGAGTGCGGGACCACTGCCTCTTTTCTCTCTGGCGCTTCCCCCTCTGTTCATCGCTCCCGAAACTTTTCCGGCAAAACCTCGATACCTCAAAAAACAAAAAACACGGCGGGCTCGCCGTACCGTCATCAATCCCCCCCCCTGGAGGCCTTCGCCGACTGCCGTGGATCGTTGCCGAGGGAGTTCTCTTGTGACTACCATCATTTTCTGGAACACAGCGCTATGTCCCCCTCTCAACCCAGGAACGCCCTCATGTGCCGTCTTAATCCCCGCGATAGGGCTCAGATTCCCTCAAATGAGCGAAGGCATCTCCTGTGATGCGTGCTTACAAAGACGTGGCGAGCTTTTGAGAGCTTGGGC
>OMIW01000012.1 GCA_900299205.1 Pseudomonadota bacterium
CCTTTCGCACCGTGCTCGCGCGATACCGATACTCACTCGCCAGGTCAGTCTCGACCGGAACACCCGTCAGCTGCTCGATAACGTATCGGCCAACCTGCGCTGCATAAAAGCTGGTACCACACGCGATTAACTGAATCCGATCAACCGACGCCAGATCAAGCGCTTCAAATCCCGACCGCGCCAGATCAACCGGCCGCTCGCTCGCACTCAGTCGTCCCGCAAGGGTCTCTCGGATCGCAACGGGATGTTCGTGAATCTCCTTCAACATGTAGTGAGCGAATCCACCCTTATCGAGCATCTCCGCTGACCAATTCGCCTGAAAGAATTCACGATTCACAGGATTTCCACTTTGATCAACGATCGCAATGCGCTCCCCGTCGAGCACCGCAATATCGCCATCCTGCAACATCAATACATCGCTCGTGTGCTCAACGAGCGCAGCAATACCGCTGGCGAGATAGTTCTCTCCCGTCCCGCGACCCAGTGCCAACGGTGAGCCCTGCTTTGCCGCGTACAACACCCCTGGCGTGTCTTCACACAAAATAGCAAACGCATACGCCCCTTTTAATTCGCGCACCGTACGAACCAAAGCGCGCGTCATCCGCTCTTCCGCTGAACCCTCCGTCTCTTGTCGATACCATCGATGCAGCAGATGAACGGCAACTTCCGTATCCGTTTCACTCAAAAAATGATAGCCATCCCGTTCGAGCCGAATCCTCAACACCGCATGATTTTCGATAATACCGTTGTGCAGCAGCGTAATTGGGCCGGATTGATGCGGGTGAGCGTTCACTGATGACGGGCGTCCATGAGTCGCCCATCGCGTGTGCCCTATCCCCGCGGAAGCTCGCTCAGGAAGCTCGCCAAGTAACCGTTCAAGCGCCGACAACTTTCCCTCGGCCTTAACAACCTTAATCCCCTCCTCTGCTGCCATAGCGATTCCCGCCGAATCGTATCCGCGGTATTCAAGTCGCTTCAGTCCATTAAAAAGAAACTGAGGTGTTGCACCCTTGCCGACATATCCGATGACTCCACACATAGCACCCTCCGCATACGGAAATTGAACCGTCCATCCTGTCCAAGCGCGTATCACAGGAGATGCTTGCGCTTATTTCAGGCCTACGACGAGTAGGCGAGTACCGGAGAATATGAGAGAAAGGGATCGCTCGAAAACGGGTGAAAATTAAAGACGCATTCCCTAACGAGATCGACATGACCAGTAAAAGTCGACTTTTTATCCCAAAGACCACAAAAAAACCAACACCCATCGGCCAGCTTCTCTCCTCACATTTCATGAGGGCTTTCGCTGGTACCGTCCGAGAAGGGGCTCTCCTCCGAAGCATCCGCCGAATATTTCGATAACTTCGTCCTCGTCACCATCGTACCGAGAGGGCTCTATCTCTCCCTCCTCAGCTCGGTGCCACCAACTATCTGTGCACCTCTCTCCGACGGCCTGGCGCTCACTCTCATCTTAACGACCCGTCTCTCAATCCTTCTCACCTCCTCCTCACTCTGTCTTCACCCTACCGCTGACCTTACCAAAGATCAACTCGAACACTTACACCCCTCCCTGAAACAACAGATGTTCCAGGCCAAAGACCAGTGAATCAAGTTGTGGCGCCATGCGACAAGCCAGCGTTACCCCCGGCATAAAGCACGACCGATCAATCGAATCGTGCACTATCGTGAGCGATTCCCCCGTCCCTCCAAAGAGCACCCGTTGATGCGCCACATACCCGGGCAACCGCACTGAATGAATCGGTGGCTCACTACCCAAAACCGTCGCCATCAGCTCCGCCGTGCGCTTCGCCGTCCCCGAGGGAGCATCCTTTTTCTGCGGGTGATGGAGTTCGATAATTTCAGCCGCCCCCAGATGCTTCGCGCAAAGCTGCGCCATCTTCATCATCAGCACCGCACCGACTGAGAAGTTCGGCGCAACTACACCGCCAAGCCCCCGTTCAGCCGCCAGCTCCCGCAGCTGTTCAAACATCGCATGATCAAATCCACTCGTGCCGATCACCGGACACGATCCCGCCTCAAGAATAAGCTGCCCATGCTCAAACCCAAGCCCCGCCGCGGTGAAATCAACCGTCACCGCTGGCCGCAAAGTCATGAGCGCAGCTTTCACATCATCTCCCCTGTCCAGCGCAGCAACAAGCTCAAGTGCCGGATCACTCCGAATCGCCTCAACGGTATACCTACCCATCGAACCAAGGGCACCGATTACTGCTACGGTTATCATGGAAAACTCCTTTTGTCGGTGAGAGAGGTGTTTAACGTCATTTAGTTTGAGCACAATTTTGCTGCGCTCAAGGAATTAGCGAAATTATCGATCGATACGCTAAAGAAATCAAAGAGCACGTGTTTGCCCTCTCATCCGCAGTGACAACAACTTCCGCAATCGCAACAATCGCAACAGTCAAGCCCGGGACACTCTATACAACAATGATGGCAGCTGTTGTCGTGAATCCCGCAACATTGGCAAGGATCACACTCGCCACAATCACACCGTCCGCAAAAGTGAGCACAATCATTGCAATCTTCCTGACACTGCTTTCTACACCCGTTCTGTTCTCGTCTTTTTCTCCGCTCCTCATCATGCGGAAAATTCGACCTATCATCGTCCTCCCGATATCTTCCTAATCCCAGAGTCGGGCTCAGAGA
>OMIW01000013.1 GCA_900299205.1 Pseudomonadota bacterium
CCCCAGAAACTTCACCCTTTTCGCGCCGATACCGGACCACCGCAGCGTCGAGATTCCTCCGCCCGAGAGTGCCCTCCTTGAAATCAGCCGCCGTCAGACGCCGACCAGGATTTGACTCAAAAACAACGAAGGGCTCATCCATGTCAGGACGCTTCCAGGTCGCTCGCCACACATTTTTTGTATTATCAAACGATACCGTTACATCCCCGCCACCATACTTCGTCACCACCTGTGGCTCGTACGTGGTGATGTTACTAACACCTCCACGAGAGGGTTCCGCCGGCGCAGGCGTCGCGGGACTATTTGAGGAGGGTGTCGCGGGCGCAGCGGGAGCAGAGGGAGATGTGGATTGTTGTCCACCAGGAGCAGGGGTTGTCGAAGAGGTCGGCGTCGTGGTCGCAGGGGTGGCTGGGTTCGACGAACCCCCATTTTGGAGTGCTGCCAGTCGTTTTTGAGCATCCCGAAGGGCGTTTACCGCCGCCGAGTTTTCCCCCTGGCATTTCAAGAACTTATCGTACCCCGCGCATCCCGCATCCCAACTTGCCCCAGCCGCATCCACCATCGCCAACCCCGCAGCACTCGTTGCTAACTGGGTGGACTCCACCCTGTCCTGCAAGCCTTGGAGCTCTTTAACTTGTGAAACAGGGACGGGCAAGAACGGTTGGTATTGCTGTGAGTTAGTCATAAAAGTAGCTCGAGCTGGAACATGTCTAATCGAGTGCTATTACTTAGGTTATGAAGGCTCCTATCAAATATGGAGCGTATCTTCGCGACGAGCTCGCCGTTTCCGCTTCGCATCCTCCTGGCCAAGACATCCAATCTAAAATTTAGGGCATCGGTGAAATTAAACTTCACCGATGCCCCCCCTGAAAAACCCCAGTCCTTCGGTCGACAAGAAACTCCCTTCAATCGGCAGGCTGGAACGAAGCGAGCGAATGCCAAAGCACTCTTCGCTGGTCCTCGCCCATCGGCTTTTCGGTTCGAAATTGCAGAACCATCGCCGCCCAAATCCCGTTACTGTCCTTCCAAACCACCGCGAGCTGAACCCGATCAGAGCCCTCAGCGATGAAAGCTTTCCGAGACCGAAAGGTAACGGATGAGCTACTCGACAGGAATGGTTCATTTTTGGGCAAGACGCTCATGCAATGAATCTCATCGTTACACGCCTGATGCCGGTATGCCAGCACGAGCTGCTGTCCCGAACTGAACCGTTGGCTCCATTCACCCCAACCCGAAGTACCGATGAAAAGCGACTCATTTCGTCGCACCGGCACAGAGAGGGTTAGCAGGCTATGATAAAGAGGCTTTAACGCCAAATTATCCTCAGGCTGCATATCACTGCCACCCAGTTGTCGGGAAGCTGCTGAGAGCCGAAGTTTGAGTTCTTGGGGAGATAGTGTCTTCGATGCTTCCCAACCATTTGAGGGAGGGATCTCAGCCTTTTTTACTCCACCACATGAGGAGAGAAGCAGCAGACCAGCACAGAGGGCCAATCCAACCTTCATAAAATCCTAAGCGACTCACCCCAGTTTACACGATCCACCAGTTCTGGATCAAAGAGACGCGAGAAAAAAACCCTCGCGATCCCAGACAACTTGGCATCGATTATGGAAAGACTCTCCCGAGTCTGCTCAAAGAGGAACGATGACATCTAAAGAGTCAGTCGATAGGAGTTCCGTAGTCAGCTAACCTGCGCCTCAGTGATAACTGATTTTATCGAAACAATGCCCGAACCGCCCAACCCAAAGAACAAAGGCCGCACCTCGCCGACAGCGAGTCATTCCCTTTTTTGCGGGCTACCTCCAACTGCTCAGCGCCCCTTCTTCAACCGTTTGCCCGTATTTTGAGAGATAACCAAGCGTTTTTGTCGCAGCATTGAGCCCACCTACTTTGGAACCGTAGTCTCTGAGGGCACCCCCTGCTTCCTTTATCGCATTGACATCTGCGCTCATGTTCGCAATCGCCGAGGAAACTTCGCGGTCTCCCTCAACCCTGAGCATGTCAGAGTGAATCTTTACATTTGGGTCAAGGTCGGGGAACAGAGAACGCAGGCCTTTTCTGCACTCTGCTTCCAATTTCTTCACCTCGCCCTCAAAATGGCGCAACCGGACGACATCTCGGCTTATCTCTGCCTTTTCAATAAAGCGCTCGTTCTGGGCAAGCTCTCGCAATTTTTCCTGAACAGCGAGAAAACTGCCTGTCTCAACAACCTTAAGTGCCAGTGGAACTCCACTGCCTGCCTCCTTGACGGTTACTCCATTTGTATCAGCAACCCGCGCGACCACCACCGAATGCTCGGTCCCTATTCTGCCCCTGTTGTCTCGGTAATAATCAGCTACCAACTGTTCTGGCTCAGTAAGAGAGCGTGCCCGTTTCTGCCGCGCTTCTTCGCGGAGCTCCTCAGACCTTCTATCCGAAGGACGATGCGCAACATGGGGATCGGTGGCCAAAAAGTTTTCGTCCTTCTCAAGTCCAAGAGCTATCCGGCCCCGCACACCTGCATCATTGTTTCCTAGCTGATATGTCGCATACACTCGCTCTGACACAAATACCCTCTGGGTCGGAGGAAGCTCCTCATCCGGGTTTGGATGAATAAATTTCCAGGCCAGCTCATCGATTGAGAAACGCCGATGAGCTTCTGTCAGTATTCGGGTACAGTTAGCAAACGCATCGTTACCCTCGTGCCTTCGATCGATCCAAGCTGACAATGCCTTTGTCTCTTTGTGGATACTTTGAAGCTGAGCGATCCTCTCCTCGTATCGACCTTCAACGACCGAATGGTTATCCTGATTTCTCTTAAACTCTTCCTTGAGCGCATCTAGTCTCTTCTGCTGTTCACTAAGCCTGTTCCCTTGTTCCTCTAACTGGTCCCGATTTTCCTTCTCCACCTCACGAGAGAGCCCTCCAGAGCTGACCCGTTCCTCTAGTTTTTTCTTCGCTTCTTCGAGGCTGTCACTATTTTCCTGAAACCGCTGTGCCTCCTTTTCGTAATTCTGCCGAGCGGTCGCGAGAGTTGCCCGACTCTGGTCGAGCTTCTGTGACCACTTTTCCAAGGTCGCGTGCTGTGCAGACAACCGACTCTGAACCTTCGCGAGGGCACTCAATTGGACCTCAGATGAGAACCACAACTTCGCTCCCTTATCGCCACCGGCGAAGATATCCTGAAGACGGTTCGCCTCTGCGATATCCTTTGCTACCACGAATCCACTCGAGAACTCTGGATTACCTGATAAAGCGTCTCGTTTATCTTCAGATATCCGGGCAAAGAACGGTGCGGTGCTCGCCTTCAAAAGGTCCTTTTCCCGTCCCTGCTGAATGATATCTTTCAAAATCGTGGTGTTATTTTGCCTATCGATGTTTTCGAGCTCTTTTCTTAGCTCGAGAGCTCGCACCCTTAACTGCTCCTCAATCTCGGACCTCGTCCCGACGATCGCTGAGGCTACGGTACTCGAGCCGTTGAACTTTTCAGACAGCTGCACCTTTACCCACTTTGGTAGAGCCACCCCTACTTCGGTTATCACCGCCTCATCAACTCGGGGATAAAGCTTTGCCTCCCGCAGCATCTCATAGAATTTCTGCTGACTCGCCCTCAGATTCCTCAAGAAATGGGCTTCGTCCTCTGCAAAATGAGCCTTAAACTCCTTAAGGTGATTTCGGAGATCATTCACCCCAAACGCCATAATCCCCGCATCGACGAGAGCCTTACCTCCGCGCTCACGCCCATCGGCTCCGACGAATTCGATCCCCTGCTTCATGTTGACAAGCAGGTTTTTCTCCACATTGTCCAACGATTGACTCATCTGCCGATCCCATCGGTCCTGGCCGATGAAGAGATCCTGGAATTTGAATCGCTGATGAGAAATCCGCATCATTATCTGCGAGATACTACTGTTTATGGCGGGGTCTGTAGACCAAACGGTGGCAACTTCGCGATATCCGTCCGTGTTGAATATGGTGTTGGCAAAAGCTGTCTTCAATATTAAGATCTTAAGCTTATCGTCCCGAGCTTGGGCGAAGAGATTGACCGCAGCCTGGACCGCCGGGTCGATATGCGCGTCGGCACCAAGTATCGCGAGCCGAAGGGCTCGATATTTCGTTCCGTCTTCCTTAATGAGCCCCTGATTGAGCTTTCTCGCTTCCTCGACCAACGGATGGCTCTGGAGGGCGCCGTACCTACCTGATTGCCCTACCATTTTTCTGATATTGTTGGCGGGCCCCTGTAAGGTCCCCCCTACCCGCCGAATGAAGTTACCCGCGTTACTAACCCCAGATGAAGGTGCTTCCGAGGCCCCTAACCCTATACCTCGCGGATTCGATCTACCTGTGGGAGCCCCGCTTGCCTCCTCCTGAGAAGCCCCAATGACCCGAATGCCGCTGCGCTCTGGACTAGCACTTGCCATTATATTCTCGTAATTCAATTCAAACGGACTGACCCCTACACGACGATTGTCGGTTAAAAAGGGACTTATGGAGATATGCTATGAATTGGGTAATTGGTTTCATTAGAAACTGACACCACGCACCCTGAATCTTACCAGTCCTGCAGATAAAAATCATCCTCCCCCAGATTCGCATCCGTTGTCGCCCCGTGTGAGGGCTGATAATCACCCGTGGGAGATTTGCCTCGAGAAATGCTCGAGGGAAGGCCTCGTAACTTCTCCACAGCCCCCCTTAGTCCAAGCACCGGCCTTCAAACAGGCGACCTTGACGAGCTAGATTACTTAGGACCTCCGATGAGGCTGAGGTTGGGACTCTGGGTAACGGGTGCGGGGTTACCCTGCTGAGGAGACATCAGTGGTTGGACGCTCCCATTCGAGCCGAACGCCTTTTCAGACGATCTGCTCACTAGTTGATCCATCGCCCCCGGCACGGCTACCTGTGCCATACCCGGAGCAGCAGCACTCATCTGCTTCATCAAAGCCCCTCCGTCTGCCGATTGGAACCGACCCGCCGTCGCCGCATACCCGTAGGCACCCTGTAACTTCGCTTGCC
>OMIW01000014.1 GCA_900299205.1 Pseudomonadota bacterium
TGAGGTGCCGATTGTGGTGATGGGATACGTCAATCCGATGATGCAGTACGGCTATGAGCGATTTCTCACCGATCTTTTTGAGGCGGGAGGTGATGGGATCATCATGCCCGATCTTCCGTTGCGTGAATATGAGAGATCAGTTCAGCCAATTATCGAGCGGCTTAATCTTGGCTTTATCGGACTGGTAACGATTGATTCGACGGATGACCGGATACGCACCATCGACTCGCTTTCTCGTGGGTTTGTATATGCAGTGTCATCTCGCGCAGTAACGGGTGGCTCACTCACCACCGATCCCGAGCGAGGACCCTTCATCCGACGACTCCGAACCCTCAACCTCGCAAATCCCGTCATGGTAGGTTTCGGCATCGACAGCCGCGCTGCATTCGAATCCGTAACGACCGAAGCTCACGGCGCGATCGTAGCGAGCGCGTTTATGCGCCGTTTGCTCGAGGTAGGGGTGTGCGAAGGGGGTGTTGAGGTTGGGGCAATTGCGGAGGAGTTTGTGAGAGAATTGGTGGGGTAATTTTTTTGGGGGGCGGTATTTGGTCTCCTTTTCCCAGCCTCTTCGACCTAAGGGGATTTCCTCATTGAGGATAACGCTGCTGAGCTTCGACGGTTGCGGTCGTAATATTCGCTTGTTTGAGTTTGCAAATGAAGGATGGTTGCGACAGGAGTAGGTCCGTTTGCTTCTGTTTCGCTCAAAGGTCCTCTCCTCAAGTCGAAAACTCGAGATTCTGAGCTGTCCGGCCTCAAAGTCTCGCCATGCTTCACCGAGATAGGAGAGCTACCGCAACTCTTCTTGGTTTCGTTATGAACTTATTCAAACAACTGAACTCTGGTAATAACGGTGTCAGGATCGTAGATGCCGCACGATATCGCGGCATCAAGAAACTCGTCCGCTGGGGAGATACCAACCGAGTCAAGTTCACATGGCGCATCCGGACCGCTTGAGGCAAAATCTCTGGTATCCGGGTTTGGAGATTTGCATATGTTTCCCTCGGGAAGCACTCTCGACAAGGCGCTGTTTTTCCGCATTGCCGAGGCCCGCTTCACGGTCACAATCGGACACTTTGTGGTCAAGTAAAGTAATTTATAATCGAGCAATCCATTGAATTTCAGGACATTTTGGCGATAATCTGTTGTTGTGCACATTGAACATTTTACCATAATTTTGCACAGGAACGAGAGGGGCAACCATGAACTGTGTTGGTTCATCGAAAATGTGATTTCGCTCTTCGTGGTCGAATTGATGGTATATTGCTCCTCTCGGTTTTGTCACCGCGAGCGATTACTTCGTTTTGGCCTTTTTTAAAATCAGCTCTGTCGCACTTCAGCTTTGAATCTGTCAGCCTACGATGAACCAGTGGATAGCGACCTGCCCTCATGAAACCGTTGATGTCCTCGGTTCAGAACTTGTTTCGTTGGGAGTCGAAAATCAGACCACGCTCTATCGTGGTGTCATGTTCGACTGCGATCTCGAGACGGCTTATCGCGCCCATTTTCTTCTGAGGACGGCAAGTCGCATTCAGCGGGTGGTGGCTCAATTCGATGTGACAGACCCGACGATGATTCGGATGGGGCTCGATGACGTGAGGTGGCAGGATTTTCTCCGTTCCCACCGAGCGTTCATCGTGAGACCGGCTCTTGCAGATCGCCATGCTGAACATCTAGGGGAAGAGGCAGTCATTGCCTCCGTGGTGGAATCAATTCAGCAATGCCCATTTGTTAAAGGTCCTCCGCGATGTGACCCAGGCGCCGATGATCCAATAACTGTAATTCCCTTCATTCGCAACGGCAGGTGCGTGCTGAGTATTGATACCGCCGGTCGTGCGCTCCACAAGCGGGGGTGGCGGACCGGTGATCATCCAGCGGTTATCAAGGAGACACTTGCTGCCTCAATCCTCATGTTAGCGGGCTATACGGGACATGAGACCTTGCTCGATCCGACGTGTGGTTCGGGCACCATTCCGATTGAGGCTGCCTATATCGCGTTAAACAAGGCACCGCTTATTCACAGAGGAAAAGACGACTTCGCTCTCGAACACCTCGCCGGATTCGATAGGGCACTCTGGCGTCGGGTGGCAGATCAACTTCGCGCGAGCAAAAAATCCGTTCTGCCTGCCCCTATTTTCGCTTCAGATATCAGGCATGAATATATCGATGTTGCCCGAAAATGCGCCTTGCGGGCACGGGTAGAGAAATATCTCAATTTTTCAATCAAGGCATTTGAGAACCAGACTCCTCCGACGCCACGAGGACTGTTAATAGCAAATCTCCCTTACGGTGAACGAATCGGAAGTGGCAAGATTCACGAGCTGTATCGGGCAGTCGGCAAAGTAATCGCAGAGCGTTTCTCTCGATGGCGCATCGCGTTGCTCGTTCCGGCTGAGGCGCCGCTCCACCTCTTAAAGCTCAAGACGACGCACGAATATGCTCTCGCAAACGGAACCCTCCCTGTAAAGCTTTTAGTGGTGGATCGATAGGAGACTTAAATGAGATAGCGGATGTACCTCTATGAAAAGAGAGGGGGGGTGGAGCTTTGCTCGGGGGTGCTGTCAGGAGGTTGGGGTTGACGTTTGGGGACAGGGGTGAGGTAATCGGGGAATGGTGATAATTTCGGGGTAAAAAATGATAGTTCAGCTTGATTGTGCTCTGACCACTGAGGCAAAAGAGGCGGCGATTGCGAGGCTTCGGGGATTCGGTTTGCAGATCACCGAGGTGCATACGCATCGACGGCATTATGTGGTGTGTCTCGGGGACAAGGGGCTCGATATTCGGCTGGTGGGAGGGGTGCCAGGGGTTGTTGACGTGCACCGGGTCTCCGATCCATATCAGTTGGTATCCCGCTCGTGGCGGGTTCATCCGACTTCGATCGACCTGGGGGATGGGGTTATAATCTCTGAGGGGAGCGGGGCGATCATGATGGGGCCGTGTTCAGTGGAATCGGCAGAGCAGCTCGAGGCGGTCGCGGACTTTCTGGTGGCGCAGGGGGTGCGAATTATGCGGGGTGGGGTGTTTAAGCCCCGCTCGTCACCCTATTCGTTTCGGGGTTTGGGTGAGGAGGGGCTTGCCCTGTTTTCGCAGATCGCCCGTCCCCGTGGATTGAAGATAATCTCAGAGGTCCTCGAGCCATCCCAGATCGAGGTGATGTACGATGCGGTGGATATTTTTCAGGTGGGTGCCCGCAATTCACAAAACTTCAGTCTCCTCGATGCGCTCGGCTCCGTTGATAAGCCGGTTCTCCTCAAGCGTGGCCTTTCGGGCACTCTGGAGGAGCTGCTCCAATCTGCAGAATACATGTATGCGCGGGGAAATGAGCGAATCCTCCTGTGTGAACGGGGGATTCGAACCTATGAACGGGCTTATCGCAACACTCTCGATCTCAATGCGGTCCCCATTCTCAAAGAGAAAACTCACCTGCCGGTGATTGTCGATCCCTCCCACGGTATCGGTATTCGTCGTCATGTTCCTCAGATGAGCCTCGCTGCGTTGATGGCGGGAGCCGATGGATTGATTATTGAAATTCACCCTACTCCAGAGCGGGCGATGTCAGATGCGGATCAGACCCTTAGCTTTACTGAGGCGGCGATGATTGTGCAGGGGGCCCGAGATGTGGGGGGGCTTTATCGCGCACTCTGCCGGTAAGACTATCCGTAAGGACTTGTTCGGTATTTTGATGGGCTATTGAGCCCTGTTCTTGCCGACTGTGGGCACCGACCGCCCCAGTCTCCGAATTAACCTCATCAATTTGAGAAAGTGATTGACTACGCACCTTCACCTTGTTAGTTTGTATTTGTTGGGAAAAAATCCCAGTAGGTAACCGAGATAACTGATGCTTCGCTACCTCATATTGCCCGCTGCTCGTTTTTGTGTCCGGCATTCGATTCGTTTGCCAGAGATAGTCGACGTCTTTAAGAGATGTTTTGTCGAGGCGGCTCAGGACGTGCTTCGAGCGGAGGGAGTGGAGCCCACGGCGGCCAAGGTGAGTGTGATGACGGGGGTACACCGGAAGGATATACGGTTGATTCTCGAGAGCGCATCACCTCGGATTGATCCATTGGGGAAACATCCGTTGGTGAGACTTCTTTCATTTTGGAATACCGATGAGGAGTTTTTCGACAGGGAGAAGAAAGCACCGCGGGTGCTGGCCCAGGGAGATGGGCCTGGTTCAGTGGGAGCTCTTGTCAGGCGTATCGGTGGGGATGCAAATCCGTATTCACTCATCTATGCGCTCGATCGATCGGGGTTGGTCAAGCGGGCCCTCGATGGTTCATACGAGTTGTTGAAGTCGTCGTTCTCGGTCCCATCTGAGGCGGGGTGGGAGGTGTTCGCCGAACTGATGGGGGATGGGATCGAGTGTCTGGAGCACAACCTCGACCATGCACCTGAGGAGAGAAATCTTCAGCTCAAGACGGTCTTCGACAACATCCCGGCGAGGTTTGCTTACGAACTGCGACGAGAGATAAGGGAGCGAGGGTGTAGGTTCCAGGAGGAGATTCGGGTTCTTCTGGCGCAGTATGACCGGGATATGAATGCATCGCTTGCATCGATTAAGGATGAAAGCGTTGAAATTTCGTGTTCAGTTTTCGGGGTTGTGAGGGCGAAATAAGTCGATTGGGAAAAACAGAGTACAGGTGAGAGATTCTATAAGGGAGAGAATGATATGAAGATGAAGCGATTGGAAAGACTAGCTTGTGAGTCCGTCTGGCATGTCGGGAAAATTACTCTTTTACTTTCTCTTATGAGCAGCAGTAGTGGTGCTCAGGATCGGTCAACGGAGATTCCTGCCAGTAGCCCAGTAAGTTGCATGGCACTCGGCGTTTGTCCTCCGTCTGAACCGGATCCAGAGGTGACGTGCAGTGATTTACTTGAAGCCTACAAGGAACGGATCAGCACACCAGACGGTATATTTGATGACTCAGTCGTAAATGACATCAATAAGATCCTCGCCAGCGAGGACAAGTGCGAGGACAAGGTGACCCAGATTGAGTCGGTTTTGAACGCTTACTGGGCAACTGAACCGTGGTGTAGAAAAGACCGGAAGCTTTTCTTGTCCCTTTACACTGAGAAGGTCGTTGCACAAATTCCCACCTCATCACAGAAGACGATCGGCGCGTTGCTACAGCAAGATCCGCTATCATGCTCTGTGGTGTGACCCCATTTTTTCAGACACCTCTCTATAAAATTAAACGGTAGCAGTAGTAGTAATCGAATACCAGTATCAGCTCGAGTCAACCAGCGCTCTTGGAGAGCCACCCCGAGGAGGGGTCTGGGGAGGAGACTCATAACCTGTGGATATCCTGATAATAGTCGGTGGTGCCTGTGGATTCTTCGCCTCCCACTGCTCACGAAATGCCTGCGGTGACATCTTAAGACGATTCTTAATCCGGACCGCTGAGAAGTACGCTAGGTGAAGGTACAGCGCTTCAACAAGCTCTTCAAGGGTATCGAATCGCTCGAAATCGCCGAACTCGACCTTGAAACGACCGAAGAACGATTCCTGTGCCCCGTTGCGCCACGGCGAGCTCTTTGGGCTCATGGAAATTCTCGTCCCGTTCTTAATCAGCCAACCAGCGACTGTTTCAGAATCGAACTCACTTCCCTGATCGCTATGAAACCAACGCGGAAGAGTCTCTTCTTTCTGGCGTGCTCGTTGGATGGCAGTCAGAACAAACGAGGCGTCATGGCGAAGGGATATGTTGGACCCCAGCACCTCTCCCGTGAATCCATCAAGCACCGTTGCAAGATAGATAAACCGCCCCTGAAACCGAATAAACGTGAAGTCAGATATCCAGACCTCGTTCGGTACGCACGGGCAGAGACGGGAGAGAGTATCGGGGCACTCACGGGCAGGTTTGCCAAGATCTGCCTCTTTCTTGGGCATTTTCGCTCGACGGAGCGGCTTGAGGTGATACTTTTGCATCACCCTCTGGACTCGCTTGTGGTTGACGCTCAATGCGATCGCCATCCGTCGATAGCCATAGCCAGGATGTACCTTCATCAAGGCTTCAATCTCACGCCGAAGCTCGTCATCCTTGCACGGAAGTTTCCTCAGATAGTACAGGCTGCTCCGCGAGACCCCTAACTCCCTGGCGGCTTGGGCCTTATTACTGCTTGCGCTGGCCACGGCCACCTTTTTTTTCCCGTGAGCTCTCGTACACGAGCTGCCCTACAA
>OMIW01000015.1 GCA_900299205.1 Pseudomonadota bacterium
AGCCAAGAGAACAGGTGGTACATAACACCCTCCCGTTTTAGTTCGAAATCATCCCGTCGGCCTTAGTATTGCTCATCCCATCGGTGGCGAGCACTAAAAAAAGGGAAAATTGAAAAACCTCGGAGGAATAGCCCCTCCATGGCAAATGCGGGTGAGACGCTGGTGGTTGATTAAATGAGAGCACACCGATAGATTAATCGAACAGCGTGCCGTATGAGCCGGATATGTCCGAATAAGTGAGGAGAAAGCTGCCGATACCATTCAGTGGAGCTCGATCCAGTGCTTTGTGCCCTCCACGCGAGAAATGGGGTATATTTGTGGGCGTTAGTTGCTACAAGACGCTGCGTCCGCAAGCTTCGCCCGACCATAAGAGAACGCATGCACCAAACCGTGCTATTTGCCATCTACGCCACCCTGACGACTATCGCAGCCCCATTTGCGGCGGGATTGCTTGCAATCCGTCCCCGTGGTCGTGCGCGGCTTCGTGAGCGGTTCGGCTTTTGGGGGGTGTCACGGGGGGCGTATGTCTGGTTCCACGGCGCGTCGGCAGGGGAGCTCAAGGGAATGGGGCCGGTGCTCGCGGAATGGCGACGTCGATTCCCTGATGATCGCATCCTCGTGACAGCAACAACAGTAACGGGGCTTGAGGTCGTGGGCGCGTTGGCTGATGAGGTGCGGTTGTTGCCGTTCGATGGTTGGCCCTTTATTAAGCGAGCGCTTCGTGGGCTGCGGATCTCCCTTTTTGTTGCGACCGAGACTGAGATCTGGCCCTCGCTGTTGTCGTTTCTTTCGGGTCGGGATGTTCCGTGTTGTCTGGTTAATGGGCGCATTTCTCAACGGTCGTTCCCCCATTATTGGCGTGTGCGGGACGTAGTAGGTCCTGCACTCTTGCGATTCGGGTGGATAGGCTGCGGCGATCGTGATTCGTATGCGCGTTTCAGGGCGCTTGCCAGCGGCAGTAGTTCTGCGATTCCGGGACTTGATCAGATCGAGATGGCGGGGAATACCAAGTTCGATGTTGCGCGGCCCATTGCTCCCGGTCGAGGTGATCCCTTTTGGGATGGGTATCGCGATGACTCGCGGCCGACGATCGTGTTGGGGTGTATCCGCCCGAGTGAAGAGGATTGGTGGTTTGCGGCGATAGCAAGGCACCTGTCGGCGAGCGATGCGGGGCAACCGCGGCTTCGGGTAGTAGTTGCTCCCCGTCATAGGGAGAAGTTCGGTTATTTCGCCGAGCGTCTCGAAGCGGCCCAGTTGCCGTTTCAGCTCAGATCCTCGGGCACCTACGATCGCTCACGGCCGGTCGTGGTATTGGATCAGTTCGGTGAGCTTGCCCAGGCGTATGAGGGCGCTTCTGTTTCGTTCATTGGTGCGACCCTGATACCGTTGGGGGGACACAATCCCCTTGAGGCGGCTGCGTGGGGAAGTTATGTCGTGGTAGGGCCGTCATTTGATACATACCAGCCGTTGATCGAGGAATTGGTTCAGCGGGGAGCGGGGGCGGTGATTCATTCAGCGGACGATATCGAGCGGATAGTAGGGGAGGTTATATCGGCACCGGATGCGATACGGACCCGGGGGCAAGAGGGCTTGGTCGTATGGCAGTCTCAGCAGGGGGCAACGGCGCGGGTAATCGAACAGCTAGTCGCTTTCCGAGGTAGGATTTCGTGAGAGGTGCCGTGTGAGTATCCGGGGAATCGTGTCGCTTAAGCCGCCCGAAAATCGCGCAGTACACGCATCTTTGAGCGCCCTCTCATATTTTTACGGCGCTGTCGTGGATCTGAGGAATTGGCTTTACGACCGGCATTTCCTCCCGACGTACCATTCTCCCCTTCCGGTGGTTTGTGTCGGAAATCTGGTTGCAGGTGGCTCGGGGAAGACGCCGCTGGTGCTTGCGCTTGCTGCTGCACTCAAAGCTCGGGGGCATACTCCCGTGATTCTTTCTCGCGGGTTCGGTGGGAGGCTGCGGGGGCCGCACCTGGTGGGAGATTCTGATAGTGTTGAATGTGTTGGTGATGAGCCACTCCTGATGGCGCGGCGTGGTCTGTGCGCCGTGGTAATCGCACGAGATCGGGTTTCTGGCACCCGTTTTATCGAGGGCATGGGATGTGCGACGGTTATCCTTCTCGATGATGGATTTCAGCACCGAAGGCTCGGCCGCATCTGCAACCTTGCGTGTTTTTTTGCGGGCTCAGATGAGGCCATCGAGGCGATAGTGAAGGGCTCGCTCCTGCCGGTGGGTCGATTTCGTGAGGATAGGAGTGCAGGATTGCGGCGGGCCGATGGTGTGGTGTTCTCAGACCGAGGGGGAAGGATGACGGATGAGATGCTTTCCCTGGCAGGGAAGGTCATTCCACCATCACTGCCCGTGTATCACGTGAGGGCTCAGGCAGAACCGCCGATACGGGGAGGGGAGTTCCTCGCACCTGGCCCCGTCTGGCTCCTGAGCGCGATCGCGAACCCTGATGGTTTTCGTCAAGCGATGGAAGGGGCGGGATATCCGGTTATCGGAGAATCACGATTTCCTGATCATCACCAATTTTCCCCAGCGGAGCTCCAGAGCGTTATCGGAGCAGCCAAGATGGATAACGGGGCTGAGTGTTCGATCGTGTGTACGGAGAAGGATTGGGTAAAGCTTGCCACGGATGTCCGTGATACGGTTTGGGTCGCGAAGCTGAGCGTTTATATACCGCACGAATTGATTTCCATGATTGACTCGAAGATTGCGGCTCATCGCTTACAGTCTCCATTCGCCTGAACTGACGAAATGTTAAGAGGGGGTATCAAGTGATGATCGCTCATCAAGATTCTTGGGTTAATAGTGCTAATCGAGGTGACTATTCGATTGCGAATCTTCCTTATGGGGTATTCCGTGATCGGGGTGATGTGGGGGTAGGGGTAGCAATCGGAGATGAAATTCTCGACCTCTCGGCGGTAATGGCGCTTGGTTATTTTGAAGGGCTCGCGAGAGAACTACCCGCACTCGCCGGACAGGAGATCTTCGCGGCGTCATCGCTCAACCGATTTATCGCAGGTGGTCCTACGGTGTGGCGGGCGGTTCGCTCTCGGATTCAGGAGCTTCTCTCTGCCCGTAATAATGAGATGGCGAAATTCGCGAGTCAGGTGTTCCGTAAACGAGCAACGACCGAGTTGTTGTTACCGGTTGAAGTTGGTGATTACACCGATTTTTATAGCTCAATTCAGCACGCGACAAACGTCGGTAAGTTGTTCAGACCCGATAACCCCCTCCTTCCTAATTGGCGCCATCTTCCGATTGGGTATCACGGTCGCGCATCCTCCATCGTTGTATCGGGCACAGAGATCACCCGCCCGAGTGGGCAGGTGCTTCCTCCGGGTGCAGAGGTGCCTGTGTTTCAGCGCACTAATGCCCTCGATATTGAGCTTGAACTTGCATTTATTGTGGGGGCGACAACTGCTCTTGGGGAGACGATCCCGGTTGCGTCAGCGGAGGAGGCGATCTTCGGAGTTGCTCTTTTCAACGACTGGACGGCCCGCGATATTCAAAAGTGGGAATACGTTCCATTGGGCCCGTTCCTTGGAAAAAATTTTGCGTCTTCGATGGCTTCGTGGATCACTCCGATGGATGCGCTTGAACCGTTTCGGGTCGCCGGTCCGATGCAGGAACCGCCTCCGCTCCCCTATTTGCGAACGACGGGGCGACACCACTTTGATATCGAGCTCTCGGTGACTCTTGAAGGCGTGGAAGGGGAGTCGGTGACGATGTGCCGGACAAATGCACGCCACCTTTACTGGAGTATGGCTCAACAACTGGCCCATCATACCTCCAATGGCTGTAACGTGCGGGTAGGGGATGTGATGGCTTCAGGGACGATTAGTGGCGATAAGGCGGGTTCGTGGGGCTCGCTGCTTGAGGCGACGTTCGGAGGCAAAACGCCGATTCAGGGACCGGCGGGGAGAGATCGGCGATTTCTCGAGGATGGCGACACGGTGACGATCCGGGGTTGGGCGGAGCGAGGGGATGTTCGGATTGGATTGGGAGAGGTTGTGGGGAGAATTCGGGGGGGGCATAAGGACGACGGAACTGCCGGCAGATAGAGGAGTCTTGGCCTATAGAGGAGTCTTAGCCTGGTGTGCTCCGTGGTTTTGATAATCGAGGAGTCCGAACGCTGGAAGAGTGGCTCGCCACAACGAACGCGAAGAGGGAAAAACCGGTGCAGTCTCGATTCGAGGACCGCACCGGGAAATGAAAAACCGAATCGGGAAAAACCGTCGGGTAGAGGGCGGTCGAAGGGGGTGGGGTGCCCAAGCGGTCGACCGCGCATCAGGGGGGCCACTTCGCACAGGTCCCTCCGTTACAAGAGAAGAGCTGCCATGGAGGCAAGCGGTGAGCGCAGTCCCTCTTTGAGAGTGATGTGCCCTGACAGTTCCTGGGTGCGGAACCTCTCAATAGTAACGGCGAGGCCATTAGCGTTGGGGGAGACACCTCCATGAGGGCTGTCGACCTGATGGAGATCGCCGAGAAGGACCACCTTCGAACCTTCACCTGCTCGGGTGATGATAGTCTTTATCATCTTTAGAGTAAGGTTTTGAGCCTCATCCACGACGATAAAGGATGAACGGATACTCCTTCCCCGAAGGTAGGTTATCGGCTCCTTTCTCACCTCAACAAGAGAGCTGGGGGCAGAATATGCCGCCATGTCATTGAGCTGCCCCTTGGAGCGTTGACTCTGACGTCCACGCCCCTGCAAAGAGGGGTAGTGGTTCATCAGGTCTCGTCCACTGAGAGCCATTTCTCGAATGACCGCCAAATTGTCCTCAAAGCAGTCCATGTAAGGACTGATCTTCTTCGTGACATCTCCCGGGACGGAGCCAGGGTCCCTTCCAATCGGTTCAAGTGCCCTTGTCACGATCACCTCTGCATACCTACCATGTACGACCTGATGAAGGCCGGAAGAGAGAGTAAGCAGTGTCTTACCGGTGCCTGCGGTGCCAGTAATAGTCACCACGGGTATTGCCGGATCGAGCAGCAGATGAAGAGCCAGCTGTTGTTCGCGATTCTTCGCCGTAATCCCCATGACACTTGAAAGAGCCTCGGGATTGAGGGGAAGAATTTGCGCACAATCTGCACTCACGATTCCGAGCGCAGTCTCATCTCCGACGGTAACCGAGACCGTTTCATGAGGACTCATCGACGGCTTCGGCTGTTTTGCCACAGTCGAAGCGGTTCCTTTGGAGAGGGCTTCGAAGATCGTTTGCTTCGCTGACTCAGAACCGATGATCTCACGGTGGCCCGTGTAGACCTCGCTCCGTGATACCTTCCATTCCTCGCCTTTGATGCGAAGAAGATCGGCAGCAAGTTGGACGCCAAAGTCGTTGGTGAGGAGCACCACCGACTCATAGAGACGGCGCACACGATAGGCCGTCGCAAGGATGCGAAGATCCGACTCGTTCGAGACATGGGCTCTCAGCATGGACCGCACAATCGCGAGGTCGCTTTCGTCATAGGTCATCCACTGCACCGTCTCACCGGAAGGAAGAGTGACTCCTCGCTCGAGGGAGCCCTGCTTCTTGAGTTTCTTGAGGGCGCGAAGCGCATCTCGTGCTTGCCTTGAACGCACATCGTCATCACGGCTTCGTGGTGACTTGAGCTTGTCGAGCTCATGGAGCGCCTCGAGCGGGATGAGGACGGTGGTCGGACCCAGAGACGTCAGGACATCCGGGTGGCTCATCAACACATTGGTGTCGATGACGAAACAACTACCCCTTTCCATATAAAACCTTTGCGAAACCCCTCCTCTCTAGCAGCTTTAGTCCTCACCTGTCAAAGAGACATCCGCTCACACAACCAACACAAAAAAAAGGGCTCCAATTTTACCGATTATATTTCCCCCTTAAATCCGCATTTTTGGGGTCAATTCGGAACTTCTCCTACCATCCTCTTGAAGTACACTCCCCCTGTCAGGTATACACTCCTTGAAAAAAAAAATTTTTCTCCCCCATCCCGTTTCTGCCATGACCAAAACATCCGCCCTCAAGCTCGTTAACGGACTCCTTTATGTCGTCAGCACCTGCCTTTTCTGTTCAGGGCTTGTTCTTGAGTACCGGCTTGAGGGACGGGGACTGCGGGGAGCCCAGCTTTTAATGATGACGAAGCATACCTGGACGGAGGTGCACTTCATCTTGGGTTTATCGACAGCGACCCTTGTAGTGGCCCACCTCTGGCTCAATTGGGGATGGATCGTAAAAGTCGCAACGAGTGGGGCGCGGTCTCGGTTGATAGGAACCGTCGGATTTGCCGTTTTTGCCATCGGTATAGCGCTGCTCGCGCCCATTACCCTCCCCGATGACCAGCAACCGCAAGAGTCGGGACGCGGTCAGTGGCAGTGGTGGCGATAGAGGCGGGGGCGAGCTGCGAACTGAGCATATGAGAGAGCTGCCCGAGCTGTGTGGTTAGTTCTGTATACCGGGTCCGTTCATGTGCGATGTGCTCCCGCAGAAGGGTAACCTCGCGTTGAAGCCCCTCGCGTTCTCCTTGGCTCGAGAGAGTGCTGCCCTGCAACTCCTCGATCCGTTCGCGAGCAATTGTGTTTTCCCCGCGCAGTGCAGCCTGCTCCTGCAGAAGCCTTTCGACGGTGGCCGAGTGATTAGCAACCGCTTCTCGGTTACTCTGTTCCTGTTCGGCGATCGTTCCTCGAAGGTTCGCGATGATCTGTGTGCGTTCGTCGAGCTCTCGTTTCGCTTCGCCTAAAAGACGCGCGGCGTGCTCATAATCGGTGACCGCCCGAGCCTTGGCTGCCTCAGCGCTTAATCGCCGGGTCTCGACCATCACCACCTCTTCTCGAGCTCGAGCTAGCTCAGCGCGCACCTCTTCCAGCTTTCCCTGAAGGGTGTCGACCATCTGTGATGCGGCCTCAAGATCCTGAAGGGTGCCTGCGTGATGTGATTCAAGCTCTTCCCGCAAAGCCGCCGTTTTGCGCGCCATCGATGATTGAGCTACTCGCCATACCTCTCGCGCGAATCCTCGCGAAGCGGTGACGAGAAGCTCAGGAAGTTCACTCTCATTAGCTCCCGAACCGCCACTCTCATCCCGTGCTTCCCGCCACAGTCGGAGATATTTCTGAATTGTCGAGAATGAACCGCTCCCAAGGTGCATACGCACCTGCAAATAGGTCGGTTCAGAGCCATTTTGCGCAAGTGAATCAGCCGCTTCAAATACTTGTTCTTTGGTAATTGCCATCCAATACCCCGTTTTGCCAAAGGCTAGATCCGCGAACAGACGGATCTTAGCGGTAACCTTACCCCGATTATCTTTAATCGAAAAGGGAGCAGAGGCTGACTATGAGAGGCGTTTGCGCGAAGTTCTGCTCAGAGAGGATCCCCGGCGACTTCGCACGCATCGTAACTCCAGGGTTCTTCCGTGGGCTGTGGTGGCATCCATTGCCCCATCTGTTTACCAGGTCCGAGAATATAGACCATGAGCGAAATTACTCTCCTTGCCGTGATATCAACCGCATCCCTTGCTACGCAGCTCCGAGCATACATGCAGGCGTATCAGCCCCGATTCCAGCTCCATGTGGTGCCTACCTCTGCAGAGGCTCTTGCGTTGATGCGTGAGCGTCAATTTGACACGGTGTGGTTTGAGTATCATGAACGCGCGACCGGTCTTGCTGAAGTAGCTATGATGTTTGCCCCGGGCGAATTGATTGCCCTCGTCAATGATCATGAGGAGGCGGCGTCGAGCCTCGATCAGGGGGCTACCTCGATTGTTTTTCGGAGTGACGATCTCTCTGCATGGCCCACATCGGTTCGATTAACCGAGGTCGCCATTGGCCGCGAAGCACAGTTACGCGCGCTCCAGCTGACAGAGCAGCGATTCGAAGCGGCAATTCGAGGTGCTCACCTCGGGCTTTGGTATTGGTCTGTCGCTCATCGAACCCTCGCGATTGACGAGCGGTGGCGTCGGATTCTCGGGTATACCCGCGGTGAAGAGCTAAAAACGGGAGACGTGCCCTGGGTAGGTCTTACGACGGAGGAGCACGAGCACCGAACGCGCGAAGCGATTCAAAAATGTCTATCACGAACCTCCGATTTCTTTTCTCTCGATATCCCCCTGACCGGACCAAACGGACTGGAGCGAACAGTCCTTGTCGTGGGAGGAGTTCCTCATCGTACGAAGCGGGGGGAGCCCATTCAGATGGCCGGGGTGCTTTTTGATCTCAATCAAAGGCAGGGTTCGTTGGGGAACGTCCATCCTCATCTCAGTGGAGCCAGTATCGCGGAGGGCATCGCTGCAAATAAGGTCCTCGACAACCTCGTGCGAGAAACGCGCACACAGCTGAGCACTATCATCGGTTACGGAGATATGATCATGCTCGATGAATCAATCCCCACAACCTGCAAAGAAGCAGCGGCTGCCATTCTAACCTCGGCAAGGGCACTTCTTAAAACCACTCAGCAGGCGAACAGCCCTGCCTCCCGATTGCCGCTCTGATCTTCCTCTGGCGGTCAACCGAGCTATATCGCACATTTTCGCGATTATCGAGGATAACCTCTCCAGCGCGGTCGGGTGTTCTCGGATGCGGGGGAAGAGTTTGGTGATGTCGCCCCCTTTCGTACCCATAACTGTCCGATAACCTAGCCTTTGACCCGTTTCGAATCGTTTTTGCTTGAGAACACTTCAAAACTCGAATGACGAGGCAGTATCATGAGAGATGGGTTTTCAGAGCGGTTACCTCCTGACCTCATCTTTGGGAAGGACTCCTCTCTCAGAGATACCGTGGTTGCGCTTGCAAAGGGGATATCGGCGCTCCCTCGGCTTTCATCCGATGCTCCCGTTCCTCACCTTCTCCTCTACGGAGGGGGAGTCCGTGATATTCTTCTCGGCGAGCGGCTGCGTGATGCGGACATTCAGGTGTATGGAGTCCCCCCCGATCGGCTTGAAGCCCTTCTTCACCATTTATTCCCAGGGGCGGTTGAGCGGGCGGGCAAAGAGTATGAGATTTTGAAAGTTTCGATGCCGCGCCGGGGATCGCGCCGAGTTCATGATGTCATCGATATCTCCATTCCGCGGGCTAAGACGGGAGGGGTCAGCCGATTTGAGGAGGGCGATCCATGCCTCTTTCCCCTACAGGCGACCCGCTACCGAGATTTTACGATTAACAGCATGTCCCTCGATCCGGTGCTTGGCATAGTGTATGACCCGTATGAAGGACAAAAGGATCTTCACGCGCGTCGGCTTCGGTTGGTCGATGAGCAGACTTTCTGGCTACGGGGAGTCCACGTATTACGAGGGTGTCAGTTCGTATCCCGTTTTGGGCTCACAATCGAGGATAATACCCGCAGGGTGATGTCCGACATGAGCGCGGACCAAGTTGTTGATAGGATTCCCGCGAATGCGGTCCGCGAAGAGATACGGAAACTTCTCTTGGTGGGGCGGAAGCCAAGCGCAGGGCTGATCTGGCTTCATCGGTTTGGCCTTCTTGAGCGGTACTTTCCGACAATGATTGCAAAACAGAGCCGAGCCGATTTCTCCGAGTGGCTCACCCGTTTTGATCGGTGTGTACGGACTGGGCGGACCTGCCGTATGTATCCCGATCACATTCTCATCGCGCAGCTGGCGCTATTATTCGCGCCGCTCTGTCGAATTAAGCGAGAAGAAGACCGGATAGATGCCATTCAGAAGAGCCTCTCGTCGATCTGCTTCTCCGGCTTCCAGCACGCATCGGTCGCCGAAATAGTGACCCTCATGTTACATGATCTGACCCCCAACAACGATCAGGTTAATCGACGACTGGGGAGAGCGCTCCCTCACCGAGGAGTGCGACATCCACGAGGCAGTGAGATCACAACGGCCTCAGCTGAGGCCATCTTAGCCAACCGTATCAGCTCGACCATCTTCACTCCAAAACCAGCGATGGCGCTCGCGCTTGCGAGCTATTGGTCACGGTCATTCAGTGAGATGCTCCACCTGTGCGATCAAGCGAAACAATCGTCGGAGGATGAACCAACCAGTCGTGGTCACCACATTCTGAGTGCCGATGAGGTGGATACGGTGCTTGGTCAGGACGCCACTCTCGAACGCCGAACGGAGGCCATGGCAGAGTTGAGTGCACGTCGCTACGAGTTAGTGACCCGAGCACGAGCACGGGACTACCTCAAAAAGGTGGTCAGTCAGGGGATGAATGTCAGGGAAAAGGTGCCCAGCAGTGACGAAATCGCGGAGGCATTCTGACCCAAAATGATACCGGCTCGGCTATTGGGCCCTCTGGGTATCCTCAACATGACATCTTGTCGGAATCACTCCCTGAAGAGCCACCAATCCGTTTCGCAATACGAGGAATCTGCTCGGAGCGTTCCTGCAAATCCGATGACTCGCGCAACGGACGACCTTTGTGCAGATTAATCGCAGAAAGGTCGGCGACGAACCGAGAAAAATCAAAGAGTAGCTTTCGAATCTCATCGTTTTGTCGAGCGAATCGCCGCACCGTATTCTGAAACGTCGGATCGGCATCGACCGCGCTCTGACTGAGGGCATTTCGGAGAAGCGCAGAGAGAGCGGCCAACGCCTGCGCCGAAGAGCGGAGGCGGTCATGGAGCCCAGAGAGAAGGAGACAGCGATGTTCTTCAAAGCGAGTGTAGGCGACCTCAGAGGGGAGAAATTTCTGACCCAGCAGCCGTTTCCCATCACGGGCGGTGCGCTCAGCCGCATCGAGCATCCCCAGAAGCTCGCCCTTTTCCGCAATATACCGAGCCGCCACGGAAAGGGTACGGAGCTCTTCCTGCAATCTTCCGCCCTCAGGGGTGATATCCTCGACCTCAGAAGACATCGGTTCTCTTGCCAGCTCCCGAGACGAAGCCGGTGGCCGAGAGAGTGCGAGGATCAGACAAACCATATAGCCGATGCCCGTCCATCCGAGAGAGGCATTTAATGAGGCAATGCGTCGCAGGTTGGGGTTGCGGTTAATGGATGCGATTATCGTGGGGAGGAGATAGAGACCAAGGAGCCCAACAAGGCGGAGCATCGCGTACACCGAAAATATCATAGGAGCTGAGCGGTTGAAGAGATTGAACCGGACCGTTTGCCGGTTGAGAGTATCTCACCTATCCAAGGTAAGCCAGGAGGAAAGGGGACACGGTCAGGGGGCTCCCGTCGTTAGTAAACAGATGAGACGACGGCGAAAAGAAGAGACGAGGAAGCTGAACGAATCGACAGTAAGCCTTCAATAAAACCATTTCTTTGGAGAGGGCGGGGTATAGCGTGAACTATACCCCTGATCGCTAGCGTATGCTAGAAATCGTCCTCACTCCGTCCAGTAACAGACCGCACTACGGTAGTCGTGATGTGGTACGTCCGGAACGTCATCGCCATCATACTCCTCGGCAAACAACTCGTTGTAGAGCGCCTGAACCTCGGGGATCTCGGGGATCAAAGTGTCCCTCTCCGAGAGAAGGATATAGTAACCTCCTCTCACCTCGATGTATTTGTGCAACTTTTCGCAACAGTTTGTCGGGGGGTACAGGGCGATAAAGCCCTCCCCCGACGGAATGAAGGTGACTTCTTCAGAACCCACAGCCTGGGGTGAGATCGAAGTTATCAGAATAGGGTGCCCATCCTCCAAGTGTGTCAGCTGGGTCTGACTCAGCGAGGCTACGAATGACCTCAAAATAGGGGTCTCTTCGAGATCCGAGGGGGCATACGCCTCCAGGGTAATCCTGCACTCATCGCAGGAATCTTGAACAACCGAGAAGAAGGTTTCGGTTCGATTGACAAATTTCGTCATGGTTAAATCCGACTTAAGTGAAAGAAAGGCAACGAAGACTCGCGCCTCCTCCAAAACACAGCCACTCTCTCCCGCTGTATTATCGAGGAGACGCGCCTTCGTTGAGAATCTTGTTTCCCC
>OMIW01000016.1 GCA_900299205.1 Pseudomonadota bacterium
CTAACAGTGGAGTGGGTTCAATTCAAGCCTCAGATTGTTGATTAACATCCGTGGATTATACTTTGAATTCGCTTACGCTTATCAGTCCATTGGTGCACCCTGACAACTAGCGCTTGGCAAATCATTCGCTTCCTCCCGCGAATGCGCTAGTATTCGAGATGAATCGTCGATCTGTGTCCCCCTATGTTCAAACTCTCCCCCTTTCGGTCACTCGCTGCTCAGAGGCGTGAACTGCTTGCTGCAACCGAATTCGCGCCTATTCCGCTTCATCCTGCCGTGGAGCGGCAGCTTCGGCTTGCTGATGTGGCGCATGAGCTTCCCTCCCTGCGGGCCACGAGGCCGAGGCATCTTTGGTGGTATGCGATATCGGAAAATCGAGAGCTGATTGTTCAGGCGATTATCTGGTATGCGCTCAGTGCGCTCTCCGTTTTAGGTGCAGTGTTCTTTGCCCGTCATACCATTGAAAGCGCGGCGACGGTTTGGATTGGTATCCAATTGGCGATGGGGTATCTGTTCTTGAAAGTAGTACAGGCGGTCATCGACTACCGGAATGCAAATCTTGAGCGCCAGATTCACCGAGGGCTCCAGCTTTCTCTCTTTAGGTGTGTGAACACCAAGCTGATTCGAATCGCCCCCGCAGGTCGAGCCTCCTTTACCAAGGGTCAATTAAAGACCCTGGTGGGGACCGATGTTGGGGCGATTGAAGACTTTATCAGTAGCACCCTGTACCAGTTTGTTCCCCTTATCATCTCAACGATAATTCTTGTCCCGATGTTGTCTGTCGTCTCTGGAACGGTTGGGCTGATTGGACTGGGGGTTATGTTTGTGGTGGTTCCTTTTGCGTCTCTTGGTGCTTGGTTCGTTGAGATTATTCAGCGGCGGTCACTCGCGGAGCAGGACAAACTAGCAACCGCGGTCGGTGAATGGGTTAAGCATATCAGGCTCGTACGCTTTCTGGGATGGAGTGATGCCATAGAGCAAGAGATACTCAGTATCTTGCGACGACTCGTCCGGTGGACGGGGTTAAGGGGTGGCGTTCTTGCGGCGGTTTATGCAGTGAGTCATACATGGTCGGTGATGCCGTTAGTGATTATCGTCGCTGTCTCATCGCTGCGTGAGACCCCCCTGAATCTCGTCGCGGTATTCTCCTCCTTCTGGCTCCTTGAGCCCCTTTATGGCCGAATTCAGGCCATTCCCGCATGCCTTACCCGATTCGGAGCCGCAGTTGCAGGGTCGCATCGCCTTCTCGCTCTGCTGGCAGAGACCGATATTCAACAATTAATAAAACCGACCCCATCGGACTCAAGAGAAATCACTCAACCACCAGATCGTCTGGTTGTCCGTAATCTCTCCGTTCATTTTAACGGAACCAGGGCCCTTAACGGCATCTCTGTCGAGTTTCGGCTCGATCAACGCACCGCCATCGTCGGCCCGGTCGGCAGCGGTAAGTCAACGCTTCTTGAGGTTTTGGTTGGTGAGCTTCCTCCGACGATGGGTGAATTATTCATCGGGTTTTCGGGGGAATTGTTTCCCCTCTGGCGAGCTGATGTGTACCATCAGTGGCGGAGCTCTGTCGCGTATTCTCCCCAACAGCCCTTTCTTTCAAATACATCTTTTCAGGATAATCTCGATCTATCGGGCCTTCGCTCGATAGAGGAGGTCGAAATGGCGATTGCAGCGTCCCAGCTTCATGACGACATCGCGCTCTTTCCTCGCGGGCTCAGAGAGGAAATCGGTGAATCAGGGATTAATCTCTCGGGGGGGCAGAAGCAGCGGGTCAGTATTGCTCGCGCATTTTTATCGAAACGGTCGGTCCTGGTTCTGGACGATCCGCTGAGTGCGGTCGATCCAAAAACAGAGGGTCTTTTGATGGATTCGATTGTCGCTGAGAGCAAAGGGTTGATTCTGGTGTCGCACCGACTCGCGGAGCTTCAGCGGTGTGATCGTGTGCTGGTACTTGAAGAGGGTCGAATTGTGGAGGATGGAGATCCTCAGACACTCGCGGAGGATTCGAGCTCGCGCTTCTTCGCCTTCCTGAAAGTGGCGGAGGCACATGGGAACTGAGGGGTTTACGACGGAGGAAAAGGCTCATCATACGGGAAGAACGTTCGCGATTCTCCTCCGATTTCTCCGTGAGGTTCCTTTTTACCGGCGAGCACTTCTTCCGATAGCTCTGCTCTCAGCGATCGCCTCGGGAGCTCAACAGCTTATCATCTGGATTGCGGGAAGGTATGCAGATTGCTCCGGAGCGGCTGATTGCAGCGTTCCTGAGGCTCTAAAAGAACTCGGTATCACGGTATCAATCGGAGCACTCTTCTTTCTCCTCGCGATTAGTTTTTCTTCGCGGCTTTTTCTCTGGGTTACCTTCGAAGCATATGGTCCCTTCTCATCACTGCCTCTCTTTCGGCGCATGGTACGCCGTCTTGGAAGGACCCGCACTTCGTTCTTTGACGAATATCCATCGGGTAAAATTATAAATCGGCTCACGGGGGATGCTGAGAGGGTGCGGGTGGATCTTCCAATCGTGCTCGAGGATTCGATAATAAGCCTGACTGAATTCTTTGCCATCGTTGGAGTCGTATCGTTCGCATCACCTTTCGCCGCTCTTCCCGCAGTTCCGATTCTTCTTCTCTTTCTCTTTATCCAGACAAACACGGCACCGATGTTACAGCATCTCAACATGCTTCGTTCTGCTCGGTTTGGCGAGGTTCTTCATCGTGAATCAGATATCATTGAGGGGGTTCGCTGCTACGATCTCTATAACGAAATACCGACTCTTTTGGGGCGATTTTCTCGTGCAACCTATCGGTACATGCAGATGCACTTTCTGCGCGGACAGGTTCAGATGCTCGCACGATTATGGTGCGATATCGCTGTTGCCTGTTACGGGGCTGCCGTGCTTTGCACCGTCGCGATAGGCATTCATCATGGTCTTATTTCTGCAGCTCTGGGTGCCGTGATCATCTCAGCGACCTTTCGCGTCGGTGGGCTTCTCGCGTGGCTTTCAAACTGCCTCGTCAACCTCTACGAAGGGCTCGGGATAGCTCGACGCGTCTTTGAATATACAGACCTGCCTCCCGAAACCGCTGAGGAGGGGAATACCCCAGCCTGCGCTGCATCTGCCAGTGGGGGTCTCGATGGAGATCTTATTTTTTCAAATTATTCGATGAGCTATCGTGCCACCACTCCTCAAATTCTGACGAATCTTTCGCTCAGAATATCTCGTGGCACCAAGGTCGGTCTCGTTGGTCGGACGGGTGCGGGAAAGAGTAGCATTGTGCAATCGCTTTTTCGCATGGTTTACGTCCAAGGGGGAGATATCGCGATAGGCAGTCACTCATTATTCGCTCTTCCGATCGAGCAGGCTCGTGCACAATTCGCGATCGTCCCCCAAGACCCCTACCTCTTCGAGGGCACCATCCGCTCCAATCTCGATAGGTACCACCAGCTTTCTGATGAGCTTCTTTGTAAAACACTGGAGGCGGTCAACCTTACTTTTGATCTTGCATTCCGTGTTAGTGAGGGGGGCGCGAACCTCTCTCTTGGCGAACGTCAGCTTATTTGTCTTGCTCGGGTTATGGTTGC
>OMIW01000017.1 GCA_900299205.1 Pseudomonadota bacterium
AACAGAAAGCGTCCAGTTTGTCGAGGGGTTGAAAAAAAGGAGATTATATTGGGAGGTTACGGGGTAGGCTGTGAGGCCCTAGAGTTACGCGCACAATCGAGAATTTTTTTTTCCCTTATCACCGGGCAACCACCATCCTAAGAAACCGTCGAAGCGGTTCCGCTGCGCCCCAGAGAAGTTGGTCACCGACAGTGAATGCCCCGAGATACTCAGGACCCATCGTCAGATGGTGGATCCGGCCAATGGCTATCTGGAGCGACCCACTCACTGCCATGGGGGTAAGGGCTCGCAGGGTTTCCCCTTTTTCATTCGGAATGACCCGGACCCATTCGTTTGAAGATGCTATAAGTTCGGTGGCTTCGTCGAGGGAGACAGGGCGGCGCAGTTTTATCGTGAGACCCTGACTGTGACTCCGGAGTGCCCCTACCCTCACGCAGATGCCATCGACCGGCACGATGGTCGTGGTCCCGAGGATTTTGTTCGCCTCGACCTGGCCCTTCCACTCCTCTCGAGAGCGCCCCCCCTCAACCATTTTGTCGATGAAGGGAAGGACATTGAACGACAGCGGAACTCCGATCTGGGTGGTGGGAAAAGTTGATTCGGTAACCGCAACGCGCATTGCCGATTCCGCAGCAAGTGCGCCCCCACGTTCAGACAAGTGGCGCGAACTGATCCCTGCTAGCACTTCGTGCTGGCGCATCACCTCTTCCATCACGGCCGCTCCCGCCCCCGACGCGGCCTGATAGGTCATCGACGAGACCCACTCGACTAACCCCTCACGGAATAACCCACCTATCGCCATCAGCATCAGGCTGACCGTGCAGTTAGCCCCGACAAAGGTACGGATGCCCGCTGCGATGCCCCGCTCGATGTGATCGCGGTTAACCGGGTCAAGCAACAAAATGGCGTCGCTCTCCATTCGAAGGGTTGATGCGGCGTCTATCCAGAACCCCCGCCAGCCATCATTACGGAGTGCCCGATACACTTCACCGGTGTAGTCGCCCCCTTGACATGTGACGATGCAATCGAGCGCACGGAGCGCTGCCAGATCATACGCATCTCCGAGGGGGCGCGATTTTCGAACAGTGCCATGGGAGCCAGCATCCCCCGCCGCCAGTACCGCCGCGGGTCCTTCACCACCCACCTGACTCGTTGAAAAAAAATACGGATCGATATCACGAAAGTCACCCTCCTCCTGCATCCGCTGCAGAAGAACAGACCCAACCATTCCACGCCATCCAATAAAGCCAACTGTGAGCATTGTTGTCAGTCCTTGTAAAGTTCACGACGATGACCCAGGGCTGGCTCCGCCATTTATGGGGCGCCCAGGGAAGAAAGATAAGAGTGACACAAAAAAAAGATAAACCGGGAAGTCGCCGAAGCGAAACCTCCCGGTGTTTGTTTCCAACAAGTGGTCAGGCGACCGCTTGCTTGAAATCCTGAACCAGCGACCTGAGTCGCTCAGGAGAGCCCTCGACAAATCCCACGCAGATCGCGCGAGATTGTCTATCTCCTCCCATCTCAATCGGTGGGGTCAAGAAGACAACCCCTCGTGGCTTAGCGCGGGAGAAAAGAGGGACAGCCCTCGCCTCAAACAAAGAAACCAACGCGTCAAGAGTGCTGTGCTCAACCGGATAATGGTCAAGGCACTGCACCGAGCTCGATAGGAGTTCCTCTGCTCCGATCACTCCGAGAAGGAGAGACGTGAGGAAGGAGGTTCCATCGCGGCGCATGTTCGCCTCCGCGACGCCAAGGCGATACCCCGTCCCGAGAGCTTCATCCTGGTAGACGAAGAAATCGATCGACAGAGGTCCCCGGTACCCTCGCTCGCGAAGAGCGTAACCCACCTCGCGAGCAATCGTCTCGGCTTTCCCAAGAACATCTCTCCATTCGCGAGAGAATGACTCTGCAGCCGGCTGACCATCCATGTCGGGAGACAGATTGGTTGGGGTCGCATAGAAACCCTGGTAATCAAGTTCTCTTCCGAGAATCTGATACCGGGGTCCTGCAAGGATGACCTCCTCGCCAATCACCACCCCGAAGGAAAAGCTCTTGCGCTCCTCAATCGGGAGAAGCGGAGCGATTTCCGCTGAGAGCCGTTCAGTGTAAAAGAACGACACGACGTCGGCGACATCATTCACGGCATGGTTACCGGGGAGGATTTTCCCACCATCGAGGTCGATGATGAAGTTTCGCATACCACCGGCGCCGACACACCCTTGCACGAACAATTGACGTGCGCCATTACTGGTCAGAAACGTCATTGCTCGAGAGATGCCCCGCGGGTCGCGATAATCAACTCGCAACCGAGGATACTCATTGACCGCGATACCCAATCGGGCCGCGACCTCCGAGACCAGCTCCTTGAAACAGGTCTTATCCGAAAACTCGGATGCTACCCGTGCCGTGATCTCATCTTGAACGGCATGTTCGCCGAAAAACTTTGATACGACCGGGCTTCCCTGATAGAAGTCCACCTGCGAGCCTGATTGCTCGAGATTGGACCGGAGAGCCGCATAGTTCCACGGGTCTTCAACCCACAGAACTCGTTCCATCGTGTCTCGCGCGGAACGGATTATTCCCGCCTCCTCAGCATAGACACAAAGCTCTCTCGCCTTAGGGCGGAGAGACGAGGCAAGTACGATACCACCGCAGTTTCCCAACAGTGGCCGCAGGGTTAAGAGCGGAAGGAGTGGGTCCGCGGCCCGACAGCAATCTGGCAGGATGCCGAGACCCGGCGGGCCGATCAGATTGAGAAAATATCGGGTGTGGTGTCGTCCGGGGGCGATAATTGAGAGCCAAAACTCCCCCAATGACCCCAGATCTTCACCGACGCCCCAAGTTACGTCCATAACCTTAAGGTTAACCTCTTCATCCTAGCTCACAAACTCTCCGCAAGCAAATTCAGGTAGATAGCCTTTTCTGCTCGATGATGCCCTGATCCGACCTCAGTGACCCCCTGTATGGCGTTTTGATAGCTTTTCCCTTCGAGCACAGATTGGCCGATTAAGCGGACGTTTGCGTTCACTCAAAAAGCACCCTGAAGCTCCTTGTAGGCATAAACACTGGAGAGGTCTGTGTCATGTATGTCAACGGACCTGAAGGATGAGTTCAAAGGCAATCTCGGATTGTTTGTTGCTGCCACAGTATTGATTTTTTTTTAACGCAGATGGCTCGTTTTGATGATCGCTCTGAGTCCCCTCTGGGTCAGACTAGGGCCACAGTGCCTGAACCGGACAGCTCCCGATTTCGATTTTCTGAAAAAATGCGCCTCATTCAGAAAGCGGCCGAGCTCGTCCTCCCAGCTCTGATTGAGCACATAGGAAAGGTAAATGAGTGCTCCCAAACCCACGAACCGAAATGGGAACCAAAGTGGACCCAATTTGATATACAAAATGCGTTTCTGCTGCTTCAGGAACGAAAATGGCCTTTGACCACGAAAAACTTCAGCGACGCGTTCTCACACTCAACGGGGAGTGAGGATGAAACGCTCAACCAAATCACATCCCCCTCTTCTGACCTTAGCCCTCGGGTTATCGCAGTTCGCGACGCGATAGTCGACTGTTTTAGCGACCTTTTAAAAGACAGCTCACCGATATCGGACTGCTTTCACGGAGATGGTGCGGCATCTGAACACAAACACATCTATGCCTTGTTTGAGCAAGTTTTGAGGGATTTAAGCGGTGCTGCGAAAGAGACTCCTCGCACAGGTTACTCTGACCTCCCTCCCCAATCCCCTATTGATACTGCGGCCGCAACAGCCTCGATAGAGCACACTCTCTACCGCAGGTGGGCTCGCATCTTATGGGAGTCCGCGGCTACCCTCTCGTCGATG
>OMIW01000018.1 GCA_900299205.1 Pseudomonadota bacterium
GCGGGGGGATTCGGAATGGGGGGACTATGGCGTGGTGGTTGGTGAAAAGTGAGCCGCATGTGTATGGTATCGAGGACTTGCGTCGAGAGGGGACGACCCTGTGGTCGGGGGTGCGGAACTATCAGGCGAGGAATTATCTGAGGGCGATGCGGGTGGGAGAGGAGCTCTTTTTTTACCACTCAGTCGCGAACCCCGCGGGAATCGCGGGTGTTGCAAGGGTAGTATCTGTGGCAGAGGCCGATCCGACACAGTTTGATCCCGCTAGTGAATACTTTGACCCGAAGGCGACTTACAATGCGCCGCGATGGTTTTGTCCCCGCGTCGAGTTTGTTCGGGCATTTGATGTTGTGCTCGCCCGACGCGATCTGTTGGAACGATCAGACCTCGCTGGACTTGAGCTTTTGAAGCCACGCAGCCGGTTGAGTGTGCAACCGGTTTCAAAGGAGCACTTCGAGCGGCTGTACGCGCTCGCGGTGGGTGATATTTAGTTGGTCCAAAAAAACTCCGCAGATTTTTCGGAACGGGTCCAAGCCCATGAAATCGCCACGAGCGTGATTTCATGGGCGTCGCCCAAACGCTTGTCGGCGTTCGCCGGACCAGCCAGCTTCCGGAGTATACCTTGAAATTGCAAATTTCTGAGCACGAGAGGCGAGAAAATTGCAAAATCGGACTAAAGGAAAAGGCATTTTTCTCAGTTTGATTCAGTAGTTGTGCTATTTTCAGGGGGCACTGTTTATTGACGTTGTAATAAAGGACAAGGAATGGGAACGGCTAAGATATCGATAAAGACGGAGCACGAGATACGGCTGATGAGGGAGTCCTGCTCGATTACTGCGGATATTCTCGCCGACATTGCGGAAATTGTTGTACCAGGGATAACAACAGAAGATCTCAATAAGTTTGTGCACGAGCGGATTCTCGCAGCAGGTGGTACCCCCTCAACGCTCCACTATCGGGGATATCCGAAGAGCTGCTGTACCTCGCTCAACGATGTTATCTGTCATGGTATCCCGAGTTCGCATGTGGTGCTCAAGGGGGGGGATATCATTAATATCGACGTGACAACGTACAAGAACGGTTTTCACGGCGATGCGAGTTGCATGTACCTCGTGGGAGGTGCTGATGCGTGCTCAAGTGCTGCACGCGATCTGGTGGCTCACACGAAAGAGGCGCTTGCTCGGGGGATCCAAGAGGTGAAGCCCGGGGCAAGGATCGGGAATATTGGGGCGGCGATTCAGGACTATGTACGAGAGCTCGGTATTCCCTATGGTATCGTGCGAGAATATACCGGCCACGGTGTCGGTCGGGAATTTCATGAACCTCCACAGGTTGTGCATGTTGGCCGTCGGGGTACCGGTGAGGTAATGCGACCGGGGATGACCTTTACGATCGAGCCGATGATAAATCAGGGCACTCACCAGACGGTGCTCTCGCCCATCGATCAGTGGACGGTCCGAACCGCAGATGGCAAGCTCTCCGCGCAATGGGAGCACACGGTGCTCGTAACCGAGGAGGGGGTCGAGATATTGACTGTCCCCGGCCGGAGTGGGGGGTGAGGGGTTAGAGCCCCCTTTACGGGGAGTGTCAGAGACTCCGAGTACTGGGAGAGGCTCCTTGTTCCCGTATTGTCCGTGTTCCCGTAGTGTCCTTTTTCCCGTGGTGTCAGAGACCCCGAGAAGCGTGCGGGAAGGCGTGGCGCGGGGGGGAGGTGTCACACTGAACTGGTCTGTTCAGTCTCTCTCACGACAATTCCCTGAAGCGGCTCCCTGCCGCCTCAGTCCTTCCTCCCCTACCGAGCCTTCAGGATGATGAACCGTTCCATCCCGCGAGTCTCAACAACGAGCCGTACGCCTCGGGGGGACTTCACCGTCTGGTCCGTCACCGCTTCGGTGAACTCCTTTACTGAAGCGATCTCGGTACCATCGACACTGACGATGACGTCGCGGGCCATGAGTCCGGCATCATCGGCGAGGCTGCCCGGTTGCACTGAGAGTATCACGACGCCAGACCGCTTCTTCGAGCCGATACGGTTCGCAATCTCAGGGGTGAGGCTGTCGATGGTGATGCCGAGATTCGACGTTACTGACCCGTCCTGCGTCTCGGTGGCACCGAACTCGGTATCCTTCTGAGCGAGTTCGTCCACCGCTACCGTCAGCTTTACCTGTTTGCCATTCCGGAAAACGGTCACGGGCACCGAGCTTCCCGGCGAGGTGTCAGCGACAAGGTTTCTGAGCTGATTGACGTCTTTAATCTTCTGGCCGTTGAATGAGATGACAATATCACCCTGTTGCATTCCCGATTTTGCGGCAGGGCTGCCGGGTTGTACCTGACCGATGAGTGCACCCTCGGTATCGGTATAGTCAAACGATGAGGCCATCTCGTCGGTCAGATTTTGAATCGCAACGCCGAGCCATCCGCGGACCACTTTGCCTTTGGTGATAAGGCTTGATGAGACGTCCTTTGCCATGTTACTCGGGATGGCGAAACCGATCCCCATATACCCGCCACTTCGGGAGAAGATCGCGGTATTTATCCCGATTACCTGACCGTAGAGGTTCACCAGAGGGCCGCCACTATTGCCGGGATTGATGGCAGCATCGGTCTGGATAAAATCTTCGTACTGACCCGAATTCGAAATAGACCGGCCCTTTGCACTCACGATACCGGCGGTGATCGAATTCTGCAGGCCAAAGGGGTTACCAGCAGCGATCACCCATTCGCCGATACGGAGCTTTTCTGAGTCTCCGAAGGTAGCGGGAGTGAGGTTGGTAACGTCCGAGACCTTAATGACGGCCAGATCGCTTCGGGGATCCGAGCCCACGATCTCCGCTTTGTATTCCTTTTTGTCCCCGTGGATTCGGACGATAACCTCATCAGCTTCGCCGATGACGTGATTGTTGGTGATGATGTGGCCCGCCTTGTCGATGATCACTCCCGTGCCGAGGCCCGTTTGTGGAGCTTGATCCTGTCCTTGGTTGCCAAACCGTTCCATGAAATCTTCCCCAAAGAACTCCCGGAAGGGATCGAAGAATGGGTCTTGGGGCATACCGCGCTGCATCCGGTTCTTGGGCCCGTTCGGAGCGTTGGCCGGTTTTGGCTTCTTCGTTGCGCTTATACTAACGACGGAGGGTTGGATAATATCGGCGACCCGTTCAAATGCTGTTGTGAGGGTTGAGGCCGCGGCGATGGCATCGTTCTGACCTCCCTCGGCGAGGACGGTGGAGGCCAGGCCGGTTGGGATCAGAAAGGTAGTCGCGAGAGCCAGCGGTAACGCACATGAGAGCTTTGAGCCGATAATTCGACGGCCCGTTGAAAAGGAATGCGCTTGACCGGAGCGGGAGAGGGTCGATCGGAGGAAGGGGGGGGGTGTCATGGGTAACTTTTTTTATTGTGACAATTTCAACAGATGGTGGCATCGAAGCAGGCATTCTTTTGCGAATGGTGGACCAGCCTACGAGGAGTGAGTTGAGCAAAGTGACCACTGAGACGAGAGGATACCCAGCTCAGCTCAAGTGCACAAGATTTCCCCTCGTTGGGTTTTGATGTCTTTGTTCGCCGTTGAGACGGCATCGAGAGCTAAAAAAGCAGATCGTCGACAAGCGGCCTCCCGACGAGGATTTTTTATTTTAGAAAACGCCGTTATTGGGTCGATGTATCGACTTCAGGGGTAAGAGTGTGAGAGAAGGACGAGCAATCGTTGTGACGACGAGTAAAATTGCTCCGGATATCTCAACGAGCTCAAACAAGTTTTTCTAAGCTATCATTCACGTTCAGGCCAAAGCGGTGGACCCAACTAAACTATCAGATTCTTCCCGCACAATCCTTCAGCGAGCTCAGCAGATAGCGGCCTCTGCTGGCTCTGCCGAGGTCGATATCGATCATGTTTTTCTCTCGCTCATGGTGGATGAGGGGGGGATGGTGTCCCGTATTCTGAGTGTCCTTGAGGCTCCACCGCAGCTGCTGCAGCAAGAGTTTGAGCGAGAATTGTCACGTCGAGCGAGAAAAGCGACTGGGGGAATCGTAGCTGATCCCTCCCGGGTTTTGCTAACGAAGGGGCTCCTTGGTGCACTTGAGAAAGCTGAGGCTCTTGCTGGAACGCGGCAGGCCCCCCATGTATCCCCCGATCTCATCATGATCGGGATCATCGAGATTGGTGATCCGGGTTTTACCGGACGGCTCCTCAAAAAGTACCGGATCACGAAGGAGCGCGTTCTTGCGCTGGTTGACAGTCTCTTTCGGGCAGATGCAACCCGCACTGATGAAGCGGGAGCGGTTGCCTCGAGTAATCTAGCCCGATTCGGTCGTGATCTGGTGAGTGAAGCTCGCGAAGGTAAGCTTGAACCGGTAATCGGGCGAGACGCTGAGGTTCGGCGCGCAGTCCGGATTCTTTCGAGGAAAACAAAAAACAACCCGGTATTGATCGGCGAGCCGGGGGTGGGAAAAACGGCGATTGTTGAGGGGCTGGCGCAGAGAATCGTGGCGGGAGATGTGCCGATAGGGTTACGAGGCAAGACGCTCTTTGCCCTTGATGTTGGTCAGTTGGTCGCAGGAACCCGATATCGGGGAGATTTTGAGGAACGGCTTCAGGATCTCCTCCGCGAACTCAAGGCGGCCGAGGGAAATATTCTCCTCTTCATCGATGAGCTTCACACGATAGTTGGTGCCGGAAAGGGAGAGGGGGCAATGGATGCCGGTAATCTCTTGAAGCCGATGTTGGCTCGAGGCGAGCTCCACTGCATCGGCGCGACCACTATCGCCGAATATCGGAAGTACATCGAAAAAGATCCGGCCCTTGAGCGGCGATTTCAACCAATCCCCGTTGAAGAACCATCAGAGGAGGATGCAACCGCCATTTTGCGTGGGATCAAGGAGCGACTTGAGATTCATCACGGCGTGAGGATTACTGACGGAGCATTGGTGACTGCGGTGCGTCTCTCGACCCGCTATCTATCGACGAGGTTCCTTCCGGATAAAGCGATCGATCTCGTTGATGAGGCATGTGCAACGGTACGAACGGAGCTCGATTCAACTCCGCAAGAGCTTGATGACCTCTTTCGTCGGAGCAGGCAGCTTGAGATTGAGGAGGCTTCGATTCGAGGGGAGACGGATCGTCGGAGCATCGAACGGCAACCTGAGCTTCGAAGGGAGCTTCATACCGTTCGGGAGAAGATGGCCGCATTACGTCTACAGTGGGAGGATGAAAAACGGGTGATAGCGGGTCTGCAGACGTTACGGAAGGAGATGCAGGACCTCAAGAATTCGATTGCCGATGCTGAGCGCCGGTATGAGCTATCGCGAGCTGCTGAACTATCCACCCGCGTCCTTCCGGATTTGCAAAATCGTATTGAATACGAGGAGGGACGGCTCGCTCGGCTGGCTTCGACGGGTAATCGGTTGTTGCGTGAATCGGTTGGTGAAGATGAGGTCGCGAGTGTGGTTGCGCGGTGGACCGGTATACCTGCTCGAAAACTTTTGCGGGGTGAACGGGATAAGCTGAGGCGCCTCTCCGACATCCTCCATGAACGGGTCATCGGTCAGGATGATGCAGTGAACCTCGTGAGTGCGGCGATTATGCGGGCGCGAACGGGAGTGAATGACCCGCGTCGGCCGGTGGGAAGTTTTTTATTTCTGGGGCCCACCGGAGTTGGCAAAACTGAGCTTGCGAAAGCTCTCGCAGAGGCCCTTTTCGACTCAGAGGATGCAATTGTACGGCTCGACATGAGTGAGTACATGGAGAAGGCATCAGTAAGTCGACTGATCGGTGCACCTCCCGGGTATATCGGACACGATCAAGGGGGACAGCTCACCGAGGCGATTCGGCGACGCCCTCACTCGGTTGTGTTGTTCGATGAGTTGGAAAAAGCACATCCCGATGTCTTTAATGTGCTTCTTCAGGTTCTCGATGATGGCAGGATCACTGACTCTCAGGGGGTTACCGTCGATTGTCGGCACACCGTGATAATCATGACCTCGAATCTTGGATCTCGACACATTCTTCGTGGATTTGATTCATCGGGTGCGCTGCTGATGGAGACGGCGGAAGAGGTTCAGGAGGTTCTCGCGAGCAGTTTTCGCCCCGAGTTCCTGAATCGAATCGATGAAATCATCATATTCTCTCCCCTCTCTGAGGGCCAGCTTCGGCGCATTGTTGATCTCGAGGTGGCATCTCTGCGGCGACGGCTTGGCGAGCAAGGGATTCGACTTGAGGTGACGCCTGATGCGTGTGCGTTTATGGCTCGCGAGGGTTACGACCCCGAATATGGGGCGCGGCCCCTTCGACGGTTTATCCAGCGAGAGGTAAAGACCCTCGTGGCGGAGCTCCTGATAGAACAACCAGAGGAACAAGCCGGAGTCGTTTTTGTCGGGCTGCGGGGGGATGAGCTGCATTGTGTTTTTCACACCAGCTAGAAATTTTACAAAACAAGGTTCGTTTTGCGGGGGCAAGAATTTGGGAGCGCCGGGAGCCTGCCAGCGCTCATCTTAATGGTTGATTCTGAGGGTTATCTGTTAAAACGGAGCTTGCAGTAGTGGTAAAGCAACCGTACGCTAGAGGGACAGTTCGGTGAAAGGTGGTTGTTGTCGTGGTTAAGCACCAGCGGTGAGGGCAAATACCCGAATGGGAATTATTCGATCGGAAATTCGGAGGAGCTACGATGAACAAGTCAGACTTGATCGTGCGATTAGCTGAGCGGACGGGGATAAGTCAGCCCCTTGCGGAGAAGGTAATGCAAACGATCTACGAGGCCATGAGAGATACGCTTCGGGATGGGGGTCGTATTGAAATTAGAGGTTTTGGCAGCTTTTCCGTCAAGGAATATGGCGGCTATACCGGAAGAAATCCCAAGACGGGTGAGGAGATATCGGTCAAGCCCAAGCGGTTGCCCTTCTTTAAGCCCGGCAAGGAGTTGAAAGAGCGGGTAGATTCCTACCACCCAGTTAAAGGGGTTGAGAATGAGGACCAAGCCTCAGCGACCTCGTCGTGATTCTGAGAATCTGTGCAATCTTGATCGGCCTGAACGCTGACTTGACCCGACGCCATTAATAAGTCAAGGTGGTGAACGAGCACGCTCCGCCGCATTTGTCGGCTTCGCTCTTCTCAGCGGCGGTCCGCCAAGCTGAGGGTCTTGTGCAGAAATTAGGTCGTTCACTCGATCAGAAGCCGACGTGGCGCGATCGTAGATGACGTTCAGAGTGGGGGAAAAATGGGAAATGACGAAGGAGCAAGTGAGCCGAGAAGCCGCGCAAGCGCTCGTCGCCGAACGGTTGCCCACGTTATCGAATCGCGATATGACGCAGGGCCCCGACCTCTCTCGTGGGATTCTCGACGGTCGGGATTCGATGTCGTTGAGACAGTAGAGGGTGAAACCCTGCGATTGGCCAGCACTGGTCAACAATCATGCCCCCAGAAGGGTTGGCAAATCCTCCTGACAGGAGGCGATTCATCACACGGATTCACCTGGACCCTTTATGGGCTAGCGCCTCACGCAGTCGTAGCGAGCGCATGAAAGGGGGTACTCCCTGTCACCTCCACTGCCGCATCCACTGCCGCATCCACTGCATCATCCCCTGCCTCATCCAGCTCTGCGACTGGACAGTCTAAGCCGGTTTCTGCGATTGGTTATTTTAAGCCGGTTTCAGGTCTAGCTCAAGTCGCTCCTCAAACCCTAACTGGCGAAGCAACCGTATCATCCGCAGCTCCGAAAAGCGGGGACCGATCACCTGCAATCCAGCCGGCATTCCGTTCGCTCCTCGGTGGGTGGGGAATGCGAGTGAGGGGAGACCAAGAACATTTGTCATCGCGCTCCAAAGAAACGCCTCCTGAGATTCAATCTCTTTCCTCTCGATTCCTTTATTGACCTCGGTCCCGCCCTCTACGACAAATCGATCACTTCCGTGCGGAGGCGCGGTAACCGATGCGACGGGCGCAATCAGGAGATCCACCTCGGAGAAGAGGGTGTGTGCCATGCGTCGAAGCTGTTCAACTCTATTAAGCATGACGAGTAATCCAGCGGCAGTGAGGGGAGGTAACCGCTCCGCGACCTTCCTCCTGAGAACTGCAAGCCGCGGTCCATCCTCGGTTGCGTTCCGCGGAGTTCCGAGCTCCTGATACAGCAGGTCCTCAGCGTCGATAACCGCCTGTACATTAAGAATGACGAACGGTTCGAGCGTGTGAGCGAAGAGGGGGCTTGAAAAGTCGCGGGGGGAGATGCCGTGTTCGGAACATCTGCGGGAAACTTCCGTCAGTGCGGTGGTGATCTCGGAGTCGAGAGGGATATCACGAAGGGAGGATACGATGCCGATGCGGGTGGTCTCCCCGCCGACAGGGTCGGGATGCAGACCCATCGGATAGGCGGTGGCGTAGGGGTAGGCGCGATCAAACGTTCTGAGTGCCGAGAAGGTGATCTCAAGGTCCTCGAGGGTGCGGGTCATAATCCCCGGGACTGAAAAGGTGCTCGAAAAGCAGTGGGTATCCTCGACGAGGCCAGATTGAGGGAGGAGGCCGTGTGTCGGAACGAGTCCGTAGAGGCCGCAAAACGACGAAGGAACCCGGACCGAACCACTGGCATCAACTCCGAGCCCAAAGAGCGCAGCACCGACCGCAACGATAACGGCGTCACCTCCGCCGGAGCCTCCGGGAGAGCGACTGGCGTCGAGGAAGTGGACCGTCTTTCCGAATCGTTCATTCTCGGTAAAATAGGCTTTTCCGTACTCGGTTTGATTGCCCCTGGCGATGCAGAGAGCATCTTGGTGGAATGCGGCAGCAATGAGTGGGTCGGAGCGCTCGCATCGTTCGATGGCGCGAAATGTAGTCCCCATCGAGCGGGGGGCGCCAGCAACGCGTATATGATCCTTCGCAGCGAAGGGAACCCCCGCAAGGACCCCTAATTTCTCACCCCGAGTAACCCGAGCATCGAGCTCCTCAGCAGCCCGGATTCCCCCGTCGCGATTGATAAAACAGGCAGCATTGGTGACGCCGTTCCATCGTTCCAGAGAATCGAGATGGGTGCGGAATACATCTCTAGAGTGGGAGGCTCCCGAGCGAATTCGGTGTGCGAGGGTGCGGATCGAGAGTGCATCGTTAGTCATAAGACCTCCTCGTGGGGGCTCTCCTCTCGGGGTCGGATGTTTCTCTGGGAGAAACGATCAGGGAACAGTGGTCCTCACCAATGGCCCATGATTGCGACACCGTGACACCTGCCATCATCGAACGATATCGGTATGGAGCGCCACCCCCGATGTCGGCCGAGCGGGGTTTTACCGAGGTCGAACAGGGAAGATACGCTTCTCTCAAAATGGGGCGACATCAAGGCTAATCAAAGGGCGATGCTCGCCCGTCTGAGGTATTTTGCTATGTCATCATCAACGCCACCGTCGGGCTCATCGAGCAACCTGCCCGCGAAAACGCCGATTTTAATCGTAGACGATAGCGCGCAGTTCCGCCGGGTCTTGAAGATGATCATTACCCGTGGTCTCGGAATGGGACCCGTCGAAGAGGTCGATGGGCCGAGCGAAGCGATTCCTCTGATTCGCGAGGGGCGATTTGAGGATGGGGTCATCTTTATCGACCAATATTATCCAGGTAACGAGGATGGATGCCGATTGATCCGCACCCTTCGAGACGAAGGCTTGCTTTCCAAACTATCGACGGTGCTGATGACATGCGAACCGTCACCCCGACTGTTACGGGAGGCCCGCGATGCGGGAGCGGTAGCTTTGATAGCAAAACCGTTCGACGAAGGGGTCGTGAAGAATTGTTTCGCCGAGTGCGCCCGGCGACGGGCGTTTGGGTAAGGCAGGCGGAGATCGAGCTAATTTTTAGGAAGGCCGAGACTAAACTGCTCGGTTAAACCAACATCCAAATCAGCCAACAACTTTGGCACACCAGGAGCAGGTACATTTGCGGGTATTGGTTGCTGTTTTCCGTTGACGGTTATGAACGGCCTAGCCACTGGCACCCCTGAGCCGTCAAGTTCGAGAGAAATTCCGGTCGGAATGGTCGGAGATGTCACTGTGAAAGTCGGGTTGTCTCCCTTTTGATTCCGGGTGACCGTGACGTTGCCGAGGGACTCCGGTGTATTGAGGCGGACGATGGTCGGGAGGAGTCTGTTAAAGAGTTGCTCGGGGGTCTGCGTCTGCTGATGGGGCTGTGGCGCGTGGGGCAGAGTCGGGTCGCCTGAGGGGAAGATGGCGGGATCTACTACTAGCGTAACCTCTGGATTCGGCGCCATACATTCCTCCCAACAACATTTCTTTCCCTCGTTATGCCTATCCCCCAAAAAACATGATTTAGTAAAAATTCGCGCGGCCACAAACTGGGCGGAAACCGCTCTTGACTTACCTTGTGTAGGCTCGGGGCACAGGGTAACCTCCCCC
>OMIW01000019.1 GCA_900299205.1 Pseudomonadota bacterium
AGTTGGGGAGCCTATGGGGTGGGGCATGCGTTAGGCGAAGCTGAGACTGTCGACTTTTTCCTTAGGCACTGATGCCAGGACTCCGTCAGAAAGATTAATAGCGACCCCTGAGCCTACGGGAACCTGTCGGCTGTCGGTCCTTCGGCCGGAGGATACACCGTCCCTCAACTCAGTCAGCTCAAGATGTCCTGATGGCTCTAATGTCTTCGAGAGGCCTGTATTTGACGCCGGTCTCCCATCCATCCCCCGCTTGGAAGGATCTCCCTGCACGAGGTTTACCAGAGGTGTCGAATCCGAAGCAGCTGACCTACCAGCGCGCAACAAGTTCAACCGTGCCAGCGCCTCAGGTTGACTCTGGAGACTAATGGATGGCGGGACTGACCCGGGCACCCGATTCTGCGCCCCTAGAATCCCCTCAACAACCTTTCGGTCCAGATCGCCTAGCCCACGCTGCACAAGACTTGGCTGATCGCGATTCGGAGCGCTCTCAGAGCGGACTGCTGCAATGGCTGCAGATTCCTGTCGAGGTTCGACTGTATCTGCCTCTTGAACTGTATCTGCCTCTTGAATGGATGTCGAGAGGGGTTCTTGCGTGGCGGCCGCCGAATCATTCTTCTTAGAACCCTGTTGCCCCGCGGTTAAATCGGTCCTTTGAGATCCACTGGCCTGACTTGGACTGTTCAGCCCACTAGGAGTATTCAAAGCGTCCACCCTGTTGATAAAGGCAAGGTTAGAAAGACCTGACTGAACCGCCTTGGACGCATTTTCTGCTAACGTGCCACGAAGTGAGAATGCTCGTAACGCTGCCTCTTGAGCCTGTTTTTGCTGTGCCGACGTCCGTAAGCTCGGGTCTCCACCGCCTATCAGAGTGCTAAGCTCGTTTGACGACACGGCGGGAACACCGCTGACAGGAGGGAGTTGGGCAATGCTGTTAGAAAACATAATTCACGTCCTGTTAGAATATTTTACTCTTCTCGGACTAATCTTATGAGAGGTATGCCAGAGGATGGAAAAAAAGTGCTATAAGGATAAGCCCCCCAATAAAAAAAACGCAACATTCCCAAACCATTCTCGATACTGTTCAGAGCTCTCAATCCGAGAACTCACTCTCTGGGCACCCTCTCTCGGCTGGATGACCACCGCAGGGGAGCTGCCACCAGTATGAACCGGTTCGCTGGGGGGAGTCACCCTCCCTCGGGCGACACTATCAGGGAATCTTACCGTATGCTTAACAGTATTACCTCAAATTTCTCCTCACTTTTCAACTCCTCCCCTGCCTACCTCGCCCCCATCCCCCCGTCGGTGGTTACCGGAGGCTTAGGTTTGGCGGGGAGTTCGGCCCCATCGGGGGTTCTTGCCCCGCAAAACTTGAAGTCGGTGACCGGAGGCTGTATGCCAATGCAGTCTCCCGCATGTCAAGGCCCCGGGTCTTCTACCCCTGGATGCCTCCATTCGGTTGCACAGATCATTCAGCAGTTAGTTCAGATGGTGCAACAGATCGTCACTACGATGGCAGGTATGCTTGGGAAAGGCACAACCAGCGCGGCTCCGTCTCAGACGACGGGAGAACTGAACGCAAGCTCGAATCCGACAAGCGCGGGCGCTTCGACACCCCTTAGTTCCGGCAACCCACCTTCGGGAACATCCTCACCCACCGCCTCCACCGAATCATCGGATAAACCCTCACTTGACTGGAAAAGCCTCATCGACATCGGCACCACGATCCTGAGCTTTATCAATCCAATCGCGGGAGGTATAACCGCCATCATCGGCAAACTCGGGTCGTTGTTTAAGGGTGGCACCAAGGGGCTGCTCGGACAGGTAGGGGGTATCGGCGGAATCTTCAAGAAGGGATTGGCGCTGTTTGGGTGATGGTGCCAGCCACACCTCTCCGCGGACGACCTCCGCGGAGAGGTGTGGCTCTTTTTTCGGGGTGTAAAACCGGGAGTTCGTATCGGATTTGTGTTGCTTTTTTTTGCTGGTGGGGCATAACTTTTTCAGAAGTGCAATTTTGAAAAAAGTACTTTTGGAGAGATTATGAGTACGGTTTCACCCGAAGTGTCGCTGGCGACTTCCCCTTGCACCCCACCGGGAGCAACGCTTCCAACAGGATCGGGGCGGCCTGCATTGCAAGAAGCCGCGAGAGACGCAAAGGCTACCAAAGACCGAATATCAGGGATGTTCGGCCAGAGCCCCGAGGTCGCCTCTCTTCTTTGTTCAAAGCTAGAGGATAAAAATCAGGGAGCACAAGTTTCCGCAGGGCTTGGTGGTGGGGTGAGCGCCGCCAAAATGAACGAGATGCTGGACTGGCTCGATGGTCTCTCAAAGAAGCAACCCCCTCTAACTCCGGAACACGTCAAAGCAATATTTCTGGCGGGATTTGTGAAGGGAGGGGTTCAGGGAGTTCTCAACTTCAGGGACAACCCGGAGAATGCTAAATATCTCGAGGCGGGTGGCTTTGAGGCGATGAAGACGCTTCTTGAGACCGATTACAAGAGGTCCATCCGCTACGTTGTGAGATACGCGAACTTCCTCGAAAATGATGTTCCCCGGTTTCTCGACGGGTTGTACGGTAAAACCGACGTTCTCGGCGATTGGGAAAAGTCGATTATCGTGGAAGATAAGCCTGTCTCCTTGGACAGAGAACTAACCGAAGAGGAAATACAGAGACTTGCGCAGGAGGGATTCGCCTCTGCTTTAGACACCGCCCGAGTGGCTCGAGGCAGGTCAAAAAGTTCGAACCCCCACTTAGAGGTACCTGCTGCCTGCGATGATTTTGCCTTCTATGATGCCGAACGTCGTGGCGTCAGCCGGTTTGATTTCACGCGACTGGATCACTCGGGACAGTCGATTACGGCACTCGAGGCGCTTCTCAAGACGGCAAAAGTCGGAACGGTTGTTCATGTCAGCTACAGCGGGCATGCGGGGGAGAATGCCAACTCGGCCCAAGGTTCGCATTGGGCGGTTTATTTGGGGGGGGGCGTCATTCAAGATCAGTGGGGCACGTATACCGTTTCGGAATTCAATAAAGTTTACGGAACGAGGAAGCTCGAAGCGCTCTTCATTAATCCAAACATGTAGCTGTCCCGAAGAATATAGTCCTCCGAGATTACCATCATGCGGTACTGAGGCGCTAATTCGGGTCGCCTGCAGGTCTCCCCTTCTCATCCCACCGCCACAACAGTCCCATTCCGTCCCGCACTCCCATCTCTCCGATGGGAGTGCCACCACCCTGCACCACACTCCCCTGCACCCCGCCCGAGCGTATTCCCCGGCGCGACCTGCCACTGCGCTATCTTAAACCCTTCTTTCTCGATCATCGCCCGAGCGGTGGCTGCCATTGCGAGCCGAAACTTTCTCTCCTCTCCTGCCCCACCAGCTCCGCTCCACTCCCCCCGGAGAACCGCCTCATCAAACGCCTGTACAACCTCGGCTCCGACCTCGTACTGGTTTCCCCAGTTGTCCTCCGCTGCATGAGGCATCACGAGGACTTCTAACTCAACACTGACTGACGCACCCACCGCTGACTTAGCCTCCCCCGCAGCCAGCCGAGCGACCGCCTCGGCAGCCCGCGTTACTATCCCCGCTGCCAATCCGCGCCACCCGGCATGAACAAGCGCTCCCCACTCTCCTGCTCGGATAATCACTGCTAAACAATCCGCCGTGGTGATTGCGACTGAACCAGGAGCTCGGGCACGGCGGAATACAAAGCCATCTCCCTCGGCCTCCGGCTCATACGGCACTATGCCGATGGTGCGTAATTCGTCCTCTGAGAGGGCGATACCCCGAAGAATGGTGCTGTGGGTCTGGCGGAGCCATCTGACCGGTTCTGGTATCGACATAACACCGCTGTCGACTACGGCGGCAATCGAGGCATCACGGGATGATCGCTGAAAATCGAGTGGCTTACCGACCATTGCGTGGGGAATCGCCGCAACGCTCCCGGGGACGCGAGCCCATGGTTCCCATAAACACCACGAAAAGGGGGATGTTTCTGTTCGCCACGTCATGGAGGTACCTTAAGGTAAGAATGGTGTCGTCATGAAAGACGCTTCTCCGGAAGCCGCGCATTTCCGAACCGACCTATCGAAATGCCTCGATCAGCTTCACCATATCTGCGGGCAATCGAGAGGTAAAGGAGAGTTCTTGCCCGGTGCTTGGGTGCACAAATCCCAGCGTTGCGGCGTGGAGTGCTTGGCGACCAAAGCGATGAGCGACGCGAGCGAGTGGTGGAGGTAGTATCTGATCGGAACCATACACGGGATCCCCGATCAGGGGCGCACCACGATGGGCGCAATGGACCCGAATTTGGTGTGTCCTCCCTGTTTGAAGCCGAAGCTCGAGCATCATTGCCCAACTGAACCGCTCCATGATCTGATAGTGCGTCACCGCAGGACGACCCTCAGCAGTGACCCCCATCCTCGTCCGATAGGTAGGATGCCGCCCGATTGGTGCATCTATTGTTCCCTCGGATGTATTGAAAAAAATATTCTTTGCGCGTGGAGTCGCGAGCGCAAGCGCGCGATAGCGTCGCTGCACGGTTCGGCTGGCGAACTGCTGTGCGAGATGGGCATGCGCCGCTGGGGTTCGCGCAACAACAAGAAGCCCCGAGGTATCTTTATCAAGACGGTGAACGATCCCCCCCCGATCGATAGTTGGCCCTCCCCTATGATCCAATCCCGCATGCCGATGGATCAGCGCATTCAGCATCGTTTCATCTCGATTTCCCGCCCCCGGGTGGACCGTGAGACCAGCGGGCTTGTCGATCACGATAAGGGTTTCGTCCTCATAAACTATCGTGAGAGGATAATTGTACGGGGAGAGCGATTGATTGGTCGTGGCATTCGTCATGAGGGAGATTGTATCTCCGACGCGCACCCACTCTCCCGGTTTTGTCACCACAACGCCATTCACGGATACTTCGCCCGAGCGGATCCGGTGTGCGATATGCGACCGGGAGATCCCTGGTTCGTGTTCAACGCTCCACCGCGCAAGCACCTTATCGAGCCGAACACCTCCCGAAGAGGTGGCTGACTCCATATCGGCGACTGCTGTGAAAAGTTCTTCAGTGACGGGGACCTCTTTCATTGGGGCGGGCATTTTTTAAGAACTTTAGTCGATACCGACCCTGAGCATGGTAGCCGCGTTCGTCAATGCCGCACGACATATTTCTCCAGCAACGCGGCAATCGAGCGCTATCTGCTCTTTGAGGGCATCAATACCCGAGAAGGTTTTTTCATCCCGCACATATTCGAGAAAATGCACCTCAGCCCGCTTTCCATAGAGATCGAGCCCCTCAACACCGAGGAGGTGAGCCTCAAGGACTGGTGCATTTCCACCAAAGGTGGGACGGACCCCGACATTTGCAGCTGCGGCATAGACGCTTCCGTTAAGCGTCACCAGACAAGCATACACTCCGAGCCGTGGGATAACCCGCCCGGCAAGGCTGATATTGATGGTAGGAAACCCTATCAAGCGACCCCGTTTGTCACCGTGCATAACCCGCCCCTGAACACTGAAGGGTCGCCCCAACAGCACAGCAGCATCAGCAACCTGACCCTCGGCGATCTCGTCACGGATCCGGCGTGAACTGACTTTACCCTCTCTGTGCGAACTTGCAGGAGCTTCGATACATGTGATCACCTCGGTGGTGCACCCGTGCCTCGCTGCGATCTCCTGGAGCTTATCGAGTGTCCCCTCGCGACCACGACCCAGTGCGGTGTCTGGACCAAGAACAAGATGTCGGCACGCGAGCTCTTCAATAATCACCGCACGGAAAAATTCCTCAGCGCTCAGGACAGCGACGCGTCGGGAAAAGCGCACCAGCCTCACGGCGGTGATTCCCAATGTGGCAAAAAGGACGCACCGCTGTCGAAAAGTGGTCAACATCCGAACGTGATTAAGCCGACCAAGCACCACAAGGGGGTGCGGATGAAAGGTGATAACAATTCGGTTCGGAAGCCCAAGACGATCGGATGCTGATCGAACTGCGCTTAGAAGGTGTCGGTGGCCGAGATGGACCCCATCGAAATTTCCGATCGTACAACAACTTCCCTCCCCACGATTCGCAGGAAGGGCGAAGCGTCCGGTGACGCCACCCCGCAAAACTACCGGCATCAGCTCTGGCACCACAGCACACTACCCTGTCGAGAGGAAGATATAGATTAATCCTGAGATCGACCCTTGGCGGCGCGCGCTTCAGGAGCCCGAGGAAAATCTTTCCTTAATTTTGAGCGCGCTGCCTCCGCGGCATCGGTGTCACCGAGACGCTCGAATACATGAGCTTGTCGAAGAAGGGCACTCGGAGCTCGGACGCTTGTCGCAAATCGAGTCACAACCTGATTGTAAGCAAAGAGCGCATTACGGTCATCACGAACTCCGTCGTACGCAACTCCAAGCCAGAAGAACGAGAGCGCCGCACCATTACCACCTTCCGCACCACTTCCCGCAGCGTTGTCTCCTCCTGAATTATCACCCCCCGAGGCATCAAGGGCCGCCTTGAGCACGGGGACCGCTTCGAGAAATTTCCCTTCGCGCACGAGACGCAACCCCTCAATAAGCCGACTTCCTACCGCTGAGGGAAGAACCCGGGCCTCCCCTTCATCTTGCTCAAGTGCTCGCGCGGGAACCCCCACGGGAGGAGGAACTCGCCCCTTGAGCGACGAAAGCTCCCCCTTCAGGGAGGCGACCTCTCCCCCAATATGTCGCGTATTAACGAATTCTAGCTCCTCCTGTTTCCCCTGTAATGCTCTCACATCCGCGTGCAGCTGGGCGAGCTGCGCTCCCTGCTCTGCTTGAAGCGAGCGCATATCGTTGAGCGATGCTCGGAGCCGAGCAAACTCCCCCTCGAGGCTTCCCGCACATCCGTTCAATGTGCTCATTGCGATAATTATCGCCGCACCCGCTTTTGCTCTCGAGCTTCCCCTCTCGGCTCCCCGAATCTCTCCAACGGATCGACTATCCCTTTGCGCCATGATTTCCGTTTCCTTACCGTTCCCTCTTTTTTCCTGTCTTGCACTGCCGCCTTTTTCGCTTCCCTTGAGCTGACACCGGCCCGTACAAAAAAACCTCCGAAGACCGCTGGAGGATCTCCCCTTTTTTAAGGGGTATCTCGCTCGCAGCTGCCCGGAGGTTTCAAACCAAGGAGGGAGGGAACCTCTCTCCCTCCTTGCGGGTGTCTGAACCGATTACTGACTCACCCGGAAGTGATCGCGTCGGTTCCGAGTCCAGGCCGCTTCGTTATGAGCGGGATCGACGGGCTGCTCTTCCCCGTAGCTAATCGTCGACATCCGGGTTGCATCAACGCCAAGCCCCCGGAGGTAGTTGAAAGCGGCACGAGCACGATTCTGTCCGAGCACCATGTTGTATTCATTGGTGCCACGCTCATCGCAGTGACCCTCTACCGTAACCTTAGCTGCGGCATTTTCCTTCAACCACGCTGCATTCGCTTCAAGGGTTCCTTTCGCAGACGCATCGAGCTGATAAGAATCAAACGCGAAGTAGACATCCTTCAACGGACCATCAGCTTCAGCAACAGGAACCGAGTCTCCCTCAGCCTTTTTGTGAGGCCGGCACGTACATGCCGAAAGAAGAGCCAACGCTGAAAGAAGAACTACCTTTGACCGATACATAGATGCCTCCGAGCTAAACGAGATGTAACCAAATGGAGAGTTCGAGACCGATCCCGAACTCGGCGTTCGAAAAAACTTCAACATCACAAACGGTATGCAGTTCTTCTTCCGCGGAACCCACATCGGTACCGACTGGGAGCAAGTAACATTCACCATTTGTGACGGGAGCTGCTGACCGAAGATGTCGCGGAAGAACCCGTGAAGCTCATCGCTACCCGGAAAAGGTTTCCGAATCGCAGAGTCGCTGTTCGCAGTATATCGCTAGCACCGAGGATTCGTTCCCAAAAACAGGAACAATCCCCGTCCTCTCTTGATGTCCACAACTGGGGCAAAGTGTACTGCGAAATCGCTTAAATGCCAAGAAGCAAGTTTATGCAATGCTCACACAAGCCCCCTGAAGCCCCCCTCTACCGAAG
>OMIW01000020.1 GCA_900299205.1 Pseudomonadota bacterium
AAACCGCTCTTGACTTACCTTGTGTCGGCTCGGGGCACAGGGTAACCTCCCCCCGAAATTTTAGGAATAAAGTGGGGTAATCCAGGATGGTAGATTGTTGGGTGAAGCTAAGGTGTCTGGGGAGTATGGGTATTTTCAGCTTCCTCATTGCTTTCGTCGGGGGGGAGCGCGCCCTCGGTGATGAGCGAAGGACGGAGACTGAACGAGAGATAGCCAAGCAGAGGTATTCGCTCCTCAGTCCGACCCCCGACGAGCAGTTGCGCGATTTAGCTACCGACCGCCCCGATAAGACCGAATCGGCGTATACCCTCGATGCGGGCCATTTCATGCACGAAACCGACATCGTCAACTACACCATTAATCAGGATGGAGGGATACGAGAAGAGTCTCTTTTTTTTCTCGCGCCAAATCTCAAGGTGGGATTGACGAACGACACTGATCTGCAGGTCATCTATCAACCGTATCGATATAAGCGGGATCGGGTCGTTGCAACCCGGGAAACGCATCGCGAGGTAGGGGGAGGGGACCTTGTCGTTCGGCTGAAGACAAATGTGTGGGGAAACGATGGGGGTGATACGGCAGGGGCGGTGATGCCGTATGTGGTGCTACCGGTGGGGGACCGAGCTCCCGGGGGTAATGAAGGGGTCGAAGGGGGGCTGATTTTGCCATTTGCGGCCAGCATTACCGAGGAGTGGGGGCTGGGATTGATGACGCAGTTTGATATCCTTCGAGGGGCCGAACAAGGCGTTTATTATGCCCAGTGGGTTAATTCGGCGAGTGTTTCTCGCTCACTGTTTGGTCCCGTTTCTGGTTACGCCGAGATCTTCATTGCAACATCGCATCAGCAAGATCCTGTTATTACCGCAGATTCAGGGCTTACTTGGATGGTGGGGGCAAATACCCAACTGGATGCGGGAATAAATATTGGAGTGACAGAAGAAGCTGATGACCTCAATCCGTTCGTCGGGGTAAGCCAGCGATTTTAGTGCTCAATTCCGGGAGGCGAGGCAAAGGTAAAAAAATGAAGCTGGTCGAGTTGTTCAAGGTTGAGAGGGGGTGGTTTTGTTTTTGGGTTTGGAACCGGGTATTATTGTGGATATAACGTGCGCGATAGATACCTGGTGAGGAGGTGAGGGGTGACAGCATTAAGTGAGGGTGTTCGGAACGAGGTCGCCCCTCTCTTAAGTGAGGGGCTCGATAGGCTTGTCGCAGAGATATGGGAGCGAGGGGAAGGAGCGGAGGTTGGAAATTGTTTGCAGGAGAAGCTCGGGCCTCTCGGCATCGGACTAACGGATGAGCAGAAAACCAGGCTCAGCACTCACGCAGCTTCTCAGGGGATCGATCTCAACCGAGTGGTTCGCTCGGGTAGTCTGACCGATGTTGATATCTCGGGAAGTGATGTAGTCGACCTGTGGGTGATGGTTGAGCGGCCGTTACCGGGGGGATTGGATGCGGGGAAAGACGGAGAAAACGTCGCGTTTTTGAGGCTGTCGGAAGTTATTCTGACGCACGATCACCAATTTATCGCCGATGCTATCGGTTTGGCTGTTTTTGATGAAAAGACCCGATTTGGGCTCGGGAAGACTAATGAAGAATGCCATACGATTCTGAGGAAGTTGTCAGGCAATCCTGCCGAGGGGGTCCAGTGCAAGGACCTCACGGGTGTTGAGGCGACTTCAACGCCCTTGTGGCATCCACCCATTCCTGATCAAGAACTCGTCGAAGAGGTGCCGTCGCTTCCACGCATTGCATCAGCATTGCCTGAGTCGCTGATGCGGCTTCCCTCTCTCGTTGAAGCTCGCATCGCGCTCTCGATTGCGGGGCTGATCGAGAAGGAAGGGGGCTTGGAACGGCTTCCCCGCATAGAAGCGGGCCAAGAGCCGGGCGACGCGCAAGAATGGGATAATTCCCGCGCCATCTATTGCGATCAGCTTTTCGATACTTTGCCGGATTGTGTCAAGGGCCGGCTCGAAAAAGGGGTAGGAGTCGAGATCCTCAACGATCTCATCGAGGGGCTCGAAGGGTTGGCGCGGGTTGGACAACAATGCTCATTCGAGACTGAACGGTGGCACGCGGACAGAAGAAATAACAATAATCAGCCTCATAGCGAGAAGCCCTCACTGACAGCCTCTATCCGAAGATGTCTCGAGAGCGAGGATATTGATACTGAACAACGCCGAAAGATTCAGGCGGCTTTCCGACTTCTGAGTTACCTTGTCGATGATCGCAAGATTATGGGTGTGAATTGGGACAGAGACGATTCATCGTCGCCTGTCGCAGTGCTGCGCGAGATCGGTTATTGGGGCGCGAGAGCGAACTTTCGGTTTTTGAGCTCGGGGTTGACTACAGATTTTTCGGAGGATGCGGTTTCGCAGGCGGCGAAGATTGCTCAGGATGCGAGAGATGCCAAGGAGACGTTAGCTTCAGGCCGGCGAGATTATCGCACGATTGGTCGGAGCTACACGGTGGATCCCGCTGAGGGGCAAGGGGACCATGATGATGGGTTTACCGTCGAGGAGGTAACTGGCAAAGACGGGGTTACCCATCGGATACTGCTCCACATCACCGATGTGGCGTCTGCGATTGACGCGGGAACCCCCCTTGATATCGAAGCTCAGAAGAGGGGTTCGTCGCTGTACGAGCCGCGCTATGTGGGGATGTTACCCTCTGAGCTTTCCGCTGATGTATTAAGTTTGAAACAGGGCGAAGACCGTCGCGTGGTTACTCTGGTTGTGTGGATTGATGGCGATGGTAAGGTCGTCGGGGAACCATCGTTCGAGCTGGGGGTGATAAAGATCGGAAAAAACCTCGATTTTGATTCGGCAGAGGCATTCCTATCTGGATCAGGGAAATCTCCGGAAACTGAGGTGGTCAGCGATCTTGCTGTTCTTGAACGATTTGCAAATCGTTACCGTGAAATGCTCGTTGAGGAGGGCGGGTTGCCGAAAACGAGCTCTCAGGGGGCTGCGCGTGACCTTATCGAGACGCTGAGCCACGTTTATAGGTGTGAGGCGGCGAGGTTTATTAAGAATGCGGACTGTGAGGCCTTCGGCTGGTATCGGACGCCATCGAAAATCGGCGCTTTCGACCGTTATGCGGAGCTTTGTTCAGCTGTCGATGTTTCAGAACATGAGAAGCTTGAGAGGGATGTATTGCTAAGATCGGGGAGAGTTTTTGGGCGAGCGCAGTGGTCGCATCGCCCAGATTCGCATCCACAGTTTGGGAGCTCCCTGCTTCCAGCGGTCTCGCCTCTTCGGAATTACTATCACTTGCTGAATCAGAGGCTCCTCGTGGCGACAATCTCTGGAGAGAGTTCCGTTGATATGTCGTCGGAGGGTAATTCCCTGATGGTTGAATCAGAGTGGCGAGGCCGCGAAATTGAGGATTACAGGACGATTCAGAGAGTAGTGGATCATCAAGGGCAGTGGCAGGGGGTCATCGTTGAGGTCCCTCGGCGAAAGGGTACAGGGACCTGCCTTGAGATTTATGTCCCGGAGCTTGGCAAGGTCCTCCCGCTTTGGAAACAGCCCAAAGGTTTCCGACATGGTCAGTCAGTTCAGGTGGCTCTGGGAGCCGATCCATTTGCTGGCCGGAATAAAAGAATTTTCATCGAGGGTCAACCAAGGCCGCATACTCCGTAATACGCATTTTCACTTCCCCTTAAGTTCCCCCCCCGCATCGCCGACACATTCGTTACCCGAGGTGTCGTCGTGGGACGCCTTTTGGCTTATCATCTCGAGGCCTGTCGGTAGGGGGCAGGTGTCAAACCTCGGGGGTTGCTGTGCTCCGAGGGCAAAAGGTCGGCCGATGTGGTTCGGCGTGGGGGGGGTGGATTAGCGCATGAAGCTCATTTCGAATCGAAACCTGAAACAGGGGACGAAACAGCTAGGGTCGGAGGGGCTTGATGTCACGACAATTGACACTACCCGACCGGATGGGGCTCGTGCGGATCCACTGAGACCGGCGGGGGAGAGGGCCGAATCCTCCCGACAAGAGGCCGTGACGGTGGGCACAGAAGCTCTCAATAATTCCTCGGGCGGGGTCGGTGTGGCAA
>OMIW01000021.1 GCA_900299205.1 Pseudomonadota bacterium
CACGAGAGCTACTCACCGACAATCAAACACCCACCCACTACCCATTTCATTGATGATTTATTTCATCCCGTAAGATGCGCTCTCTGAAAAATTAAATCCTCATCTCAATTTACTCGCACATCCCGGCCCATTACCTCCTCCCGGTGTAGAGCGCCTCCGTCCCATATCAGCAGTTCAACCCCTGATTCTCCCATCACCGGGAAAAACTCCCCAGGCTGTAATCGCACCACCGCGAGATGAACCTGAATAGCACATGGCTTCTGGCTATCACCTGTGGCCACCCGCATTCGATGGCTCGGAAATGTAAAAGATCCTCCCATCAGACGACGGCCTAGGCACCTCCCCGTTTCGGCGATTTCGTCGGAACCAACTGACGGAAGACTACCCGTCCAAAAAAGAAGACATCCCTCGGACCGATCTCGTTCATCGGTTACGACCGGTGTTCCGTCAGCAAGAAGGCGTACAGAAAATCTGTCCTCTTCCAGTATTTCATAACGTCGCAAGAGCTGGCCCAAGATACTCGGATATCGAGCGATCACATCGCGTGATTCCTCATTACTGTGCAGAGCGTCCCGGGCTTCATCAACCAATACTCCCTCGTAGAGAAGCTCTCCCTTACTATCGCGGGCCACATACCATTCGTGCGCGTACGGTGGAGAGCCGTGAATCATAATCTCCCTGATGGTGGGACCCCTCATAACCGACGGCAAACGAAACGCCCCGCGGTCACGAAATAACCAATTTTCACCGAAGGTAATGTGCTTCATCTCCGTACCTCTCTCTTAACGACTTCATACGAGCAACGTAACCACGCTGACACCCTGCCCTGAATACATCCAAACTTCAAGGGGTTAAAAGTACGGCTCACGTTCTTCCCAACAATCCATGGCAAACAGCAACTCCCAAAGAAGAACCCCGTTTCTCAAAGCCCACGTCTTGACGACGCATAGGTACGTAGTGGCACACTTACACTCGCTCTTTTGCATCTGGTGGTGCAGGCGCAGCCACCTTTTTGTCTCATCCGAGGAACCTCCCTATGTCGTTCTCTAATACCGCCTTCGTTCGCCCTTTCGGTACTCTTTCAGCCACCAATTCGCGGCAACTTTACTCTCTCCCTCTTCTTGAGCAACAGGGTTGGGGGGCTATTCGGCGGTTGCCGGTATCGTTGCGGATAGTGCTCGAATCGCTTCTCCGCAACTGTGACGGCAAGCGGGTTTCAGAGGAGCATGTACGCGCTCTTTGTGGCTGGCAGCCTCAAGCGCCTCGTCAAGAGGAGATCCCGTTCGTGGTCGCTCGGGTGCTATTGCAGGATCTCACCGGGGTTCCCCTCGGCGTTGATCTTGCGGCGATGCGGAGTGCGGTTGAACGGCTCGGCCGCGATCCAGCGATGATCGAACCGCTTGTTCCGGTTGATCTCGTGGTCGATCACTCGGTCCAGGTTGATTTCTCAAGCCAAGCCGATGCGTACCTGAAAAACCTCTCGATGGAGTTTGGCCGAAACCAGGAGCGATATCAGTTCCTTAAATGGTGCATGGAATCGTTCAAGAGTTTCCGGGTTATTCCCCCGGGTATCGGGATCTGCCATCAGGTCAATCTCGAATATCTCGGCCAAGGGGTACTCACTAATGGCGCGGTTGCCTACCCTGATACCCTCGTCGGTACAGACTCACACACGACGATGATCAATGGACTCGGCACCGTTGGTTGGGGTGTGGGTGGCATCGAAGCTGAAGCGGCGATGCTCGGCCAACCGGTGTACATCCTTACTCCTGATGTCGTGGGCGTTCATATTTCAGGGCGGCTACGCGAGGGGGTGACTGCAACGGACCTGGTCCTCCACGTGACCGAGATGCTCCGCAAGGCAAAAGTCGTTGGAAAATTCGTTGAATTCCACGGTGAAGGAGCGCGCTCACTATCGGTGCCTGACCGTGCAACGATCGCGAATATGGCCCCTGAGTACGGCGCAACGATGGGCTTCTTCCCTGTTGATGAGCGGACCTGCGATTACCTTCTCGCGACAGGTCGCGATCCGGAGATAGTAGCGACGGTTCGCGCCTACTATGAAGCGCAAGAGATGTTCGGTATTCCTCTGGCGGGCGAGTGCGATTACACGACCGTCATCGAGCTTGATCTCAGCACGGTAAACCCGAGCGTTGCTGGTCCCAAGCGCCCTCAGGACCGCATCGACCTCAGCGCAGTTGCTGCTCGTTTCCGTGAGGCGTTCCATCTTCCTGTTTCTGAAAATGGATTTGGCAAATCAGAGGCGCAGCTCCGCGATAGGCATCAAGTGGCCGATTCCTCTGCTCACGACCAATCGCACACCCTTGGCCACGGCGATATTCTTATTGCAGCGATAACGTCTTGCACCAACACGTCGAACCCGAGTGTAATGCTCGCAGCGGGTCTCCTTGCGAAGAAGGCAGTTGAAAAGGGACTCTCGCGCGCTCACTTTGTTAAAGCATCGCTCGCTCCCGGATCTCGGGTTGTCACCGAGTATCTCGAGAAAACGGGGCTACAGCCGTATCTCGATGCGCTTGGATTTAATCTGGTCGGTTATGGATGTACCACCTGCATCGGCAACTCGGGTCCACTCGACCCCGCCGTTGAATCCGTTGTGCAGAAGAACGATCTCGTTACCGCGAGCGTTCTCTCAGGTAACCGCAACTTTGAAGCTCGGGTCCATCAAAGTATTAAAGCAAACTTTCTCCTCAGCCCACCGCTTGTCGTGGCATACGCGATCGCTGGGTCCATCCTCACCGATCTGACCCATGAGCCAATCGGTGCTTCATCATCGGGAACGCCGGTGTATCTGCGTGATATCTGGCCATCCACCGACGAAGTAGAAGCACTGATGCAATCAGCGATGGACCCCGCTACATATCGACGGCTCTATTCAGGCTTCGAAAATCAAAATCCCCTCTGGCAAGAGGTGCCCGCTCCGCGTGGTTCGCTCTACGCATGGAATACCGACTCGACCTACATTCAGGAGCCGCCGTACTTTGAGAACTTTTCGGGTGCTCCCGCATCCGTCTCCGACGTGAAAGATGCGCGTATCCTGCTCATGGTCGGCGATTCACTTACCACCGATCACATCAGCCCCGCAGGTTCGATAAAACCCTCCTCGGCGGCCGGCACATTCCTGATCGGTCGTGGTGTTTCGCGCGAAAACTTCAACAGCTACGGCGCTCGTCGCGGCAACCACGAGGTGATGGTTCGTGGTACCTTCGCGAACGTGCGGATCAAAAACAAGATCGTTCCTGGTTCTGAGGGACCCGTGACGCGTCATCAACCATCGAATGAGGAGCTCAGCATTTACGATGCATCGCTGAAATACCAGAGCGAAGGCACGCCGCTGGTTGTTTTCGCGGGGAACGAATACGGCACCGGAAGCTCTCGCGACTGGGCAGCGAAAGGAACTCGCCTTCTCGGGGTAAAGGCGGTTATCGCGCAGAGCTTTGAGCGGATTCACCGGAGCAATCTCATCGGAATGGGCGTTCTCCCCTGTCAGTTTGTTAACGGCGAAAGCGCAGAATCGCTGGGCATCACGGGTAATGAGACGATTGCCCTGACCGGGATTACCGGCTCTGCGCTGGTGCCCCGTAAAGAGCTCTCCCTCTCGATTGCTCGCGCTAATGGCTCGAAGGTCGAGACCAAGGTGCTGCTGCGGATCGATACACCGATTGAAGTGGAATACTATCGCAACGGCGGTATTTTACCGTACGTACTACGAGAGCTACTCGCGGCGCGTTAATCAACTAAATCTTGGCTGCCCCATGCACCGCATCATTTCAGCACCCGAACAGATAGATCTCGCAATCCCCACACTCGCTGGATTTGCCGACTTTATCGGGTGCTGGTGCGGACGGGTTGAAAGTGGTTTTTTTCTGGTCGATCCGGGGCCCGCGGCGACGATACCTGTGGTTCTCGAGTATCTCGATTACCGCAAGGTATCAACGCTTACTGCCATACTCCTCACCCACATCCACGTCGATCACGCTGGTGGTGTAGGCCTTCTCGCCGAAGCTTTCCCCGAGACTCCAATTGTCTGCCCGGCCCGCTCAATTCGTCATCTCGTTGATCCAACCCAGCTAACGACGGCATCACGGACCGTCCTGGGCACCCTTATGGACCACTACGGTGGATTGTCCCCCGTCCCTGCCGAGCGCATCATAGCCGCCGAGGAGAGCTCTTGGGGAAGTATTGCCACCCCTGGGCACTCGCCCGATCATACCGCCTACCTCGTTGATGGGTTCCTCTTCTGCGGCGAAGCACTTGGCGTCATCTGCGCGCCCGTCTCGCCCACTTACCGCCGACCCGCAACGCCACCACGCTTTGAACCAACTCCCTATGCCGCATCAATCACCCGGCTCGCAGAGACCGCAGCCCACACCGCCTGTTTTGGACACTTCGGTTCTCTTCCCTTTACTCAAAACCTCTGCACCGAGAGTTTCGACCAGATAACCCATTGGATCGCAGCTATTGGCGACAATCGAGAGGCCTCAGACCAGGAGCTCATCGCCCATCTTACCGCAACCGATCCACTCTTTGAAGCGTGGAACGAACTACCTGAAACGATCCGCCAACGAGAGGAAATATTCATCGCAAATACTTTTGCAGGTATCCGTGATTATTTGGTGCGCCAGCAGGGTGCCTGATCGACCAGTCACTCTCTGCTGCTTTTGCGAGCCGCGTACTCGTCTGCGCTCTCTCGGGGCACTACCACAGTAAGACTGTGATAAGCCTTGGCCCAGCAAAGGTTACAGACTACTGAGAGAGGCTCAACAATCGAGGCAGCAGCCTGTATGCAGTAGCCCGCAGCGTAAAGAAGAAACGGAATTCGCGCTGCCTCGGCCGCGCTCTTCTCTTCATCATGCCCCACGAGGGAGCGATACATTGCCGCGACAAAAAGCACCCCCGCACCCCCCGCTCCTACCGCCGGGAGCACTGTTCCGATAGAAATCGCGGTCGACACAACTGCCGCAAAATCGGCGACACCGTAGAGGAGAATAGACCGTCGATACCCGGCAGCAATTCTCTTCTCTGAAGCAGCTCTCCCGACAGGATCGGTAGCCAGAAGGCTTTCCTCGCGATCCTTTACCCAGCCAATCTGGTACTCTCCAGTAGCCCACAAAAGAAGAGTGACCCCCGGGAGCAGGGCCGAGCCGACCAGCCCCGAATTGGACCCAAAAAGAGGAATAGTCAGCATGACAATCGCGCTGACGAGATTAACATGCCCCAGCCGCCAGAACGGGACCGCATACGCTCCTCCTCGATAGGTTGCCTGAACCTGTCCACCAAAAACGAACACAGCAGCAACAAGCTGAAG
>OMIW01000022.1 GCA_900299205.1 Pseudomonadota bacterium
AACGGGGTGAACCGGGTCATCTTGGCGACTGATGGCGACTTTAATGTGGGTATCACTAATCAAGAGGAGCTTATTAGCGAGATTCAGCGGCAACGAGCGAAGAATATTTCGCTCACCACGATTGGCGTTGGCGAGGCCAATTACAAAGAGCAGTTAATGGAGCAGCTCGCGGATAAAGGTGATGGAAACTACTTTTATCTCGATACCTTTGATGAAGCGCGGAAGGTGTTTGATCACGACCTGGTCGGCACGATAGAGACAGTAGCAAAAGACGCTAAGATTCAGGTTGAATTTAATCCTGCTGCGGTCTCGCAGTACCGTCTTATCGGTTACGATAATCGCGCTCTCGCCGCGCATGAGTTTACCGATAACTCGGTTGATGCCGGTGAGGTGGGCGCGGGCCAGAGCGTAACGGCGCTCTATGAGGTTGTTCTTGCGGGAGAACAGATCGTGCAAGGAGGTGCGGTTGAAACTCGCTATGGGCCTACCCCTGCGCCGAGCCCGACGCCGGGCCCTCGTCCGGAAGAATTGGGATTTGTGCGGATTCGGTTCCAGGATACGACGTCAAAAGAAGTAGAGCAGCTCTCCTTTCCGATGATGACCGAAGAGGTGCGGAGCTCGTTTGCAGAATCTTCGGAGAGCCTGCGATTTGCGACAGCAGTTGCGGCCTTCGCAGAAAAGCTCCGCGGCGTGGCGGTGAATGCAACGTATGCTGAGATAGCTGAACTCGCGCAGGGGGCGCGAGGAAGCGATTCTGACGGGCGTCGGGCTGAGTTTGTCGCGCTGGTGCGGGAAGTGGGAGCGATGCCTTAGTTTTAGAAGAGTAACGATCTAAGAGGCTGCGAAATAAGTGGGATCAAGGTGAGGGTGCCATCGTCCAAAACCGATTATTTCGCAGCCTCATCGTGGAGGAGTTTGGAATTAATGCTCTACGATGAGGTGTGATGAGCTGAAATCAGACTTTACGAGATAATTCTCTTATTCCTTAATGGCCCTTAAGAAAATCAAGATCAGCTCGATTTGAGGGGGGGTGGTTTGAGCTCCCCTGACGATCTCAGGCTTTGACTCATGGGGCGATATCGATATACCGTGAGGTCGGCGACGGTTAAAATTATGCCAGATAGTTTCTCGCTAGTATCTCCTTGCTCGTTTACGGCTGAATGAGGTCGGTTTTGTAGAGGACTGACGAAAGTTCGGAACGAAAAAGGGGTCGCTGAGTTTAAGTTTAAGATTGAGCAAGCTCGTTATGACCCCTACTCCGAATCAGATCGTAGTTCTATTTGGTGGTGCAAGTAATGAGCGTCTCGTTGCGACTGCGAGTGCGCAACATGTCGCTGCGGAAATATCGGCTGCAACACTTTGGTTTTGGACGAACGAAGGGCGTGTATTAGAGGTGAGTCATGATGAGCTCATAGCTCATCGCAATCCCTTCAAGGTAGAATTTTTTCCAGAGGTCCGTAAGTCTGAATGGGCCTCTCTTGATGAGGCGCTTGATGAGGGAATCCGTCGAAAAGCGATATTTTTCCTCTCTCTCCACGGCGGAGAGGGCGAGGACGGCGGTCTTCAGCGAAAATTAGAGTCTCGTGGACTCGCTTTTACGGGGTCGGGCTCAGAGGCAAGTGCAGTTGCCTTCGATAAAGGGTTAGCGAGAAAAATGGTCGCTAAAGTCGGAATAAATGTCGCCGCAGCGTTGAATGTAACGGTGGGCAATAAGAATGATTATGAAGAATTAAAATCATTTCACCGGGTGCATCAGCAGATTGTTGCTAAGCCACTCCGCGATGGCTCAAGCGTAGGACTTGTGTTTCTTAGCTCATCAGAGGAACTTGATTCCTGGTGGAAGTCCGTTGAAATTTTGGGCCGTGAATACCTGGTTGAGGAGCGGCTCTTTGGTCGTGAATTCACTGTGGGCGTGGTAGATATCGGGTCAGGAGCGCAGCCTTTACCCCTCTCAGAGGTGGTGATTACCGACCCTGGGGGAGCGTTTGACTATGATGGTAAATATCTTGGTCGTGGCACTAGGGAGATCACGCCAGCTACCGTTACCGAGCACGAGCGGGCCGTCCTGCATCAATTAGGTCTGACAGCTCATACCTCTTTGGGGTGCCTCGGATACAGTCGCACCGATGTGATCATGGGGCCAAAAGGCACCTATTTCCTCGAGACCAATACTCTTCCCGGACTAACGCGCGCCTCGTTCATCCCTCAGCAGCTCGCAGCTTCTGGGGTATCCATGAACACATTTCTGTCAGCACAGATTGCCCTGGCCGTACAACGCTACGACTGAGCTGATTGGCTTTAGTGTGTGTGAGGACTCAGCCCCAACCGTTTTGTGACAGAATTTAGCCCCCTGCTAAAACAAATCCCCCTCATCATCCTTAGCCCCTCCTTTATCAAGTTCGTCGGGCTGGATTCCTAAAAGCTCGCGGAATCGCCGCCGATGATATAACTCGAATCCATCTTGAACGCCGTCAGCATCCATGACGTCGTCAATGCATCTTGCAACGAGTTTCAGCTCGTCTGAATTCAATTGTTCTCTCAGTCGAAGAGCGTACTCAGATGTACTTCGCAAGTTTTTTAGGATTGTGACTGCTTCATTTATCTGACGTTGGGCACGGTCTCGAGGAGTGCCGAAAACCCGATGAAGTGCCATCGTAATCACCATGTATTCCTTTTGTGCGAAGCCCTCATCGCTTGAAGCGAGCTCAACCAGGAGAACGGCGAGAGCAACTTCGAGTTGCTGCTGGGTTGAAGCATTTTTTTTCCCGTTACCATTTTGCTGGCCAAGGTTCCCGGAGAAAAATCCTGTACCGACCTGTGGTCGCTTATCATCTTCAAACGTCATCGTGCTCTCCATCTCATTAAAATGACTGAAGAATATTTCTTTTTGGCTATGCGCTCGTCATTTTGCACCCCTCGCTTGTCATCTTATCGGCAGATTATCGCTCCGTGTTTAATCCCGATTCACTCGTGGCCCGGGTTCGCTAAATGGTTCCGCACTGACTTACCCCGAAAAGTGCCGCCAGAGGGCAAATTTCAGGAAATCTCATCGAACCT
>OMIW01000023.1 GCA_900299205.1 Pseudomonadota bacterium
ATCCACCAGCTCATGAACTATCCTCTCTTTCAGAGAGTGCCCGAGGCCGGAACCCACCACGAAGGTGAGGGCTTGGCGGGGAAAGCGGTCATCCAGATGCTTAAGCGCAAGCCCCAGCTCTAGGATGAAGTGCTCAACCTCCTCCTTGTCTCTCCACCACTCCCAAATTTTTGGTTTTTGGCAGTGATCAACCCTCCCGATGAGGTCGGCGAGGTGAGCTGAGACTTGCTTAGTCCAACTCCCGATTTCATCGCGACCAAAAGGTGGCTCGATCCGAGGGAGCTGACGAAGGCCTTCCGAGATCTCTTCGAGGATGTGTTCGAAGCCCTGACCCATGATAAAAATCCTAACCCAACAAGTCTATCAGAGACTCTCTGTCTACTCAATTCGGCAAATGGTCCGGTTAAAGCCAGGGTGTAATAGTGAGCGGGGTTCGACTAATCCTCGATAAAATTAGCTGCAATTTGACGATTCCTCGCGCCTTCCGTCTTTTCTTCGGAATTATAATTTGATACTTATGGAAGTATGGAAATAAATCAGGTCATTCAGGCTCTTCTTGCTCTCGGACAGGTCAATCGGCTTGGTGTATTTCGGCTTATCGTTGAGCATGGAGCGACGGGTATTCGGCCTCTTGAGATAAGCGAGGCGTTGGGTATTCCGGGGGCTACGCTTTCGTTCCATCTCAAAGAGCTCTCAGCCGCTGACTTGGTCTCAGTTCGGCGTGAAGGGCGGAACCTCATCTATCGTCCCCGCCCGGAAACGATTGAAGGTGTGATGGGATTTTTATTGCAGAACTGTTGTGGCGGAAAAGGGTGTGGGGATGGGGGTGATGCACATTCACCCCAAAAGCGGAGGAGTCGCGCGAGGGAATCATGAAAGAAGCAATCAACCCGTTTTCTCTCTTGTTCTTGTGTACGCATAATTCTGCGCGCTCAATCTTGGGTGAAATAGCCGCGAGTACTGCGAGTGGGGGAAGGTTCGTGGGATATTCGGCGGGGGCATCTCCGAGTGGTGTCGTGCATCCGTTTGCTCACGAAATAGCGTTAAGAGAGGGATTTCCGACTGAACGATTGCGATCAAAAAGTTGGGATGTCTTTGCCGATCAGGATGCTCCTGCGATGGATATCGTAATCACGGTGTGCGACGGAGCGGCTGGGGAGGTGTGCCCGGTGTGGGTTGGACAGCCCGTGGTCGGTCACTGGGGATTTCCTGATCCGTCGCGAGTGGCTGGGGGAGATGAGGAGAGGCGGCGAGCATTTAGTGATGTGTTTGTTGGCTTGAAGCAACGGGTCGAGGCGCTCGCGGGATTGCCACTTGAATCATTCGGTCCGGCGCGGATGCGTCGTGCTATCGCTGAGCTGGAGGATATATGATGGAACGATCGCACACACTTCCCTTTATCGAGCGGTACCTGACGGTGTGGATACTTGCCGCGATGATGCTCGGTATAGGCATGGGATATCTCTTTCCCGTCGTTGAGCGGATAATTGAAAGCTTTCAGGTGGGCACCACGAATATCCCGATAGCGATCGGGTTGATAGTGATGATGTATCCGCCGTTTGCAAAGGTTCGGTACGAGGAGCTGCCACGAGTGTTTCGCGATAGGCAGGTCTTTGGTATTGCCTTTGTGCTCAATTGGCTCGTCGCTCCGACGGTAATGTTTCTTCTTGCCGTTACCTTCGTTCCCCACAATCCTGAGTACATGGCGGGTCTTATCCTGGTTGGTATCGCCCCGTGTATTGCGATGGTGATTGTGTGGAACGATATTGCCAAAGGTTCGGCCGAGTATGCAGCAGGTCTGGTAGCGTTTAACGCCATTTTTCAGGTGCTTTTTTTCGGTGTGTACGCCTACCTATTTCTAACCGTTTTTCCCAGTTTCTTTGGACTTTCCTCCGTCATTGTACCCGTCTCCATGGTGGAGATAGCGCAGAGCGTCGCTGTGTATCTGGGAATTCCCTGTGTTGCGGGATATCTAACCCGCACAGTGATGCTGCGATTGTTCTCAGAGGAGTGGTATCGTGAGCAGTTTCTCCCGCGACTTGGTCTTCTGACTCTCGTGGCGCTTCTCTTTACGATTGTTGTGATGTTTAGCATGAAGGGGCGGTTGATTCTCTCGATTCCATCAGATGTTGTAATGATTGCGATTCCGCTTGTCGTCTTCTTCGTCGTGATGTTCATGGGCACATTTTTCTTAACGAGGCGTCTTGGTATCGAATACCAGCGTTGTTGCACCGTTTCGTTTACGGCATCGAGTAATAACTTTGAATTGGCGATAGCAGTGGCGATAGCCGTGTTCGGGATTAACTCGGGAGCCGCATTCGCGGCAGTGATAGGGCCACTGGTCGAGGTGCCGGTGATGATGGGATTAGTGGGGGTGGCGTTGCGGCTACGGGGGTAAAAAACCCTCAAAAGAAGGATTTTTGACCTAGATCGCAAGCACCTTTTATCTGTTTGGCGGGTGCTGGAGACGAAAAAAGTGCTTGTACCTGGAGTGTTAGGAGATCGATTGAGAACGGTTTACATTCTCGACCGAAATGAAAAGCATGGTGATGCGTAGGAGAGCTAATCACGATGGGTTAGAATAGGGGGGGTGTAGTTGGGGCCCCGTTTTGACGGATGTCCCAATATTTTCCCGATATATTGACCTTTTAAGTCCCAGTTTATGACTCAGCACAGCTCTCTGCAGCAGGATTTCGTCTCTCGTCCCAGAAAATATTTTTCTGACCTTTCATCATGCGGAGCTGCGTGGTTCGCGGCGGGAAACAGTTTTTTTGCATATCAATCTGGTTCGCTCGGAGGTTTTCATCTCGGGGGGGTGTGGG
>OMIW01000024.1 GCA_900299205.1 Pseudomonadota bacterium
TGATGATTTTCGGGGTTGAGGGCCATTCAACATCGGGCAAGCCAACCTTGCCACTAATGTCTCGCAGTCGCCCGAATGACCGGGAGAAAACCCTCCGAGAGCCACCTCACCCATCCCACCAGGTAGGCCAACATCATCGTCACCAAGACCTTGTCTCCCGATTGTATGATCCATTGATGGAAACGCAAAGCCCTGAGCCTCTCGTTGGATAAGATTAATCCGTGTTTTATTTTCGCCTTTGAGATTATAGGGCTAGCGACAACAATGCGCCTAAAGTAATCGCTTGACCCGGTCGACAAGCTCGGACGCCTTGCACGGCTTGGTCAGAACGATGGTGCATCCGGCGGCGATCGCCTCTGCGTGGATAATCGGATCGTCGACTGCCGTAAAGGCCACGATCGGTCCTGTCCAACCTCGCTCTCGGATAAGTGCAACAAGCTCTTGGCCGTTCATGTGTGGCATCATTAAATCCACCAAAATCACGTCGGATGCCTGAGCATCAATGTAGGAGAGAGCTGAAGTACCACTGGTGCAACGATCCACCTCAAAACCTGCGTCCTCAAAGAGCATCTGGACAATGTCGAGAGCGGTCAGGTCATCGTCAATGATGAGAATGCGCTTGGAAATGCTCATGGCTAAATCACCTTTAGGGCTTGTTGCAGCCTGTTTGAAAGTAACAATGGCTCAGATGAAGAGAGCCTCATTCGAGTCCCATCGTATGAATGGCGTTCTATCATGGCTCGATTATTTAGTGTTTAATCGCGGTTACTTTTTGTTCTAAACGATGGGGTGGGTGCCTCTTATTTTAACGCACCCTTGGATATGTCAAAAGGTGGAAGTGGTTTTGAGTCGGTGTTATTCTGCTTGCAGGGCGGGTGTGTTGCGTGTTGATGGAGTTGAGGAAGGTGATGCGCCTAAATAGTTTGAACGGGAGCTGCCGCGATGTGGCTAGTCAGGCCTTTCAATTAGGGCTTTTGGCTCGTAATCAAAGCGAGAAGGATACTTACAAGCTTTTGCGCAGATATTTCTTCAGAACTTCGTTCCTGTCGATGTAAGAGGGGGAAGCGTTCCTCACGGCGGATGTGAGTCGAAGGTCGGGGATATCAAGCCAGAAATTTCCCCCTTGCCGTGAAGCGTCGCGGTTGGAAAGGGCATCTTCTCAAGAGGGGAAATGTTTCAAATATGGGCTTTCGTTGCCGTGACCTAAACTGTCATTTCTTTCCAGTGTCTCATTTCAAGAACAGAGCTGATAGGGGAGGTGTGCCCTTTGTTTTTTTTCGGCGACCTTTCTCCTCGCGAGGCCGTCATTTTTCATACTGGGAGAGTTCAGAAAGGTAAAGAGGGGAGTGGTAACTGGCGTCCGTAATAGGTCTTCATGTTTGCGATTGAAATTGATTTTAATGATAGGGATGGCGGACGAGAAACAATTCTTGTCCGTCGTCCCCTAGTCGTGATTGGACCGGACGAAGCGGCTCATGTCGTCATAGAGGATGCTGCGCTTTCTGAGCAGCTTATCCTTATGAGACAACTAGGACGACGATTCAGGACGGCTCGCTTGAGGGATGATCGTGAGGTGATAGATGAGGATCCCCTTGCATTCGTGGATCATGAGGACGAAGCCGTTTTGGCACTCGGCGCGGTGACACTTCGGATTGTGGCACTTGACATGGATCTTACCGTTCGGTCAGGTGAGCCCGCAGACAGAGCGGCAGTGAGAGTGCTCCGAGAGGCGACGTCAGCCGCGCATCCATTATTTCCCGCTCTCGTTTTGAGAGGAGAATCTACGATAGTTTTTTCGTTTGCTCCTGAGCTGCCAGTTCTTGTAGGACGAAGTCGGGAATGCTCCTTGAGAGTTGATTCTTCTTACATATCATCACGTCATGCTCAATTTGGGTTCGAGAATGGGAAATTTTGGGTCGAGGATCTCGGCTCTACGAATGGAACGTTTAAAAATGGATCTCGGATTGCTGGTCGCGTGAATTTGGGGGAGGGGGAACAAATCACTTTAGGCATGGACCTCACGGTCGCTGGAGTTGTATCCGGTGATCAGATCGTGAATGCCGCGTCGTGGCAATCGTCAGGTAACGAGTGCGCTCCATCCTATCCGGTACTATTGTCGAACTCGGATGTGGTGCGGCCAGCTCGTATTGCTCTTGTCCCGGATGTGCCACTTCATCTTGGTCGAGATCCTAGTTCAGAATTGTGGATTGGGGCCCCTCACGTATCCCGTAAGCATGCGGTAGCCCAGCTTGAACCGGATGGTAGAGTTCGGGTAACGGTGCGAAGTCCAAACGGATTGGGGTTTGGTGATGGGATTCTGCAAGCTGAAGAATCGGTGATATTCCCCCCCGAGCTCGTAGTATTCGATTTTGGTGGCGGAGTAACCGTTGCCCTTTGTTTTAATGAGCGCGAGGAATTCCAAGTTTTTGGATTGAGAGAATCAACTCTTCCCACCAAAAAGTCAGGACCACGTGGGCCAAAGTCTCTATCTGATAAAAGCGAGGAATCAGCGGGTAGTCTGGATGCGGAGGACGGGGAAAATGTAGTAATTCGGTCTCGTCGTCGTTCGGAAGATGGCGAGGAGCCTGAGAGGCCTCCATCGGGGTCCGGTCGTGTAGATGGGCAAACCAAGATAGTTGATCGATTGCGATTGTTTATGGGAAGGATCTCCTCAGGTCGCTGAGGATCGGGAGAAGTTGGCAGGAAACTAAGGGATATCGGCCGATCCCGAGGCAGATATAACTATGGAATATCGGGAGGGAGGGGACTTTTTGCCATGAGTGGAAGCAATGATCTCACGTTTATTCGATGCCCATCGTGCAGAAGTTTGGTCCCATCGGTTTCAAGCCGTTGTCGAATGTGCGGCAACTCGCTCCGAGTGGAGGATAGTCCCCAAGATACTCGGGCGGATAAAAAGCCTTCAAGGGTGAGGCAGCCGACGACCTCCCTGACGAGCGATGAGGCTGATACCCTCAGGGAAGATGCGGCCGTCACTGAGTGGCAACCCCATGGTGAGATTTCGGCGACTCAAACAGACGAGCTGTTCGGCGTCGAAGATTCGCAAACCCCCGAGGTGTCACAGTCGATTACGACGATAGAGTCTCAAGAAGACTTGATGATGGAGGAGAGTGAAGAAGGGGCTGTGGAGTCATCCGATGAGATGGTTTCAATTGTCGAATCGGAGGATCTGTTCGATGTCGAGTATGCCGCAGGTGGGGGATTGTCCGAGGGTTCGACCGGCGGGCTCACCGATCAAGGGGATGTTGCAGGTGAAGAGGCTCATAGTGATGAGGCAAAAAATGGTGAGGCTGACGATTTGATTGCGTCCCCTTCCGATGAAATAGAGTTTTTATCGTCGTTAAGCGGGACGGATGATACCTCGGAGGATACGGTCTCTAACGTGGTGCCCGAGGATGATGAGCTTCCTTTCGAAATGGTCCCATTTGAGGAGGTTCCGGGAGAAGCGGCGCCTTTTGAGGTCGATCTGGAAGATGCCGGCGAAGAGCTCTCATTCCTAGAATCACATGCGGAGAGCCTATCCGACCACGAA
>OMIW01000025.1 GCA_900299205.1 Pseudomonadota bacterium
CGGATGGGGCTCGTGCGGATCCACTGAGACCGGCGGGGGAGAGGGCCGAATCTTCCCGACAAGAGGCCGCAACGGTGGGCACAGAAGCTCTCAATAATTCCTCGGGCGGGGTCGGTGTGGCAAAACCCCCGCTTCGTCCCCTCTCTGGAGAGAGGCAAGCGCGGGAGCAAAAGGCCTCAGCCGATGGGGCAGAGATTGCTGCTCAGTTTGTTCGGGACCAGGAGGGGGCACAGGTAGCGCAAAAGCCGCAGGAGGCGGCGTCGAGGGATGGCGCAGGATGGTCCAGCGTGGGCGGAGATGGGCTTGGCTCAGGTGAGACGAGGGAGGCTCCGCGGGATAAGGCGGGAAGGGTTGAGGAGGGGCACAAGGATCCTCAAGCTCCCGTTGAAGTGCCGGTGTCGTTGCGAGTTGAGAAGACTGCCCCATCGTCAGGGGGCGATTCGTCTGACCCTCCTTCCCCCCTGTCCCCCACCACTGAAGACCTTTTTGATATCGAGCCTCGGGCAGAATCCGCTGAATCAACGCTTCGGGCGCCTGAGGCGGTGGGAGTAGTATCAGGTCGTGAGGTGGCCGCGCAGGAGAATGCCCGTCACCAGGTCACATGGGCGATGTTGCGTTTGCTCTCGGTAAACGGAAAGGTCAAGGCTGCAGACGGGTCTGACATCGAGGTTATGTATTTGGGGGAGGAACCACCTCTCGGTGATGTGTTCCAGATAGAGGCGACGAGCGCCGACATGGAACGACGGAATATGACGGTTGTGGTCCTTGCAAACGAACAATCCGTTGACGTGTTAGGCGCGCAGGAGGTTATTGTGATGGATTCGGAGCCGTTTCAGGTCCACCGACAACCGATCACAGCATCGCAGGAGTTGGCGGAGGCCATGTACGATTTGATAGAGATCGAACTGCGACGGATGGGAGAGATACTGGTAGCAGCGGCGAGAGAAGCTTGGAGTGCGGGAGGGGGGCAGGACTAAGGTTAGGTTGTGCAAAAGGTGGCAAATAGAGCACCTATCTTCCAAGGGATGAAAGAGCAGAAGTTAATCGAGATTGTTGACTCTGCAGATTGCCCATCAGCGATTCAAACCGTGCAAATCGAGCCCTCGCTTGATCCTCTGCTTGAGATATTACCTTTTCCGCCTCGGCGATTCTTGAATTTGCACTATCTATCGAGAGTTTATTCGAATTTTCAACGATATCGATAAGACCGTTAAATCGGGTGTAAACATCGATTGTTCCTCCGGTAGGAGCCGCAGTATCGCTAAATTTCTTAAGAAGGGTCTCGACTGATGAGGGCTCCTTAGATACGGCAGCTTTAAATTTCGTTTCATCAAACGCCAAAGTTCCATCTCTCTGAGTTGTCACCCCAAGATCGGCAAATACCCGTACCGAGGACCCAGAGGGGGCCTGAGTCGATGAGATAATCGACCGAAGTGCGTTGACGATACCTTCGTCGACGCTGCTCGATGAGAGTGGGCCAAAATTCGTTACACGCTCATTTTTCTGATCCTCCTGCGTTACCTGATTTGACTCATTTGTAAAAGTAATGACTTCGTTTAGTCGATCAATAAAATCGCGCATCAACTGCGTACTTCCCGTGACATTGTCGCGGACGGTGACCGTCGATGTGCCAATTGATCTGAGATTCAGTGATAGTCCTTGCACGACATCGTTGATTGTATTTGTTGCGCGAGTGATCGTGCCCGATATCCCCGTGATTGAGAACTCCGCATCGGCGGCATCTTGAGTCGTACCGGACTGAAGGACGGGAGTTCCGCCTGATAGCTCTGAGCCCGTGGGAGTGACAAGGGCCACGGTCCCCTCCTGGGTTCCCTCGCTCGTGGCGGTGAACGAAAGAGCAAAACTTGGAGAACTCGGACTACCGACGTTAACGAGGGTGGCGACCGCCTTAGTCGATTTGCCGTTGAAGGCTTGCACGATATCAGCCGGAGTCGTTGAGTTAGTTAACTGAAGGTCAATAATCTCCTGAGAGCTGCCAAGACCGACAGCAATCTTGATGGTTCTATCCGCGGTAGGTGCACTGTTATTGATCGAGCTTTTGATGACAGCAGTGGACTCTGCCCATCGATCACCGAAAGAGAACACGCCATTTTTTGCGATCTGAGAAACCGATACCTCGTAAGAGCCGGATGGGGTGCCTCGGCTGGCTGCCGCTGTGAGAGTGGATTCATCAGAGGTTGAGGCAGACTTTTCAAGGGGTCCACCCGCGAGGGTACCGAACTTACTGACCTGGGTCCGTAATCGCAAGAGGCGAGTCGTTAGGGTATCGAGGGCATCGTTTGTATCGGTCACTTGCTGAACTCTCTTTTGAAGGGGGGTAACCTTCGTTTGTCGCGAGGCGGCAGAGGTTGCTTTGATGAGGCCGTCGGTGTCGATACCGGATGCAATCCCGGCAAAAGTGATCGATGCCATGGAATTTTTTTCCTCTGATTGGTCGTGGTGGAGTAGTTTCGGCTAGAGTGGCAGATGTTGTGCCACCTGTCCTTTTTTCGTCGTCTTTCCTTTTTTTGTCTCAGAGACACCGTGGAGGCAACATTTTTGAGGAAGTGTCGATGATGGGAAAGTACTGACACTTCTCGTTGGAAACCATCATCATGGGCTACCATCCTCGGATTGAAACGAATGAGCATGCAGATTTTATTACGTCGCGGA
>OMIW01000026.1 GCA_900299205.1 Pseudomonadota bacterium
CAAGCGAGAGTTACCCCTTCGCGAACCGAGCCATCTTCTGATGAGTGCCGGGGTTCTTCACCAGCTCCACGAATACCTGACGCTCGAGAGCGTACAGATACTGCGGAGACACCACTGCTGCATCGGAGAGATCTCCTCCCGTAATCGCCCACGCGAGCCGACGTGCCAGATAGGCATCGTACTCGGTGATTTGACCACCGGCGAGGAATCCTTCGATACCGACCTCAAGGACGGCTCGTCCATTTGCCCCGGGGACGAGGAATGGAGCACGGGGGGCTCGAGGGATATAGTTCCCTTCGGCGAACTCCAAGACAGCTGCCTTTGAAGCTTCGAGAACATTGCCCGGCCGCATCTCAATCCGCGATGACGGCGAGAAGAATCCCGCATCGAGAGCCTGATGAGCACTCGTCGTCACCTGACCCATCGCAATCCGCAAGAACGCATCACGAAGGAAGGGCGTCACTTTGCCCGCGTCGGCAACAGTGGTTGCTCCCGCTTGTTGCGCGGCCCTCTGAGCAAAATGAGTCGTGCCACATCCTGCTGGGATTACACCCACCCCCATCTCGACAAGCCCGACATACGAGTCAGGTGCCGCAATGACCATGGGTGCTGCCATCAGCAATTCGGCACCTCCCCCAAGAGCTTTACCCGAAAGAGCCGCTACCACCGGCTTTTCGAACGAGTACAGCCGGTCGAAAACCGTCTGCAGCCGGTCGAGGACACCGTTGATACCGTTGAAATCTCCCGCTCGAATCGCTCCACCGATCTGCTTCAGGTTCGCACCTGCACAGAAGGTGTCACCTTCACCATCGCCGATCACGAGTCCAACATACTTGTCTGACATCGCCTGATCGAGCGCCCGATGGAGGCCGTCGATAACGTCCGAGGAGAGCGTCCTTCCGGTTCCCGTCAGCAGAAACTGGAGCACGCCGTTACCGAGGTAACGGGTCGCAGAATCTGGACCCAGGGGATTCGGCGGCATGAGATTGGACCCACTTCGACGGATCGGAATCGCAACGCTTGTTGATGTGGAGACCCACTGGGGCAGAGAGAGCCCATGGTCTCTCATTAGACCAGCGATCTTATTGAAACCGAGCCGATTCCAGAGCTCGAAAGGACCCACCTCCCAGGCAAACCCTGCGCGAAGCGCACGGTCAATGTCGCCGGGAGTATCCGCCACCTCACCCACACGCCAGGCGCAATAGTTGAGAAAGCGGAGATAAAAGTCCGTAACGAACCCACCAACCCTATCGGTCCGCTCCATAAGGGCAGCGATGCGGTCAGCTGGATGTGGTGTCGATTTAACCGAGGGCAGCTCTCCAAGATTATCCGCGGTCAGCGGTAGATAGCCACCGCTCGACGGATCGAAGGAAAGAATGACCCGTTTCTGCCGATCTTTGAACGAGAAGGCACCGTTCTGAGCAACCAACGCATCAAGAAACGCCGGTGGCTGAAACACATCCCGTTCGCGATCATCGGTAAGATTCGCGTAGAGGTACTTCGTCAGGTTGAGCATTGTCGGCAAACCGACAACATCAGCCGTTCGGAACGTACCGGATTTGGGACGCCCCACGAGCGGACCGGTCAGCACCTCAAGCTCAGGAATGGAGAACTCCCCCCGAGCAAGCGCCTGCATGACAAGCATCATCGCGTAGGCTCCCACGCGATTTCCCGCAAATCCCGGGCGATCCTTCGCCCTCACGACCTCTTTCCCCAATCGATCGCGGAAGAAGTCCGCAATCTCGGTTCGCTCCTCGCCCGACACATGATCGGTGAAGATGAGCTCAAGGAGAGGTAGCCGGGTGGGATTGAAGAAATGAATACCACCAATGAAATGAGGCTTCATTGAGTCAGGCATCACCTCCTCAAGGCTCGCCATAAGAATGCCACTCGTGTTGGTGGCAACCTTGGTCTGAGGGCCGAGGAAAGGCGCGATCATTTCGAGGACCGAGGCTTTCACATCCAGCCTCTCGAGAACCACCTCAATAACAAGGTCGGCTTGAGAAATAGCCGCAAGATCATCGCGATAATTGCCACACCGCACGCGAGCGAGGTCTCCCGTACGGTAGAAGGATGGCCACGAGGCCTTGCGACACTGAGCCAAACCCTTCTCCGAACGCTCGTTCGGAGAGGATTCGCCCAGCAGATCCAGGAGCGATACGTTGCAACCTGCCGATGCAAACGCAGCGGCGATCTGGGCGCCCATGATTCCGGCACCAAGGATGACGACGGTCTTGGGATTGAATGACATCACAACCTCCCAGTTGTTTCCTCATCCTCCGCGCGGCACTATCACCACGCGACTGATGAGGAAACAACCGGGTAAAACCTACAAAACCCGTTGATTAATTTTATCAACTCTTCTACCCGATATAAAATGTGGGGCCGAGACTAGCAAAGGCAGGTGGCCCGTTGCAAGCTGAAGAAGATGGGAGAATTAGCCGATTGGGGGATATATAGAACAATTCTTCCAGCGGACAGGAGATATCCTTCGTAAGCTCACCTCACACAGAGGATGCATCAGGAAAACGGTAAGAGGATCGGGAGAAGAAAAGGAGAGGGATAAGGAGAAGGAAAAGGAAAAAGGTGGAGCCTCGACATATCATGCCGGGACTCCACCTGAACCGATAAGAAAACCGAGAGCGTGCATCCCGAGACATCTCCTACCCCTGGGCTTCACGGGCCTGAATCGCTTCGAATACCGCCTGAAAGCAGGCGGGATGGGCGATGAGCCGATTGTGACCGATCACGGGAACCAGTCGGTTGGTACCGACGGGGAGCCTGCCATTGGTCGCCGGAACGATGAGATGATCGAAAGGCGTCCACAACTGGGTGAACGTGGTCATTCCATCAGCCCGGACACACTCCTCAAGAGAACCGTGAAGGGAGCGAATCTGACCACTCGTCGGTCGCATGTCCCTCACTCCCGGTGCCTGTTTCAGGTAGGCCATCACGGTACCCGCATGAGGCGAGGCGATCGAGATGACAGACTTGGTGAACGATGCACCACCCCGCTGTTGGTAGGCGATCCGCGAGACCAGACCACCCATGCTGAATCCAACCAAGTGCACCCGAACCGAGGATGGTAGCGGGGCTTCTTCATCAAGGCGGAAATTGGCGTCCCGCGACCTCTCCTCTTCGATCCGGCCCAATACAAGCTGTCGAAGGGAGGACACCACCTGGTCAGCAAGGGTAACAAGGCTGCTTCGGCCATCGGCAGGGTACAGATCGATTCCATGAACCGATACGTCGCTTTCAAAGCGCGAGGCAAGGAACTCCGCTAACGGCCGCATCTGATGATGGTCGTGGTTAAACCCATGAACCACCAAAATAGATGTTCGTGAACCTTCCATAACAACCAACGCGAACGGCGACGAGTATACTCATACGACTCGTGTGCAGTCCACCTCTCGCCCAACCCACGCAGCTGTGACCACTACATCCAAACACCTTCTCAATAGCCTCTCTTTGCACCGGCGATACGACTGTGCTAAGGCTAACCGGTTCCATCGAAGGTTTTTTCACTATGACAGACACACCAACGCCGCAAACTCTAGCGGCTGCGCTCGTACGAGCAGTGTCAACCTATCGCGATCTTCCGTGCATTACCGCGCTTGCTCACCGCAAGGCCGCATCACGAAGTGATCGGTTTGAGAGCTACACCTTTGGCGAATGTGGCGCCGCCATGTATCGGCTCGCGCACTATTTCCGAGCGTGTGGTCTTCAGCCGGGTGATCGGGTGATGGTCCTCGCGGGCAATTGCCCGCAGACCGTTTGGGCTCACGCCGCAGCAGCTCTTGCTCGGGTAGCCATCGTCGCTCCCTACATGGGTGAGACGGCTCATGAGATCCACCACCAGCTCCTTGAGAGCGCTCCCCGACTCCTGATCGTGGAGAATTATCGACTTCTCGAGAAATGTGGCGATCTCGCTAACAGCCATCTCATCGGTGTGCTCACTATGAGGCCGATTCCAGCCAAGGCACGGTTTCACGGCCCTCCGGTGTTGGAGATTGACCAGGTCCTCACATCGGATCGGTATTCCTCGAATGAGCCCAACTGGCTCGCCGAGATAGAACCATCCGACGATGCGCTGATCCTGTTCACGGCGACAAAGCACGGCTACACCCGCGGGGTTGTTCACACTCAGGCGAGTGTTCTAGCAGACATCAATCTGCTTCAGGGACGTCGGCTCGCCCGCCCAGGCCTGCAAGCTGCGTGTATTCTCCCGTTTGGGCACATGTACCCCATCTACTTGATGTGGCTCTTCATGACCTCAGGGATGAACACCACTTTGCCGAGCGTCCCAGGAGAACATCCGAAGATCGACGTGGGTGGCATGGTCCAATGTCTGAAAGAGGGTGATGCCACCGTCGTTCCGCTTGTGCCGTACTTCCTCGACCTGATGAGAGAGGAGGTTGAAAAACGGTATGTGGAACCGGTCGCTTTGCTCCTCGGCCTTGTTCGCAAACCGAACCTTGCGTATGCGTGTCCGATTCGGGTCCCCTATCGAGTATCTCTCGGGATGCCTCGATGGAACTTTATCGGATTCCTCCAGTTCCGGTCGATCGCGATGGCACGAGAGCGGAAGTCGACTCCCGATTCGCTTCGAGAGATCGCACAGGCGTTCTCATCCTTTGTGGCAAATCTTGCAACGACGGTATCCGTCGCCGCAGCGGTCGAATGTCACGAGGCGATCCGCGAAATCACCGGTGGCACCTACCCTCCCGAGGTATGCGCCATCGAGTATCGCAGCGGCCGACCCCTCATTGTCCACTGGCTCTGGCGATACCTTCTCGCTCCGATAATCTACCTCCTTACGGGAGAGATTCGGCGGCAGATTCGGCGAGCCTGCTTCGGCAATGGGTGCACCGATCTGATCGTTGGTGGAAGCCGACTATTTTTCCGAACTCAACAGTTCTGGGAAGCACTCGGCATTCGGGTGTCTGAGGGGTACGGATTCACTCAGGGAGGCATCACCCACCTCGAGCGGTGGCGTCCGTTTGAACGACACCCCGAGGTTGTAGGGCCACCACTTGGCGAGGCGATCCAGCAGCGGATAGACCCCGATACCGGCGAGCTCTTGCTCTCTTCACCCACCCTCTTCTCGAGATACCTCACGGGGGATCCCGAGGACGATGAGTTTGTGACGATTGATGGGCGAATCTGGTATCGGACAACTGACACCGTTCAGCTGGTCGATACCGACGGAACTATCCGGATCTCCGGTAACGTAAGTCGGATGTACAACTCGCTTGGCGGAGAAAAGGTATATCCCTTTGCAACCGCAGAGCCAGCGCTTGATGCGTGTCCATATGTGAATCGATCTCTCGTGTGGGGGGCTGGTCAGCCGTTCAACGTCGCGATCATTCACCCGGATATCACCCGACTCGAGCCACTGGCCGTTGAGCGAGGGATGTCAGCGCAAGAGCTGAGTCGCTCGGAAGAGTTCATTCGGATCGTGATGGAGTACATCTCCAGTCACGTCAATCCGCTTGTACCACTCCCTGCGCGCATTCGCTCGGTCATAGTCTCACATACTGAATTTAGTGAAGCCGCGGGCTTCCTTAACTCAGATGGCTCACTCAACACCCTCGCGGTGCTGGTAGCCCATGGTCCTGACCTCGCTCAGCTCTACAGGCGACAACTCCTGTAAACGAACTGCACCGATTCACCATGAAAGAAGGTTTCGTCCTTTAGGGGAAGGTGGCCACTATCACCTTCCCTTTTTTACCGCACGCCGACCCATCGATCCCCGCGCAATCGGGAAAAAGAGAATCCTACAACTATCGCACACAGCCCCAGAAAATGCGCGAGATACGGGATTGGATAGAAAGTCTCCATCGTAAAAGATGCGATCTGGAGGCCGATAAGGGCACATAGTACCGGCTTTGTTCCCCTTTCAAATCGAATTAAGGTCGTCATAAGGAAGCTGACTATTCCACCATAAACAAGAAAGCCGAGAATCCCCAGTTCAAAGAGGTACTGCAACGGCGTCATGTGGCAACTTCGATTCGGCGTTATGGGGTATGAGGCACCAAGCCCTGCGCCAACAAGAAAGGTGCTTGGGTGTTCCATCATGAAGGTGGCATACGATTTCCAGATACCACCCCGTCCGCTCAGATTATCTCCCTCGGTTGCAGCAAGAGTCGTTTGTTGTCTCTCCAAAGTAGCGCTAACCGGAGTCCTCGACTCACCAAAAAGGGCAACACATACCAAGGCAACGGGCAATGTTGCGACAAGAAGCTTTGGACTCCGGACAAATTGGGTCGAAAGAAAAAAGATCAGAGCTGCAAATCCCGCCCGCGATTCAGTAACAAACGACGCGACGACAGCCGTTAACAGGACCACCCCACTCCACAGACTCACCCGCATCGGCACAATCGCAAAACGAAAGGCCGTCAGGGCCAGAATCTGCACACCCGCATACGCATGATTATAGCCAACAAATCCAATACCGCGTCCATCATCTGGAAACTTCTCTTTGAGGGGATACGCCATCCACGGGCCAGCGGCGTCACGGGTCAGCGGAAGGTGCGCAACGAGCGATCCGAGAGGAATCAAGCCAAAAAAGGTGAGTAATACCCCAACACAGGTAATAACGAGAACCAGATCAATGATGATCCGCAGCCGACTAATTCGTTCCGGTGTCCACACCATCTGCGATATCGCCCAGAAAAGGATCGCGAACTCAACGAAACGGCGAAGAAAATAGGCACCATATAATAGGGACTCTCTGCCCGAATGACTGACCCAGGTGTGAAGCAGCCCAAGAGATGCAACGCAGACGAGTGCGATAACAAGCGCGACACCCAGCCGGTGATATCGGTTCATCGCTCGTTTCGATCGATAGCCCCCTAACGCGACGAGCACCACCGGCACCAAACCGATGTCCGCAAGGGATGGCCAAAGAGCCCACGAGGGACCAACTGCCGCTATCGGAATCATAAACGACTGAGAAAGGAGGTAGAGGCAAGTAAAAAAGAAAAGTGGACCAGTTTTCTTGATTGCGCGTCGTTGCCGGTCCGATGGGGATGAAGGAGAGAAAATCGGCCTCTTTACACCGCTAAGACCACCGTACGAACACGAGGGAGCTATACATCGAGGAACGTCCTCTCTACACATTCCCGCCGCGCAACCCGCACCATCTCGAATCGTCTCCATATCTTCCCCTCATCCTGGAGCCACCTCCCTCATCCCTCGGACGACCATCACCAACACCATCGCCCGACCAACAAGGGCGACAAGCTGACCTATGACGAGGGTCCAACACGCTCCGGTGATACCCCCTGTCGGGATCAAGAGCCACGACGCGATCACTGTCACACCGAGCGAAGCCCCCGCAGGAATCACCTGAGCACGAAATTCCCGCGCAGCCGTAATACCGTACTCGATAAAGGTCGCCAGATACTGGAGTGCGGCCGCGAACATCACGATGGTCAAAGCGCCACCGTAATCTCCATATTCAGCTGTGTACAGCGATCGAAGCACCAATCCGCCCGCACCCACGGCACCTGCCATTCCTCCGATCCCAACCACCGCCCCGAAAAGACAAAGCTTACCGAGCAATCGAAGATATTCCTGCCGGTCCCCACCCGCGGAGAGTCGCGCAAGTCGCGGGCTCGCCGACTGCCCCACTGCAG
>OMIW01000027.1 GCA_900299205.1 Pseudomonadota bacterium
CCAATAGCTTCTGTGCCGCACTCGTTGGGAGAAGAGGAAGAAAAAAGATCGGGGCTCCGCATCCTTGTGGCGGAAGATAATCTCGTAAATCAAAAGTTGATAGGGAGATTGCTCGAGAAGGATGGACATGAGGTTGTGGTCGTTTCAAATGGAGAGGAGGTGCTCAATCAACTCGATAGACGGGGCCACTTTGGCATTTATCAGAATGGGAGTAATCCTTTTGATTTGGTGCTTATGGATATTCAGATGCCGATATTGGGGGGAGTTGATGCCACTCGCGTTGTTAGAGAACGAGAAAGGCTTATAGATCGCCATGTACAAATCGTTGCCTTAACAGCAAATGCCATCGCAGGTCAGCGGGATGAATATCTGGCACTTGGCATGGATGATTATCTGAGTAAGCCAATAGAATTGGCCGAATTGAGAAAGGTGCTCCAAAAAATTTCTAGCGAAAAGGAGCAAGAGGTGGAGAAAGATGGCGATGAAGAGAGACTTAGTATCACAAGCTGAGTGGTAGAAATGAAGAGGGAGAACCTGCCTTTTATTCGGCGTAAAACCGATGCAAGAAAAGTCAATTATTTGTCAAAACGCCCGCATCTGCCTCGATCCGGCATCGCGCTTGATGGTCAAGGTTGCGATATGTCTTCTTCTGATTCTGGTATCGTTTCGCGTTCCCATATTCCTTTCGCTGTGGCTTGATGAGACCGTTACTGCTTGGGTCGTGTCTGCTGACTGGAGTGAGGCGTGGAGGCGAGCGACAATCTATCAGGCGCAGTCACCCCTGTACTTTATGTTGATTAAGGCTTGGCCTTGGAGCGGAGAGAGCGAGTTCCTTTTTCGTCTCCCATCGGTGGTTTGTGCAGTGGGCGCAATTTATGGCCTCTCGCAACTTGCGCGCCAGGTATGGGGCAGAGACGCACAACTTATCGCGATTTTGAGCTCCCTGAGTCAGATAGACTTTATTATGGCGGCGATACAGGCCCGACCATATGCGCTCGGTATTTTTGCTGCGGTTTGGGCGGTCGTATTTTTATTGTCGTGGGTATCGAAGGGGAATGTTCTCTTCCTCGTGGCGCACTTTGGAATGGCATTGCTGGCCTTTTACTCTCATTATTTGTTCTCCCTGGTTGGGATGGTTTTCCTCACGATCCTGTATGCTGAGAGAGAGCGATGTCGGTGGCGACCGTATTGCCTTGGGATCATGTGTGCGACTTTCCTCGCGCTTCCCGGACTTTACCACTTAGCATGGTGGGGAGGTAAGGCTGGCGGGGCACTCTTTACTCCTATGCCGTCGACCGGGAAATTTTTTCAGAGAGTTATTCCAGGGGAATTACTCGTCTATCTCCTCGGGGGGTTTTTCGTAGGCTGTCTTTTTACGAAGCAGTGGTTAGCTCGTCCTCCTGCAAGAGTGGTGCTTCTTGTATGTGTGTGGATAGTCGGCGGATGTGCCGCCCTCTTTCTTGCGAGTCACCTTTCGGGGCAATCGGTATTTGTCGGCAGGTATTTGGGCTGGAGGGTCGGGGGATTTGTGCTTGGAACGATTCTCGTCGTATCCCTTTTCTCCGATTTGGCTGGACGACGGGCATTTTTTGCGGTGTATAGCTTTCTTGCTATTCAGCAGGCAGTTCAGCGAACTTGGGACATAGAGGATTGGAGTGGCACTGCTCAAACTCTGGCAAAGCAACCTGATCTCCCTGTCATATTATATTCTGGCCTTCGAGAGAGTGAACAGCTTACCACCCAATCGGACGAGGATTTTCGGTCATATCTTGCTTCGCCTCTACTTGCTTATGAGGTATCGGCTAGCCGTATTATTGTCATGCCGGGTAATGCGGAGTCTGAGGGGACTCGCCGTTATAGCGAGGGGGCGATCCGCCAAATGATCGCCTCCAGACCGGTCTTCTACCTTGTTATCAACGACCAGCCTATATATGTGTCGGGAGAGCGGGTAGAACCGGGCGAGCGTCTGAAAGGATTTTTTGATAAATTCGGCGTTGTCTGCACCGATGGAGCCCAACGACCCTCACGGGGGTTGGTCACGATTCATCAGTGCGAGATTCTGCGGTCGAATTGAGTAAAGGTTGTAACCAAGCTGCTTCGTCGTGGGCTATCGCACTCCACCCAGAGCGAGTCGCTTGTACTACCTCATCCGGTAGCGATGCGGTAGAGCACCAACTTCTTTGTATACTGTCAATCCCAGTGAACGATATGCCGAGAGAGTGCAAGAGGAACGCCCTATCGTTTATAGGTCTGGGACGTGCTGTACTACCGTAGAGCGTGTCACCAGCGAGCGGATGACCAAGAGAAGCCGCGTGAGCGCGAATCTGATGGCGCCTTCCTGTTTTTATCAGGACCGCAACCAGAGAGGTCTGTGAATCTTCGAAGGTGGATAGAGGGAAAAAATGCGATAAAGCACTCTGAACCGAGTGAAAGAGATGGGCGGAAGATGTGCCTCCTGCAGCAGCATCAGGAAGTGCGACGACTTTCGCAGAGTGTCGATACCGAGAGGCAATGGCTGCGGCACAGGTGACGGGAGCGGGGAATTGTCCCTCTACGAGAGCCACGTACCACTTGAGAACTCGGTCGGTCGAGAAAAGTGATCGTAAATGCACCCAGCTCTCATCCGAACGAGCTGAGACGAGCACCCCACTAGTTTCCTCGTCAAGTCGATGAGCCAGCCCACAATCACCATCATTTCCGACGCATGCCTGATCAGGAAGATTGCGCTCGATCCAGGTTGCGATAGAGCGATCCTGGGCAATTTTTGAAGAGGAAAAGATACCTGGAG
>OMIW01000028.1 GCA_900299205.1 Pseudomonadota bacterium
GCAAGTTAGCTTATTCCCAAAAACAAGACCAGTGTCGATACCGATCTTAAAGGGACGGTCATCAACGATCTCATGAAATGGAGTATGCCCAAACACTATCGTCTGTGAAAAATTATGGGGCTCGTAGAGGAATTCTCCTCGAATCCAAAGCATCTCCTCCGAGTTCTGATCCTTCAGGGAAAGCACTGGATTAAGTCCCGCGTGGACAAACAAAAAATCACCGCAACTTATGCATATTTCAAGCTCCTTGAGGAACGATATATGCCTCTCTGGAATCGCGGCGAATACCGAAGTGACTGAGAAAAAATCATCCACATTATAACTACCGAGCGTTTGGATACCCCCGTTGGGAAGAAACATCTCTCCCATCGAACCACCCGGAAGACCGAGGTAACTGAGAAACATATCCTCGTGGTTACCCCTCAGAAAATGGGTATTTGGAAAATTGTCGCGAAATTCCAAAACACGATCGATGACACGGCTGGATGCGGGGCCACGATCAACATAGTCACCCAAGAAAACAACCATATCGCGGTCGGTGAGCTTCCACTGACTCACCACCTCGTCAAGAAGGACCGAAAGCTCATCGACACATCCGTGAATATCCCCTACTGCGATCAGTCGCCCCTGAGGTGCTTCGACCACACGTATGATTTCAGAGGTGATGTCGGACCCGGTCATCTTCTCCTTATTATCAATCGAACCGTTATAGGACCAAACCTTTACAACCGACCCTGACCGACAAACTCACAGATCCTCCCATCTCAATCAACGACCGATTAATTTTGGCCGCTATTCGTTGAGCTTGAGCACTGCCAGAAACGCCTCCTGCGAGATAGAAACACTTCCGACCTGTTTCATCCGTTTTTTACCCGCTTTCTGCTTCTCTAGAAGCTTACGCTTACGGCTAATGTCACCACCGTAACACTTCGCTGTTACATTCTTGCGAAGCGCCTTGACCGTCGAACGAGCAATAATCTTATTGCCCACTGCGGCTTGGATGGCTATGTCGAACATTTGTCGCTCGATCAAATCTTTAAGTTTCTCGGTCAATTCTCGCCCCCGACCAAATGCCCGAGAATCATGCACAATCGTACTCAGGGCATCGACATTCTCCCCATTTAACTTGATATCTAACTTCACGAGCCTTTCAAGCCGATACCCACAAAATTCGTAATCAAATGAGGCATATCCCTTGGTGGCACTCTTCAATCGATCATGAAAATCAAGCACTATTTCATTAAGAGGAAGTTCGTAAGTAATGACCGAACGCTCCCCACTGGAGCCGTGAAACGCCATCCCTTTTTGCACCCCCCTTTTATCTTCACACAGCTTCAGAACTGCGCCCACATACTCTTTTGGGCAGTGAATCGATGCCGTAACCATCGGCTCCTCGATTGACATGACCTGATTACTCGGGGGTAACAACGCCGGATTGTCTATCGCTAGCACCTCACCCGATTCAAGGGTCACGCGATAGACCACCGTCGGAGCAGTCGTGATAAGCGAGAGCTCAAACTCTCGCTCAAGGCGCTCCTGAATAATCTCCATGTGGAGAAGCCCAAGGTATCCACACCGAAATCCGAACCCAAGAGCCGCTGAGGTCTCTGGCTCAAAAACAAACGAGGCATCATTAAGGCTGAGCTTCTCAAGCGCAGAACGAAGGGCGGTATAATCGTCGGCATCGACAGGGAATAGGCCTCCAAATACCGCCGGCTTTACCTCTTGAAAGCCCGGCAGCGGCTCCACGTCAGTGCATTTGGCGGAGGCAACCGTATCACCTATCTTTACATCTCGGAGATTCTTGATTGAGGCGGAAAAATATCCCACCTCCCCACTTGAGAGTACCCCGACATCTCGGGGATGAGGTGAAAACACCCCCACCTTGTAGACTTCGTGAATTGCACCAGTATTAAGGAATGCAACCTTATCACCCGATTTGATAGCACCATCAAATACCCGCACCTGAACCACTGCACCAAGGTACGAGTCGAACCAGGAGTCATAAATCAGTGCTCTCAACGGAGCTTCGACAGAACCCCGAGTTGGCGGAGGAAGTCGATGAACAATCGCTTCGAGAATGTCGGGAACACCCATTCCTGTTTTCGCGCTTACCAGCAATGCATCTGCGGTAGAGAGCCCTATCACCTCCTCTATTTCCTGACTCACTCGATCAGGATCGGCATTCGGTAAATCCGCTTTATTGAGGACCGGAACGATCTCGAGATTGTGCTCAATCGCCGCATAGACGTTCGCGAGAGTTTGGGCTTCAACCCCTTGAGAGGCATCAACGACCAGAAGCGCCCCCTCGCAGGCCGCCAAACTGCGGGATACCTCGTAATGAAAGTCGACGTGTCCAGGGGTATCAATAAGATTGAACTGGTAGGTCTGTCCGTCTCGTGCGAGATAAGACAATCGTACCGTTTGCGCCTTAATCGTAATCCCTCGCTCCCGTTCAAGCTCAAGTTTATCGAGCACCTGATCCTGCATCTCCCGACTCGCCAGGGCGTTCGTCAACTCGAGTATTCGATCCGCTAGGGTTGATTTTCCGTGATCAATGTGGGCAATAATACAAAAGTTCCTAATATGCTCTCTCGACACGCACATTCCTTTTAAAAATCAACAGCACCATCTGATCGGTGGCACGTCAGTACTTGCCACTAGTTTCCCCAACCCACCACCATCCTGCCATCAGAGAGCGATGATGGGGGCGAACCTTACCCAACCCCAAACTCAAGGGGCTGTTCTCCGGCCCTCAAACGAAGGTCAAAATCCCGAATAGTCTCCTGCAATCCCTCATCGAGCGCGACCTTTGGCTCCCATCTCAATTGGTCACGAGCCCGAGAAATATCAGGTCTGCGCCGAGTCGGATCATCCTGAGGCAAGGGCATGCGAACCAGCTGGCTGCGGGAATTAGTCAGCGACAATATCCGTTCTGAAAGCTCTGCAATGCTCACCTCGACTGGATTACCTAGGTTCACGGGTCCCGCACAAGAGTTGGCCGTCATCATCGAAATAAGCCCGCGCACCAGATCGCTCACAAAGCAAAAAGAGCGGGTCTGGCTGCCGTCGCCATAGATCGTGATTGGCTCTCCTTTGAGGGCCTGAACCACGAAATTTGAGACCACTCTCCCGTCGTTAAAAAGCATCCTTGGACCGTAGGTGTTGAATATGCGAACGATCCTCGCATCGACGCCGTTCGCGCCATAATTAACTGCGAGGGTTTCTGCGATCCGTTTTCCCTCGTCGTAACAGCTCCTTGGGCCGATTGGATTGACGTGTCCCCAGTAGGACTCGTGCTGAGGGTGAACCTGGGGGTCGCCGTACACCTCCGAGGTAGATGCGAGAAGCAACCTCGCTCCGACTCGCTTCGCGAGACCGAGCATGTTTATCGTGCCGACGACATTCGTCTTAATCGTCTTCACGGGATTATGCTGGTAATGGACCGGAGATGCCGGACAAGCGAGATGATAAATGTAGTCAGTCTCAACCATCAGCGGTTGAACGATATCATGGCGTATATACTCGAAGTTCGGATTCGTAAGGTGATGCCGAAAGTTTGCCCGAGACCCCGTAAAGAGGTTGTCGACCACCAAAACCTCGTGCCCCTCAGCGAGCAAAACATCCACGAGGTGTGAGCCGATAAACCCAGCCCCCCCTGTCACCATTATTCGAGCCATCAGCCTCTCCCCAACCATCTCTTATTGTACGTTCTGGCACCCCTGAGTTGCCACGCCCGCAGTGTCGCATGGAAACACCAGAAAAGTCACCGTAACGGCGCTTCGGACACAATACAGAATGTTGTTTAGTTCTTGCCACTTGCAATGAGGGGGATTAAGAAGTAAGGTTGGTGAAGGTCAGAACCCGCCAGGTTGCTAAATTCCTCGGCTGACCAATGACATCCGATTCCCTGTACCCCCCTGTCGCACCAGGCTTTGGTGTCACTGCCTCATTGATTGAGTTTGGAAGGATTCTCGGAAGAGAGTGCGTCGCCGAAAGCAGAGGGCCGTAGGCGGCCGATTGGGGGTGCTGTCTTTTGTTTGAAGCAGTTTGCTCTGAGATGAGGATAGGGGGGAAGGGGTTGGAGGAGTAAGGCGTTGATATGGGGTTGAGAGGACCAAGGAGGTCTTCGAAGAATTTGTTCAAGAGGTCAAGGTAATTCCGAAAGAGGTCAATTTAGTTAGGTAGCGTGTGGAACGCAGAGGGACTAGGTTGGGGATACCCACCTAGCCGGAGGGGGGCTCCTCAGGGGGCAAAGCGGTTGCCGAAGGGCTGGATGACATCTGGGATGGAGTCAATCCGGGATCAAGAGGTACAGAGGGAACATTGGATAGTTATATGTCTGAGCATTCAGTTCTACCTGAACAACAAGAGGAACGCGATCAGTCGGCCCGCGATACAAAGGGGCACCGTAAGAGGGCGGCTCGAAATAAGGCTGAGACGCAGGATGAGCATACCAGCTCATCGGACAGGCCGGAGCGTGGTATCACCGGGGAAGATTCTGGCCACCCAAGCCCATTTCGTGCAAAGTTTCGCGCAGGTACGCCTCGAAGAAAGAGTGAACCGGTCACGGTGCAAGAAAGTACCCCGTCAATTACATCCCCGTCGAGCTCTCAGCGAGATTCATCTTTGATGCCTCCCCTCGAAATTGAGGTAACCGGACTGCGCCCCGTGAAGCGACATGCACGTGCCTTTTTCGGTGAAAAGAAGGATGTCGTTTCAGATGGCACACAGGTTGGGAGCACCCCTGGAGGGGGCTTGGAGAACGAGCTTTCAGAATCTACGTTCGAGGCATCCCTTGTCTCGAGCGATACCCAGTCCGAGGAAACTGCGGACCAGGTGCCGCATTTTACCGATGAAGAGTTTGATGACTGGTTCGAGGAACCAAGATATCGGGGGAACCCCTCAGTGACACAAGAGCACCGAGGAGGAAAGAGGCAGGCTTTTGAGCGAACCGTCGGTGATATAGCCACCCGGCAACGTGGATTTCAGGAGCCTAGGAAACAATTTTTTCAGGCAGGTGCTGCTGAGCTTGGACGAGGCGGGATGTCGCGGGGGCAGACAGGACGGAGAACTTCAGCGAGGCCATCAGGAGCCCGCTCCATAGATTCCGCACGGACGGAGCACGTTGGTCGGCGCAGCGGATCGGTTCGAGTAAGTTACGACCCTCATCACTCGGATGCCTCCTCTCAGGGGAGATATACAAACAATCGTGGGCATAACGATTCGGGAGCAAAAACGAGAAATTCTGCGTCATTGGTCGACACTACGGCCCTTCGCCTCTACGGTAACAGCTCGGGACCCGCCCGGGCTGCTAACCCCCGTCGAGGAGCGCGGGGAGGGAGCGGAGTACAGGGGGGGGGTTACAGTCGCCGATTCGACCGGTAAGAGGGAATCGTCATTGCCTCGGGAGGGGGTTTGGCCGACGCACCTCTGAGGCAGATTCCCCGTCCTCCCAACCCGGGAGGAATAAAAAACATTTGCAGAAAAGAGACCCAAACTATCTAGATTTTAAAAAACTGTGTCGTTATACTGAGGCAGTGGTGATTGCGGAAGACCGCTTGAGGCTGTAATGGAACCTAATTGGGTCGCCGATGCGGGGACTCGGAGGTGCAAAGATGGCAGTCCGATGGGGCCTTTCGGAGTAACCACAACGGTGGGTTTTAGGTTTTTCTAGGTTCGGGAGGCCGATTGTATCGATTCGAATCCGCCGAGGTCCTTCAGCAGTGAGGGGCGACGGGTGAAGGACAAAAGTAGTCGATAGAATTGGCCTTCCTTAGATTTTTTTCGGTAATTTTTCTCGGTTCTTTTCGCTTTTTGTTGTGGTCTCCATCTCTGTGCGCCAAGGTGGAAGGCTCCGTGGGCGTTTTAAAAGTGCCTCCGCCTCCAGAAGGCCCAAAGGGGGGCATCTTACCCAACCGTCGCCTCTCTCCCCGATCTCCATGTCAAAGACGCTCATCCATCTCCCGAACTGGCTCGGTGACTGCATCATGGCGATGCCAGCGGTCAGAGCCCTTCTTCGTTCGGCCCCTCCTGGCTCAGTGGTGGGCTTATGCAAGCCCAGTGTTCGAGGGATTTGGGGAATCGCGGCGAGTCCTCTCCCCCTGATTGAGGTCCCGGCAACGACGTCGGCGACCCTTCAGGCAGCACGGGTGCTCAAGGTCCACCAATTTGAACGGTGCATCACCCTATCAAATTCGTGGCGCTCAGCTTTCATACCTTTCTCGGCAGGTATTCCGCTCCGGCGAGGAGCCCCGGGTCACTGGCGCTCGCTCATGCTCTCCGAGGTCGTCGAGTTAGGTGCTCCCGAAAGACATCTCTCTCGGGATTACGCCACGCTCCTGGGAGTGCCTCACGGTGAGCTCGTTGATGACGCGCTCCTTGTGCTCCCTGAGGAGACAAAGACGCAGATTCAAGCAATCATCAATCGCCACTCAGCACTCTCCACCGGAGCCCCTTTGTTCGGCCTCCTCCCCGGTGCCGCCCGAGGCCCATCGAAACGGTGGCCGACCTCATCTTACATCGCCCTCGGAAAGCTTCTTCAGACGCAGCTGAATGGCTCAGTGGTCGTTCTCGGAGCTTCGAACGAACGGGAGCTCTGTCGCGAGATCGCTGAGGGAATCGGTGGCAACGCATACTCTTTCGCGGGCGCGCTATCGTTTTATGAGGGGCTCGCGATGATCGATGCGTGTCGTGCTGTCGTTTCAAACGACAGTGGCGGGATGCACATGGCGTGGGCACTCGGGCGTCCCCTCGTAGCTATCTTTGGGATCACGGATCCCGAAAAAACGGGCCCATTGGGAAGCCGAAGCCGGGTCTTGCAGGAAAGTGACCGGCGATCACGGGTGGTCCCCCGCGATTGCCCTGAGGCACGAGCCGCCCTTGCGCGAATTACTCCAGAAAAAGTGCTCGATGCGGTTGCCGCACTGGTAGCCGCCGAAATCTCCTAACAGAGGGGAAGAATCTCAGAACGCAGATAGGTTCGAGACACTCCATTCCTTATCAGTTACGATCGGGGTTGAAGGTTATGTGCCTTGAACTTGCCCTTCATCGTATTCGCCACCCTGAAACTTTCAGCCTCTTTATGCCCCGGTCATCTTTTGTCCCATCGTATATCGCAACCCACCCGTTGATCACTTCGATTAGTCTGATCGGTGCGCTCCTTTTGCTAAGATGGCTATCAGCCCTTCTGATAACCGCGCAGAAGGCTCGCTCTCCCCAGTGGCGACGGAGCTGGCTTGTTCTCACTCGAAACGGGCTTCTCGCGACCTTCGTTGTGGGACTTTTCATCATCTGGCGGGGAGAGATTCAGACGTTTGCCCTATCGATAGTCGGTATCGCTGTTGCGATGGTTATCGCGACCAAGGAGCTAATCCTTTGTATTAGCGGTACTCTCATGATTCGGCTCAATGGAGCATTCTCAGTCGGAGATCGGATTGAGGTCGCGGGTTATCGGGGGGATGTCATCGATATTAATCTGCTCGCAACAACCATAATCGAGACAGGGCCTGGACAATTAACCCAGCAATATACCGGGCGCAAGGTTGTGGTGCCAAACAGCCTCTTTGTCGGTAATGGGTTTATCAATGAGACCTTTACGAACGAATATGTGCTCCACGTCTTTTCCGTTCCCGTGAGTATAACCGCTGATTGGCGAGCTCTCGAGCAGTGTCTTCTCAGCGCGGCTAATGAGAGCTGCGCACCGTATATCGAAGAGGCCCGTGCCCACCTTGATAAGTTAGCCCACAGCGAGGCTTTAAATATGCCCCCTGTTGAGGTAAAGGTAACTCTTCAGATTCCCTCGCCTGAGCAAATAAATCTGATAGTGAGGCTCCCGACTCCCGCTCGAACAAAGGGTCGTATCGAGCAGGCAATTCTGCGAAAGGCCATGGATTGTTTTCCGGACTGGTCCCCACTCAACGGAACCAACGTATAAGGGTCAACGGTTAAGAGCAATCAACTCACGAAATAATTGCTCGTACTGGGTGGCAACCTGATCCCAGGAATATCGGCTCTGTGCTCGTGATTTCGCGGCGCACCGAAATTCCTCTACCCGTTCGGGATGAGCCACAAACTCCGCGCATCGAGCCCCCAGCTCAGCAAAGTTATTCTTCGGGTAATACGCCCCTGCCTCTCCGAGAACTTCGACATGCTCAGGTGTATCGTTGGCGATTACGGCATTTCCGTACGCCATCGCCTCGACAAGCGCGGGGTGGGTCCCCCCTACCTCGGTGGCTTGAATGTAGGCGTATGGGTGCGACTGGAGCTCTTCATATGCCGCTCCGAACTGATAGCCGGTAAAGATAACCCTGGCCCCCGCCGCTCGATGAACCGCTGCGATGTAGTCGCGGGCATAGGGCGCATCTCCGACCATCACCAGCGGAAGCTGGACCCCACTCTGCTCATACCCCTGCACCACCCCTAGGGCGTTATTTTCAGGCTCAAATCGGCTGACGTAGAGGAGATAATTTCGGGGCGTGAGGCCGAAACGAGCGAGGGTTTCCCCTGGTTCCCGATGCCTCGCCCGAGCTCCATAGGCAATAGAGGATGGCTGTACCCCAAACTGCTCGCGATAATATGCCGCTATGACCTCGGCGTCGGCGACGACCCGATCAGCGAACAAAACAGAGCACTGCTCGCCGATCCGGTACCAGAGCTTCCCTGCCCTCCCCCATTTTGAACGCATCCGCTCGATGCCATCGACATTGATGGCAAGAGGAATCCCGGCCAATCGGCAGAGCCACGCGAAGGGGCTGTTGGCCGCATTACACAGAAGCACGACATCGAATGCCCCCCGACGGAGGGTTGCCATTGAGGTAAATGCGGCTAAGGGGGTCTCCAGATGCTTGGAAAATATGGTAGGCGCAAAAGTAACCGTTATTCCCTCGTGGGTCTCGGGGGGGCGAGGAGTGCCGAATCGCCGCCGTCCATAGACGGTGACGTGGTGACCTCGGGCGACCAGCAATCGGCCCAGCTCCTCCGCAAACGTTTCAAAGCCCCCATAAGCAGCGGGAATACCTCGAGTTCCTAGTATAGCTATACGCACCTGATCTTTTCCTCCCCATCGCTGCCCTTGAGGGCCTATCTTTGCCTTGAGGGTTTGTGCCTGTCAGTTATCTCACCTCGCAAGCAAGACACCCACCCCGTAGCTCTTTTACCTCAAGCGTAGTAGCCTACCACCCGACTACTTATCGTGAGTGAGACGAAGAATCATAACGAGGGGGGGCCAAGAGAGAAAGACCCCTCGGGTGTTCAACAGCATCGAAACTTCAGTCAGGGCGTACCGCACAAGAGGTGCCAGAGGGCGAGAGGGTTATGCCAGATTTACGAGTCATTGAAGGGGGAGGATTGTCGGAGCTTCCGATTCCGCAGGTGGAGTTCATCTTTGACACACTGCTCGGACCCGCTGCAGGCCGGAGCGTGGTCGCAGAAACGATCCTCTTTTCAATCTTTGTGTACCTCGCCGCTGCCCTCTGGTGCGCCACAAAAGACCGGAGAGGTTTACGACTTCTGTTCGACATCATCCGCGCCCCAATGGCGACGATCTCAAAGGGATTTTCCGCATCAGGCCGGCGACCGAAGAGGTCAAAGAACAACGAACTCGGGTCAGGTGACCTCGCGACAAACGACCAGATCCTTGAATGGACGCGCCCCTCAGGTGAAAAGGGCGATACTAAGCTGAAGGCAGAAGGTCTTCGCGGGGCTCAGGGGGTCGCGCTCCAGAACGGTGAGATTGTCATTCCTCGCGAAAAACGCAACCGCCACGTTTTGATCATATCAAAGACGGGGGGCGGTAAGACCTCCAAAATGATTCTGCCGATGTTGTACAGCGATTGTCTCTGCCCTGATCGCTCGACGGTGGTAATCGACTCAAAGCCTGAGATGTGGCGAAAACTCGCGGGTATGACCCGAAAATATAATCCAGATAAAGAAATCCTCCTCTTCAATCCTCTCGACCGCGCACGGAGCTTGAGCTGGAATATTCTTGCCAAGGTCGAAGACGACACCGACGCCAAGCTGATCGCGAATACGGTCGTTATGGCGACCGACCAACCCGGGTCCAAAGCAGATAGTCCCTTTTTCCGCAACAACGCTCTTGCGATCCTCAACGCAATCATGGTCGGTTTGCTGCATGATCCCAACGATACCCTCTCGATGCCCCGCGTGCACGAGCTCGTTCAATCGGGGGTAAAACCACTCTGCAACTGGCTCGAATCACACCCGCACGCCTATCGCAATACCCGCACTTTTATCGAGCTCGTCCGCGCTGGATCGCAGAACGCCGACACGATTATGTCTGAACTGAGTATGCGACTTTCGGCGTGGGACCTCTCTGCGATCCGCGCGACGACCGCACTTCCCGAACTCGATCTGGAGACGCTAGTCCAGAAACCGACTCTCTTTATTGTTGAGTTTCGTGAGTCAGAGCTCGAGATGCTCCGCCCGATGGCAAACGTCATCGTCGTTGAACTGCTACGATTTCTCACAAAACGGGCTGAGCAATGCCCCGGGCTTACCCTCCCCCGCCCCGTCGGCTTGGTCATCGACGAGTTTGCAAGTGCGCTGGGTCGGCTTCCCGATATACACGTTAAGCTCAACACATTGCGCTCCCGTAACGTAAGCATATGTGCGGCGATTCAGTCGACGGCGCAGGTAAAGGCTAATTACGCTGATGATGCCGACTCGGTTCTTGCTGGTTTTTCCACGAAGATATTGATGCCTCCGCTCGACCTCGTTGATTCGGAATGGGGTTCGAAGGAATCGGGTCAGATGACAATTCGATTTAAGACGGCATCAAAGGGTAGCAACAAAAAGCTGACTGAATTTTTTGCAAGTAAAAACGATGGCTCTCAGGAACAGGTCCAGCAGCGAGCTGTCCTCACTCCTGATGAAATCGGTCGACCGACTGACAACATCAATACATTCTTCATGCCGAACACCCCGGTCTTTCAGGGCTATTTGGTACCCTATTACATTGACAAGGTGGTAGCAGGCCGGATCAAGGAATTCGACAAAGAAGAGCTCGACCTCAAGCTTCGCACAGAGCCGATCAAGTTTGAAGAGAAACTCCCCGAAGCTCCACCGGCCGAGGGACAAGCAACTCCCACCGGGCCGTCGCCCGGTGTTACCAACACCAGTGGCTGGACCGAGGAGCAGATTAGCAAAAGGCTCGAAGAGGTACGGGCCAAGCTTGACTGGGAGAACACGACCGGAAGCGCTCGCAAATGGTGGGAAGCTTTCGAAAGTGAGAACAAAACGCGGCTGGCCCTTGTTCTGAGGCTCGCGGAGGAGCTGTTACATCGAAAGGCGACGATCACGGAGTTCTTCTTGGCCTACGTCTATAGTAACACCGACAATATCCAAGCAAACCTCAGCTATCTTGATTATACGCGCCTAAAGAAAGAAGAGGAAAAGAAGAAGAAGGAGGCTGCGGCGAAGGCAGCAGGAAAGGCCGCCTAGCGGGGGGGGTGAAAAGAATTACGATTTCAACACGCCCCACTAATCGTTTGACATCCCCCTCGCCCCCCCATACGGAACGGGAGAGAGTCGGGCTCTTAATCCCACAAGTATCCCCCCTTATCCACCACCGCAGCGCCAATCCCTGCGACCTGAACGTCCTCGTTACGCGAGAGCCGACGGATATTTTGATTGACCCGACGCTTTATTTCGTTAATCAACACCGTGGCGACAGCCACTCCATGATGAGCGTTGGGGGATTTCATGCGGAGTTCATTATCGACCCGAGATAGGACACACCATCCAACGAAGAGATCGATTGCACAATCGGCGAGCCTTTTCACAACAATCTGCTGCTCGGTGATGCCACGACGGTGGTGGCGCACTGATGAATCAACCCCGTGGGCAAAGGCAGCTGAGTATTTGGCAAGGATGCGAAAGTGTGGTGCGAGCTCACCATCTTCCAACTCTCCTCCATGAGCCATCCCAGGAATATACTCAACCAACCGTTTTGAGGCGTAGTCAGTAACGACACTCATCGCTGCAGAGGGTTCCGAAAATAAAGAACCCACCCCCTGACCTACCCTCTCGAGATAACTGCCGGCTTCTTTCGCGCCCGTCAATCCAACATAGAGCCGCAGAATTTCATTCGTGCCCTCAAAGATACGGTTAATCCGGCAATCGCGAACGATTCGTTCAAACGGATATTCGCGCATAAACCCATTTCCTCCCGCAATCTGGAGGGCTTCGTCCGCTACCCGCCAGAGGGATTCTGTGCCAAAAACCTTGCTGGATGCAGCTTCAAGGGAAAAATCCTCTTCACCCGAGTCGATTAAAAAAGCGACTCGATCGACTACCGCCTCGGTCGCGTAACAGAGAGCTGTCATGTGAGCGAGCTTCTCTTGAATGAGACCAAAAGACGCGATTGGACGACCAAACTGTTTCCGTTGCACTGCGTGCGCGGTCGCCATTTCGATACACCGCTTCATCGCTCCGACACATCCCCCGCCGAGCCCAGTTCTCCCATTATTCAAAATCGCCATCGCTATCTTGAATCCTCCTCCTGGAGCACCGAGCACGTTTTCTGCGGGTACCCGTACCCCATCGAATCGGACTGAACAGGTTGCTGATGCCCGAATCCCCATTTTATCCTCTTTCGGACCAGAGCTGACCCCTGGAAATGCCCGCTCGACGATAAACGCGGTAATATCCCCTTCCGCATCACCACTCTTCGCAAATACCGTGAATACTTCCGCGAATGAGCCGTTCGTGATCCAGATCTTCTCGCCGCTCAATACCCAAGAACCGTCATCCTGCCGATGAGCGCGAGTAGTGATGGATGCAGCATCAGAGCCGCTCCCCGCTTCGGTCAGGCAGAATGCTGCACGATATTCTCCGCTCGCGAGCTTCGGAAGATACCGCTCTTTCTGTTCCACGGACCCAAAGAGCAAGATACCCTTCATACCAATCGATGAATGAGCTCCCACGGTCAGCGAGGTGGACGCATCCTGTCGAGAAATTTCCTCAAGAACCCTGGCATATTCACGGGCTGAGCAACCCAGCCCCCCGTGCTCCTCGGGGATAATTAATCCGAAAAGACCTAGTTCGGCTAACGCTGTCACATACTCATCTGGTTGAGCGCCTTTGCGATCAAATTCACGGAAGTGCTCTTGGTGCCCCGCGAGAAACTTCCGAACCGAATCGAGGACCATCGACAACGTTTCACCACGTTCATCGGAGAGCGCTGGAATTGAGGGAAGCCTCTCCATGGAGATATCCCCAATAAAAAGACCCCGAAGAAAACTTCCGTATGAACCGCTCGCCATAAACCCTCCTCTCTTTCAGAACGCCTTATTCGCGCTGTAACTCCCTGTCCTCCTATTGTACTCTTCCCCCTCTTCCCCCGCCTAGCCCGATTTCCATAACCCGCACATTGCCCTTGACCACTATAGATCCCTAGCACCTCCAAGGGCTGAAAATTGCTCCTTGTCCTCTCCCCCATTTCGAGTCATCGTGGGGAATAACCGTCATGAGAGGCAGCCGGTAATTTCGTCACGGTGAGGGGGACGTGGCGATTAAACGGGTCCCCCCACGATAAGTGGCGATATTCAGGTACTACCGTCAAGAACAAGTATCATACTCATGACAATCTCTTCGCTCAGCTCAATCTGGCTCACCTTAGCCAGGCGATTCCGCACATCGCCATTCATCCTGCTCGGAGGATTGCTGTTCGCTTCTGCGCGGGCGGTGCCTGCGCGGGCTGAAGAGCTAAATCCCCGACCCACACCCGCGGTCACCACCGGTAGCTCTGATGAAACGTCTGACCCTGATGTCATCCCCGCAACCTCTCCCTACCAGAATTATGCGAACACCTCCAAGGAGTTCGAAGGAAAGATAATCACTCGGATTGATATTGAAGTTCGAGAGATATTCGACGAACCAGAGATAGGAACTGCTTACCGCACCGCAAACGCTCTCAAAATATCCACCAAGGACCGGATCGTTCGGCGCGAGCTGCTCGTGAGTGAGGGGGAGCCCTATTCGGAATTCAAGGTCCGCGAGTCAGAGCGTTTTCTCCGTCAGCAACGATTCCTGACCGATGTGGCCATCAAAGCGATACCCGATGGCGATGGGGTCCGGTTGCGTGTTGTCGTTCACGATACCTGGACCTTTGTTCCTCGAGTTAGCATAAGCCCGTCAGGAGGAGGACAAAACCGATCTATTGGCCTCAGCGATACCAATTTCCTCGGAATCGGCAAACGGCTCGAGATATTAAACCGCGAAAATGATCGCCGTCAGAGTATCGAAACTGTTTACGAGGATCTTCGTGTATGGGCAACCGATGTGAAGGCGACCTTAGCTTATTTTGACCGCGAAGATGGTGAGCGGAAGATAATGTATGTGGGTCGTCCGTTTAGAACTTTTTATGACACTTACTCTTGGTCTTTCGACGGCGAAGATAGTGATATTCTCGGTCGTCTCTTTCAGAATGGCGAGGAAGAATATCTTTATCGGAGAAAGACGAGGACCGGTCGAGCTCGGTATACCATCAGCACAGGATCCGCGAATACCACCGTCAGACGATTTTATATCGGTGCAACGAATCAGGAAGAGGAGTTCTCACAGGCATCTGCTGATGACCTTGAAATTCTCGACCTTGATCCAGAAACGGTAAGTACCGATCCTGCACGACTTCCCTCAAATCGACAATTCGTCGGCCCCTCCTTCGGCTACCAATCAGTTAAGGCACAATTTATCTCGATGAACTACATCGATCGTTTCGAACGGGTTGAGGATTTTAATCTCGGTGCTGATACCACTGTTGACTTTTTACTTGCTCCCAGCGCCCTCGGTTCCACGGGCACGACCCTCCATCTGCTTGCAAATAAATCGGCAGGTATCGCTTACGACCCTCTCTCATTTATGCGGTGGGAATTTGGCGCTGCAACCCGGATGAGCCGGAACGAACTCGCTAACTCGTTGATACGGGGTGAGGCGCGATACTATTCCGTACTCGGCTCCGTATTTATGGGAGACAGGCACCTGGGGAGACACACGCTCGCCATAGGGGCAACCGCTGATTATGGATTTGAACTGGATGGTGACAGGCAATTTATGCTTGGTGCCGAGAGTGGACTTCGTGGTTATAAGCGAAGAGGATTCGATGGTTCAAGACGGCTTCTTTTGAATGTCGAAGACCGAGTGCACCTAGCAGATGACATTCTGCGGCTTATGAGTATGGGGGCAGTCGCCTTCTTTGACCTGGGGGGAGCTTCGAATGATACACTGGGCAATATCCTCACCGACCACCTTTATAGCAATGTTGGTGTTGGACTGCGATTTGGGTTCCCACGCTCGTCTGGAGGGGGGATTGTAGGATTTGATATTGCCGTCCCCCTTCGGAGTGGGCCGACCGCCGAGGGAACAGATTCGTTTATTCCCCGCCTCACTTTCACCGTCGGCCAAGCATTTAACGCCCGCCTCAGAAGCGAAAGCTTAGGACCGGACAAGGCGAACCTTGAGGTGGGAATTGATCGGTAAGGAGCAATAAAGAGCGTAAGGTGTCTGAGAAAGCCTCTGACAAATCGAAGTCGATTGTATTGTTTTCTCGCTCCTCGGTTGACAAACCCACGAGGTCCCGTTCGATCCTGACTCTACTGAACGATATCAACCGACGTCGGAGGATTTCTGTCTATCATCGCGGGCGATGCTGACCGATGGATTTCGTCGATTGCAAGAGCGATATCCCTGAGTGAGGCTGGATGAGCGATATACCGGTCGACGCCAGCTTGCAAGAGCGGCTCTAACTCTATCCGTGATGCCTGAGTTCCAATCACCACAAGGACCGGCCGAAATACCCCTGTGCCCGTCGCTTTATCCATCAAATGGCGCACAAGACCTACATCACTGCCATCAAGCGAGTGACGAGTACAAAGAATCACAACAGCAGCACCACGAATTGTGAGGCCCCTCAACTCGGATCGGTCGTTTAATCGCGTGTAAGCGACCCTGAATCCGATGCTATCCAGGTATCGAGAGACAGAATCTGCCCATGAGTCTGCATACTCTACTATGAGGACTCGCCTTCCTGCCCCATCAACCTCATCAGCCTCGGATGTCTCGGTTTCCGGCCGTTTTGCCTGAACTTCAGAAAATCCAATACTAACCTCAGTTCCCTCCCCAGGGGTCGAACGCACTGAAATTGAACCACGATTGAGCTCGACTAGCTGCTTAGAGAGGGCCATTCCGAGACCTGTCCCCTGTTGCTGTTGTGCGTAGCGATTACTCGAGCGCTTAAAAGGGTCAAAAAGAAGGGCAATATCCTCCTCTTTCATTCCTATACCATTATCGCGAACCGTTATTATGACCATGCCGTTTACCGTTGTGGCCTTCATGGTGATTTTACCACCATCCTTCGTATATTTGACCGCATTGGTAAGGAGGTTTATCACAACCTGTCGAATTTGCCGTCTGTCTACCTCAACTGAGAGAGCCCCTGGTGCAGTTAGATTTTCAAAAGAGTGTCCTTTTTTGTCTGCAATTGGTCGAATTATCTTCTGAACATCCACAAGCAAATCGGCAATATCAACAACCTCGGGCTGTATCTCAAGAAGCCCCGCATTCACCTTTGCAAAATCGAGTACATCGTTGACCAATTCGAGAAGGTGCGAACCACTCGTTTTGACCATATCGAGTACTTCGCTCATGTCGTCATTCACCTCACCGCATAACCCGCGTAAGACGAGTTCGACACCGTTTATCATTATACCGAGGGGTGCTCGAATTTCATGGCTGAGATTCGCCAAAAATCCGAGCTTGGCCTGGAGAGCTTCATCAGCCGCCTGACTAATGCGCCTCAAATCTCGCGAATGACGAGAGTTTAAAATGGCGACTCCTGCCTGGATAGCAAGAAGCCTGATGACATCACGGTCTTCCGGGCCAATCGGACGATCTCCGTCAAAACTCAGCCGTAAGGACCCGAGCGTTTCTCCAGCGAAAATAATGGGCTGTACAAGAGTCTGGTCGCTTGCCGGAATGGGGTTTTCCCCTGCTGCCTCTCCTAACATCGCCTGAGCACTTGAGTCAGCGGGAGATCCGATGAGAAGAGCAGCGTGATAACTTCCAGTCTTGAGGGTGTAAAGGGCGACCTCGCATGACTTAGCTTCCGTCATCTCAAATGCTAAGCTAATCACCTGTCTCATCGCTCGGGAGAGATCAGGGGCCCCACCTGGTTGACGCTCAACGAGGTTAAGGGAGAGGGCGTGCTCGGTTCGAATGAGCCGTTTTTCTAAACGTCGA
>OMIW01000029.1 GCA_900299205.1 Pseudomonadota bacterium
ACCTTCGCCTCTTTTTTTGCCGCCATATTTTCACCCTTATTTTTACCTGTCCTTAACCAACAACTCGACCGCTTGACTATATCGATCAGGCATATCCGCTGGATCTTGAGCAAGAGGTTTATCGATAATTACTGCTCGAGCCTCAACTCTCCGAGGCTCAATCCCAGCCCGAATCATGGCGGTCGAAATCGCCCGTGCCCTTGTTTCTGCCAATCTCCGGGCATACGAAGAACTTGGGTCTGCTGATTGAACGTAACACGCCACCACTAAACGGGACCACGGCATCCGCTCTTTATTAAGACGCGCAAGCCCCTCAACAAGAGACGCCCCCTGAGATGAAAGGGTGCGCTCATCGCCAAAAAAGAAGATATCTGCGGGGAATATATCCCTCGCGGGAAAGAGAGCCGCCCGACGGTCATAATGTTGTCGCAGCAGTGCCAATACCTTTACCCGATCATGCTCCTTGTCGATCTCCCGCGCGAGCTGCAGCTCCGCCTCGAGCTGAGAGTCACGGACAGCACCCTTGATACCCCCGGCAACCGCACCGAGACCCGCCCCCGCAAAAGCACCCGGACCTGCCACAGAGGTCAGTTGAAACCCTGTCAAGGCTCCCGCGACAGCCCCTGACGTTGCGCCGAGCACCATGCCCCCTCCCTGCTGATCCGGACCGGCTATGTGCTGCGAGGAGCATCCAAGGCTAGAAGCAAGTCCCCCGACAAGCGCGAATACACGCCTGTACAGATGCTGACGACGACCTACACGGGAACCAGCACAGAACATAGGGTAAACTCCTCCGACGGTGGTTGAAAGACGCGATACTGGGTCAAATTCCACCACAGGATGCCCGACTAAACCGAGCATCCTGATACCTGCCCACTGGCCCGACTTTATCATACCCGCCAATTATCGAGCGAGCCCCTATGGGAATCCCCCTCCACCGATTCCTGAACAAATACCCTTGTGAGAGGAAATGCGTCGCGCTATATCGAACCGACCGCCCGTAAAAATCTTACCCGCCCCTCTGTCTTTGGTCGGGGCTGACGGGCACTTCTCCTTCTTCGACTGAATTCAAGGGCACTACGCCTTTTTCTTGCAGCCCCTTCGCCTTCATTTTTCACCGCGATTCGGCACCCGTTACTGCAGTGCTTCACAACCCCGGATATTGCCTCGACCCTCAGAATTTGTCGCGAAGGGAACGATTGTCTCTCCTCCGATAGACAACAGCAATATCGGAATGCTTAGAGGAATCACGATGCTGCCTTCATCTCAAGAACCACCTCTTCCAAGCCCCCCTCCTCCACTAACAGGACCGTCCGCCCACCATATCGACCTCAACCTCGAGCAGCTCGGTGTTTCAAGCATCGGAGGTGGGGTATCGCCCCTCTTTGCTCGAGAGAAGTTCTGCGGGCCTTATGAGTTCAATGGAATCACTCTCGCTCAGATGGCACGGAGCTTTCGACTGTACAATGACGAAGCGCCTGATACCGATGGAGTCAATGCCCCCGGTCGGTTTAGAAGCTGCGCCCGCGTTACCGTTCCAGAGACAGATATCTCCAAGCTCTTTGCTGAGGTTAAGGAGTTTCACCACGATCATCCGGCGATACCACTGGAGGTAGAATACTGCTACCGATGTGGAGGGAACCAGGCTCACAAGTTCGTCGTCGGATTGGGAATGAACGCCCCCTTGCGTTACGTTGGAGAACATTACGAGGGCGCTCGGCAATCACAGACTCTCGACCCACGCTATCGACGACCTTTTGAGCGAACCGATATCGAAGCGCTTCAAGACACCTATGGACGTCGAAAGGTCATGCCCGACAATCGCTTTACCGTGGCTACTTCGATTAGTATGCTTGATTCCGATCAGATGAAAAGTCTCACCGAACTTCTGCAAACATCCTTTGGGGCTCAGTGGACATCCACCGCGATCAAACACCTAGATTCTCGACCGAGTGATGTATTACCAACCGCCCTGATTGATGATCTGACGGGTGAAGTTGCTGCATTCACCCTTGCGGAATGGGATCATGAAACCAAGACCGTCGAAGTGACTGAATGGGTCGCCCGCCCCCAGTTCCCCGGAGCAGGTGCCCAGGTGATGAGTCAGCTGGTGTCCTCCGTCGTTAAAACTGGGACCGATTATCGGATCTTCGGTGAATTCAATAGTAGCAGGGCTCTCCGCTCTGCGCTCCGAGTTGGCTTTCGCCTCCCCGAAATTCATCCAGATGCACCGGCGGAGAGCATTCTCTTCGCAAATGTCTGGGTCGAACAACTGACCGATTTTGTCGCCCTGGTATGGCCTGATGACGAACTCCACACCTCCACAAACTGAGAAATATAACAGAGCACCCATATATGGAATCACCAAACGCCAATCGTCCGATCTCCCTGCTCCTCCATGAAGGGGCAACCGACCATATCACCGGATACGCTCATCCTGAGAGCCCAAAGCGGATTCGAGCGCTGGCAGAGCTAATAAATACCGACTCTATCGCTGCTATTGCTCGCCCTACGCTTGAGCTTCATCGGAGCATAGACCCCTCGCTTGTGCACCATCCCGATTATGTTCACGCTCTCGAAAATGCCTGCCTGTCAGCTCGCGATATCCGTGCACTCGACGAAGATACCTACGTCTGTCAGGATTCATGGCGAATTGCGTGCGAGGGTCTCTCATTGCAGGAACAGGCAATTAATCTTATTTTTTCCACGAGTAGCCGAACATTTGTGATGTCTCGGCCTCCCGGACACCACGCTCTCGCCGATCGCCAGATGGGATTTTGCTTGTTTGCGAACGCGGCGTATGCGGCAAGATATGCACAGAGGGTTTGGGGTATTGAGCGAGTTGCCATCATCGATTGGGATGTGCACCACGGCAACGGAACCGAGGCGATATTTCTGAATGACCCATCGGTATACTCCATCTCTATTCACGCGCACCCTTTTTGGCCTCTCGGCTTCGGCCATCCTGAGCAACGGGGAGAGGGAAAAGGGCGTGGCTATAACCTCAACATACCGGTGCCCTTCGAAGCCGGAGACATTCAGTATCAGCAGATCTTCGAGCGATTCGTGATCCCTGAACTCCTCGGCTTCAGACCCGACCTTATCATCGTTGCCGCCGGATTTGATGCTCACTACAGTGAGAGATTCTCCAATCTTGGAGAGAAAAGCTTTATGGCGCTCTCAGACGGTGGATTTGCAATGATGACAGCCCAGCTCGACAGACTTGCGCGCGAACTCTGCGACGGGCGACTCCACTTCACCCTCGAGGGGGGTTATTACCTGCCATCACTCACCTCGGGGGTCCGCTCGGTTATCGAAACCCTCAGTAGCACTGCCCCACCCCAATTAAAAGAGGTATCTGAGGGGAGAGACATGGATACTCGGGTATGGGAGGACTTTGTGACACGGACAGGTATGGCCCTGAAACCGTGGTCCTGAAGACCCCTCAGAGCGAGCATCTTTTCACCGAGAAGTCTCGGTAAGGACTTAGAAGGCACCAATTTTTGAGCAAGTAGCCGTTGACGCCCATATATGCTATGCGCTATATAGCATATATGACAAATCAAAAGACCCTTTCTCAACAACTTCGAGCAGTTCGCGACCATTTAGGCGTAAGCCAGGAGGAGCTCGCATCGCGGCTCGGTGTTTCGTTTGCCACCGTCAATCGCTGGGAGGGAGGGAAGGCAAACCCTCAGAGGGCCCAGTTAGAAAAGCTGGAGGAGCTCCTCTCCCAGTTAGAAGCGAGCAACTCAGCTTGGAGCGAGTCGTTGAGCGATCCGTTCGATCTTTTAGCGCCCACAACAAGAAAGAAGCGAGGGGCGAAGTCAAATACCGCTGCGGGAGGTCGAGCCATGGGCACGAAGTCGATGGAGCAGATGCTCTGGGACGCCGCCTGTTCGATTCGCGGCGAGAAAGACGCACCAAAGTTCAAAGACTACCTCCTCCCTCTTCTCTTCATCAAACGGCTCTCTGACGTATTCGATGATGAAGTGCAGCGACTGGTAGAGACATACGGAGACAAAGAGACCGCACTTCAGATTCTCGAGGCAGATCACTCCCTCGTTCGTTTTTATATCCCGCCAGAAGCAAGATGGGCAGTCGTGAGCGGTCGCGAGACTTTCGATTGGGCACCTGAGAAGAAACCGAAGTCTCTTGGTGAACAGCTGACCACCACCATTCGCGAGATCGTAAAGGCGAATCCTGGGCTCGATGGAACGATCAATATCGTTGATTACAACGAGACCAGAAACGGCGAGCGCGAGATCAGCGATGCAGCTCTCAAGGGAGTAATTGAGACTTACTCTGACCCAAGATACCGCCTTGGTCTCCATGATGTTGAGCCTGATTTCTTAGGGCGATGTTACGAGTATCTCCTCCGAAAGTTTGCCGAAGGTCAGGGGCAAAGCGCCGGAGAGTTCTTCACTCCGACCGAAGTTGGGTTCTTGATGGCAGAGCTTATGCGCCCTCGACCAGGAGAGGAGTGCTACGATTACGCTTGCGGTTCTTTTGGTCTCCTCATCAAGTTGCAGCTGGTTTGCAAGCGATTAGACCCGCTATCAAAGGTGCCGCTCAAGCTGTACGGTCAAGAGCTTACCGGTTCGAGCTACGCGATTGCCTGCATGAATAAGATTATTCACGACATGGAAGGAGAAGTTCTTCGCGGCGACTCCATGCGCAACCCGAAATTCAGGGAGAGCGATACGAGCTTGAAGAAGTTCGACATCATTGTTGCTAACCCGATGTGGAATCAACCATTCGAGCCTGAAGTCTTCAAAGACGACAAGTTCGAGCGATTCGAGGAGCAAGGCGGAGTTAGCACGAGTAAGGGCGATTGGGCGTGGTTGCAGCACACCCTCGCCTCGCTGAAGGATGGCGGTCGTGCTGCTGTAGTGCTGGATACAGGAGCAGTTTCTCGCGGCAGTGGCAGCAAGAACGAAGACAAAGAGAGGAACATCAGGAAGTGGTTTGTTGAGAAGGACTACGTCGAGGGTGTGATTCTCCTGCCTGAGAACCTTTTCTATAACACTACTGCACCGGGAATAGTTATCATTCTCAACAAGAACAAGCAGAAGGCACGGAAAGGAAAGATTGTTCTTATCAATGCAACTAACGAATTTAAGAAGGGTCAACCCAAGAATTACCTTCCTGATAGTGCGATTGCGAAGATCCTCAAGACCTTCCACAGCGGTGAGCCGGTCGATAACTTTTGTTCGGTGATTGAATCAAGTGAATGCGTAACGCACGACTTCAACCTCTCGCCTAGTCGCCACGTCACCAATGTGGGCTCTGAGAGTGAAGTGAGCCTCGTCGATCTCGTGAAGCAACTCAAACAACTCAAAAGTGAGGCTTCAAAAATCGATCTCGAGCTCGAGCCGATTCTCAATCAATTGGTGACCCCATGAGCAAAACGGCATCGAAGAATTGGGAGACCACGACTCTAGAGCATCTTCAGAAGGCGGATGTGATAGAGTGCATGAATGGATACTCGTCTGGGGTTCATAACCAGGATGGCGACGGCATACCGCATATTCGCCCCTTCAACATCTCGCCTCTAGGACACTCTAGCATCGAGCAACTGAAGTACATACCTGCTGAGCGCCACAAAGAATCCTCCTCGCTCCAAGTTCGAGATGTCATTTTCAACAATACAAACACCGAAGAGCTTGTAGGAAAAACAGCTGTCTGGAGACATCCAGGGCTGTTTGGATTCTCGAACCACATGACTCGTATTCGTGTGAAGAAGTTCAAAGAAGTTAATCCAGAGTTCCTGGCGTTTTATCTTCACTATCACTGGCAAACTGGGATGTCGCGTCAGCTATGTCGCCGACATGTTTCTCAGGCAAGCATCATGGGTGACAGGTTCTTTAAGATCGCAGTCCCGAAGCCCTCAGAGCTTGAGCAGACAAGGATCGCTTTTATTCTCACAAAGATTCAGCAAGCCATCGAATTAGAGACGAAGCTCATTCGTGTCACTCGCGAGCTCAAAGCAGCGGTCATGAAGAAGCTCTTCACAGAGGGTCTTAACGGCGAGCCGCAGAGAGAGACCGAGATTGGGTTGGTACCGGAGAGTTGGGGAGTATCGAATCTTGGGGATGTCGCAAAGATATTCAACGGATACGCGTTCAAGAGCTCAGAGATTGTTCCTGCGTCGAAGACTCAGCTTCTCCGCATGGGCAACC
>OMIW01000030.1 GCA_900299205.1 Pseudomonadota bacterium
AACATGTACGAATCGAGAGCAGACCTCTTGAAACAGGGAAAACTCGACGAAGATTCACTTCTTGAGCTTCAAGACCCTCACCTCTTTTACCTCTACCGCTCTGAGCTAAATAAGCCAAGACCTCTCTCAAAAGGCAAGGGCTATCCCTTGCCTTTTGGTGCTACGATGTGTTACCAAGTGAGCCCTTGCTATGCCATGCGTCGCTATGGATAGCCTAACTATCGAGAATATAATACGGTCATAGGTCGGCAACGAGCCGAATTGCTGTGGGTTTGAGGGGACAAAGGAAATGACGGGATTAGTGCGCGGGCAAAAAGGAATGAGGGCAGAGTCATATAGTCGACGAAAGGGGGCACAACGCCGATTCTCGCCCCTGCGGGTGGCCGCTCTTTGCGGAGCCCTGGTTCTTTTTTTCGCAAACACCTCAGACGCCGATACCCTTGCTGACCTCAATGCCTTGAAGGCGCGGGTTGAGGAGCTTGAGTCTCGTATGAAGGAGGAGCAGGAAAAGACGACCGTACTGGCCGACGAGGTTGCCGAAACGAAGGTGCGACGACTTGTTCCCGAGAAGAAGGAGCTTAAATCCGAGTACGGGTTTGGTCCGAGTGCGTCGAGTGTGTATCGCGTCGACCAGGGGATCTCGTTAGCAGGGTACGGGGAGCTCTATTATCAAGATTTCGTCCGCAACGCCGGAACAAACCGTGACCGAGCCGATGCGCTTCGAGCGGTCGGATACGCCGGGTATCGGTTCAACGATTGGATCTTGATGAATAGTGAGATCGAGTTTGAGCACGGAAGCACCGAATCAGGGGCATCTGGTGAGGAGGGCTCGGTATCGGTTGAATTCTCCTATCTCGATATGTTCCTCGCGCGAGAAGCAAACATTCGCGCCGGTTTAGTCCTTATCCCGATGGGGTTTATCAACGAGATTCATGAACCGGCGTACTTCCATGGGGTCCAGCGACCTGAGTTGGAGCGAACGCTCATTCCGACAACGTGGCGAGAGGTCGGGCTTGGAGCATTTGGAAAAGTCGGCTCTGAGTTCGAGTATCGCACCTATCTCGTCAACGGCATGCGCGCAAGCGGCTTCACTCCTTCGGGTATTCGAGGGGGGAGGCAGTCGGGCATCGAGGCGATAGCAGAGGATGTCGCGTGGGTCGGACGCGCTGATTATACGCCGGGTTCAGCGATACCAGGCCTGCTCGTTGGTACTTCTTGGTATATCGGAAATTCGGGGCAGGATGACGTATTTGCGGGTACCGCTCCGAGTGTGCGAACGATGATGTTGGAGGGCCACGCACAGTACCGCGTTTCCTCTCTTGAGCTGCGCGCCCTCGGCGTGTGGACGGCGCTCGATGATACACAGGCCCTCAGTCAGGCTCTTGGTCAGACGATCGGCGATCGTCAGAACGGGTGGTATCTTGAAGCTGCGTACGATGTGCTGCCTCTGTTCGGCGACACACGGGGGCATTACCTTGCTCCCTTTGTTCGGTACGAAAGCATTGATACCCAGGCATCGGTGCCAAGCGGTTTCGTTCGTGACCTCGCGCAGCGACGCGCAATTCGATCACTCGGACTCACGTATAAACCGATCAGCCAGGTGGCGATTAAGGCGGAGTACCGCGACTTCGACGTCGACGGACCAACCGACGGTCCGGACAGCGTGTATCTTGGGCTCGGCTTTGCGCTATAATGAACGAAAAAGCGGCAGGCGAAAACGGCGTAAGCGATTAGCTTGAGCAGGTAGTGGAGGAAAGAGCATGGCTCGGGTCTACTCGTTAGTGCTAACGCTCGCGATTACTCTCTGTCTCTGTGGAGTCTTCGCATCCTCCTCGAGTGCTCAGGTGCTGATGGCGCAAGATGAAGCGCTCCATCGCGCCTTTCCGGGAGCGACCTCGGTAAAGAGGCGCTCCCTGGTCCTGACAGCCGAGAGAATCGCGACGATCGAGGGAGCAGATCAGCTGCGCCTGAAGCCGGGAATTGTGACCTACTTTACCGGCTATCACGATGCCCAGCTCCTTGGTTTCGCGACGATCGATTCGGGAGTCGTGCGGACTCACCAGGCGGTATTCATGACGGTATTTACTCCAGAAGGGATCGTTAAAGATGTCTTCATCCTTGCGTTCCATGAACCGCCCGAATACATCCCAACCGAGGAGTGGTTCAAGCAATTTCACGGTAAAAAAAAGGGTGACCCACTCATTGCGGGAAAGGATGTCGCAGGAGTAATGGGCTCGACTCTCTCAGTCCAGGCAATCACGGGATCGATTCGGCGCATGCAGGCGCTCTTTCCTTTGTTGACCGTTGAGTAGTTGATGCAAGTAAATTGGTCAGACAGGCGATAAGTAAACTCCATCGCCGAGGAAAGCGAGTATGCGGTATCTCATCACCGGAGAATGGAATCGACATCGCGTCATGCGATTGATCATGGTTTTCTTCTCTTTTTACGTCGCCGGTTTTTGGCTGACGAGTGCTCTCCTTTATTTCCTCCACATGGATCTGACCCCCTTGTCAGTTATCCGCTATTACCGAGGTGATGAGGCGATGTTTATGCCGCCTCAGAGTTATCAGAGCCTTCTTGAACTCACCCATGTTCATCTCTTTGCGATGGGGGTGTTACTCGTCACGTTGACCCATCTCCTGCTCTTTGTACCAGGCTCAGATCGCCGAAAAGCGGCGCTCGCAGCGGCGGTTCTTGCTTCGGGCTTTATCGAATCGACCTCTGGCTGGTTGGTTCGGTATGTTCACCCGCTGTTCTCACTCCTGAAAATTGGATCGTTTCTCTCCCTGCAGCTCAGCACCGCGCTTGTTCTTGTCTTTATCATTAAAGCGCTCCGAACAAAGAATCGATTATCCTATCAGGATGAACCAACGCAGGCTGTCGCAGAGGCGCGTCGGGCAAAG
>OMIW01000031.1 GCA_900299205.1 Pseudomonadota bacterium
ATTCGAAAGGACGAGAAAAAATCCTCAAAATATGCATGATATTCCTCCGGTTTTTCCTCGTCCTTTCGAATCGAGTCTGTGCCAAAGTAGCGGCACCCTTGCCTCGAACCCCCTTATTTCGCAGCCTCTAAGACCACATCTCTCAAAAAATGCGGTCCATTTAGTTATCTCTGAGGACGATATTGGACTGATTTCAGCAAGACAATTCAGCGCACGGGTCAGTTTTTCTCACGGCGAAACCCTCAAAGCCCGATGCACTTCATTCACCCATCCTTCGTACAGCGCGGTTGCTTGGTCTTCCCCTATCCGAGGCTCGAAGGTTCGGTCGAATGGTGCGGGAGGGCGGTTGGAGGGGGATATTCCCTCTGCGAGGAGAGCGGCGCCACGAGACGTTGATTCACGGGCGGATGAGCGCTCGACGGGGGTTTGTACGATATCGGCAAGCGCCTGGCAGAACCAGTTGCTGATGGTCATCCCACCATCGACCCGCAGCGATGGAAGTGAGCGGGGATTCCCCGATGGCATATCGTTGGCCATCGCAGTGATGAGGTCGCGGGTTTGATAGGCGCTGGCGAGGATGAGAGCAGTGAGGATCTCGGCGCGTCCGGTGTCGGAGCTGAGGCCCGATAGTGCGCCCCGAACCTCAGGGTTCCAATAAGGAGCGCCGAGTCCGTGAAAGGCGGGGACGAAGAGGGGGGCGCGTCGGTAATCGACGGATGATACAAGCTGTTCACACTCGTTGTAAGAGGCGATGATGCCGAGTTGGTCGCGAGCCCAGCGCAGCGCAGAACCCGCGACGAAGCTGCTGCCCTCGATGGCGTAGGTAACCTTTCCCCCGAGCCGGTACGCGACCGTTGCAAGGAGGCGCGAGCGCGACATGACAGGCTCGGAGCCGGTGTTGACGACCAAAAAGAGGCCCGTACCGTATGTGCACTTGGCAGAACCAGCAGCGAAACACTCTTGACCGATGAGCGCCGCCTGTTGATCTCCCGCGACTCCCCGGATTGGGGTTCCCGCGAGGATGGCGGGGGTGGTCGCGATGCCGAAATCGTCGTGGCTATCGCACACCTCGGGAAGGATGTTTGGGGGGATGGTGAAAAGGGCGCACAGCTCGCCATCCCAGTGTTGCCCGTGAATATTGAAGAGCATGGTGCGGGATGCATTGGTTGCATCGGTGGCGTGGATGGTACCTCCCGAAAGAAGGGAGATGAGATAGGTGTCGATAGTTCCAGCGCGCAGCTCGCCCCGCTCGGCTCGTGCGCGTGCTCCCGGCACGGTATCGAGGATCCACTGGATCTTGGTGGCGGAGAAATAGGGATCGAGGCAGAGACCCGTCTTGGCAAAGATGGTTGACTCGTGAGGAGCGAGAGCGGAGCAAAGGGAAGCGGTGCGACGATCGAGCCAAACGATTGCGGGGGATACGGGCTCTCCGGTACGCTTGTCCCAGAGTAAGACGGTTTCTCGTTGATTGGTTATCCCGATCGAGGTGATCGGGCCGGGATGTGCTCCGAGGAGTTTGTCGATGAGCTCGAAGAGGGTGGTGGCGATCTCCACGGGAGAAAGCTCGACCCATCCATCGTGCGGCTGAGAGAGAGAAATCTCCCGTTGCTCCATCGCCAGCTCAACGCCATCGTGAGAGAAGAGCGAGACACGGGTGCTTGAGGTGCCCTGATCGATGACAAGGGAGCGGTAATCCATCGGGAGTGTCCTGACGAGGAAATAGACTTAAAAGAATTGTCCGGCACACGCCGAGAGGCGTTTTGGCTCTTTACCGGCGAACTCTGAGATAAGCGCAAACATCTATTGCGATGCGCGCTGGTGATCACTTACCACCTGTTTTGCGAGGGAGGCAACCTCTCCAATCGAATCCTCCGTGAATAGAGCTTTGCCGTGTTGCGTGGGAGCGAGGGGGATAATGCTCCACTGTTCCACTAACGTGGCGGTGTCACCGGGCGAAAGGTCGGTCAGAGCTCCAAGACTCTCGAGCTCGAGTATGCCACCATCGGTGTATATTTCGGTCATTGAGCCGCGGTCGGGATATGATGCCGATGGATCGATCCGGAAAGAGATAACGAAAAGGAAATTGTCGACAACGGCAGCTGACCACGCATGGCTTCCTCCGTCGTAGCCCACTCCGATCTTCAGCGGAGCGGTTTTCTGGGGGGCCTGGCGAATGGCGATGGAGGTGGGGGCGATCGACAGCCGGGTGTCGGTGAGGTCGGTATACGCCCAGAGGTTCAGACTCGCGGTGGGAAGGAGCTGTTCCTCGTGCAAACCCTTCGGGGGGAGGGGAAGGATGCCGATCGTTGATTCGGGAAACACCGTCAAGGCCCAGGGAGCCACGAGCATCGGGGCGCTTCCCCGATTAGTGATGCGGTGTGTGATCGTCGCGACTGAGGGGGTGTGAAATGAAATATCTATCTCTTTGACGAGATGCGAACTCGGTTCAGGTGCGCCTGTTGCGGTGATGCCTCGTTCGTGAGGCACTATCTGAATGGGATCGTTATCGGGAGCATAGGTAATGGTGCGCTCCTCGGGGGCGCGCCACAGCCGATGCCCGCCATAAATTCGCCACTCGCTTCCTCCGCGGCTCCCGATCTCAGCGGGCATTTGCTTCAAAAGATTTTTTCCTCCGCGCATCTGAGCCGCGATAATCCGAGGACCGATCTCCGAGGGAACAAGAAGCTCCAACTCTGATGATGCAACTGACCAGACGGTGCTCCAGCCACCAAGAGAGGTTTTCGACAGATTAACAGAGGGAGCAGTGTCGGACATATGAGTGGGTGCGCCTAAAGAAGCAGCAAGAATTTTGTTACAAAAAAATCAGCGATGAATACCCATACACAGCCGATCACAACGGCTGATGTGGTGGTTCTGCCGACTCCTTCGGTTCCTCCTCGGGCTCTCAGCCCCTGGAAGCACGCGACGGAAGCGACGATAAAGCCGAATACGCCACTTTTGATGAGGCTATCGAAGATATCGCGAATTAAGATCGTGTAATAGAGTGACTGAAAATAAACGTGCGCTGAGACGTTTAGTTCGAAGACTGCGATCGCCAGCCCACCATATATGCCGGTGAGGTTTGCGAATACGACAAGGAGGGGGGTTGCGATTATTCCCGCGAGGACGCGGGGAGATACGAGCCGCGCAACGGGGTCGGCTCCGAGCGCTGTCATTGCATCGACCTGTTCGGTAACGACCATCGAGGCGATCTCAGCGGCGATACCTGCCCCGACACGACCACACAGAACTACCGCGGTCAACATAGGGCCGAGTTCTCGGATGAACGCGAGCCCTGCAACGTTACCGACGTAATGCTTCGCACCAAACCGTTCTAATCCGTACGCGGTCTGAAGGGCTAGGACCATGCCGGTAAAGAGCGCTGTCAGGGTCGATATTCCGAGTGAATTAACTCCGATGAAGACGACCTGTCGGCATACCTCGCGAGGGTTGACCTTGCCGGTGATGACGGCGCGAAGGGTCTCTATCTGGAGAAGGCCGAATGCTCCAAGTGATTGTACCCACGAGCGAGCGGTTTCAAAAAGTATCACGGCTGAGGACTCCTCGGATCGGAGGGATGAGTAGTGAGCGGGGATGGTTTGTCTGAGAGGGAGGCGGGGGGTGGAGAGCTGTTTTGATAATTAAACAGAAGATGCTCGAGAACGGGGGTCGCCCGCAAGGTAAGGTCACCGTTGCGCGTCGAGAATACGATGATGTCAGTGAGGCAATCAGAAGCTGCGAAAGAGACGATCCGAAGAAAAACAGGTTGTCGGTGCAAGCGGGCTGTGGCCTCCGTCACGGTATGAGCGACGCCGTTGAGCTCAATAGTGTTTCCTTTCGTGATCCTGACGTTGTCGAGACCACTGACGAGCAGTCGAGTGCCTGCAGAGGGACGGGGGTGCTTCACCATCCCGCAAGACTGAATCGTGACGACAAAGAGGGGTGCATCCGAAGGGGTGGTCTCACGGAGCTGATAGACGAATGGTGGAGTATCAGTGATCGGTTCAAGATAAATTGGAGGGGCTGATAGTGGGTGATGGGCTGTGCCGTCGAGTGGCGACTTGGCTGTCTCTCGGGAAAGGGGCAGCGATTCCGTATTAATTGCTGGCCCACAGCCGGCGAGGGCGATGAGGACACTGCCTATCATGCGGGCAAGGATTCGTCTCATGAATTTAGTTACCTGAATTGTGGTCGTCGCTTCGACGTCATGATCGAACCGCTCGCCGGCCCTTTGCATCCGAATGAGAGCCAAACCGACTAATGCCCCCCCTCTGACTGCACGACCCGCTTGCTCGTGCCCCCCCGACACGAAGGTTCCCAGTGGCGGGAGAGGTCCGAAGTGGGTTACACAATACTGTGGGGCGGTGGTTGCGTAAAGGGCGAACGGGTATGTCGAGCTGAAGGGTTTGACTGAGGTCAATTTAATCGGAGGGGGCATGATTCGGTTTCATAGGGCGCATAAGACATACCCCCCCCATCAGATAGCACTCCGCGGGGTGTCAACCGTGATCGATAAGGGTGAATTCGTGTTTGTTGCGGGGGCGAGCGGGGCAGGAAAGTCGACCCTGCTTCGGCTTGGATACGGTGCGGAGCGGGCCACTCAGGGAGAGGTGGTCGTTGCAGGCCGAACCATCAATCAGCTGGATCGGGAGGGAGTCGCTTCGCTGCGGCGCGAGGTGGGGATAATTTTTCAGGATTACAAGCTGTTGGCGAGTCGATCGGTACTCGAGAATGTCGCTTTTCCCCTCGAGGTTCGGGGTATCGGCCGCGAGGAGCGGTCCGAGCGGGCGCTCCTGATTCTTAAAACGGTAGGGCTCGGGGATAAGGCCCACGTTCCGCCGATGACCCTATCGGGGGGTGAGCAGCAACGGGTGGCGGTTGCGCGGGCTCTGGTGCACCAACCCCGTATTATCTTCGCCGATGAGCCGACGGGAAATCTCGATCGGGACATGGCAAACCTTGTCTTCGATCTTCTTGTAGAGGCGAATCTTGCAGGGGTCACCGTGGTAGTTGCAACCCACAGCCTATCGATAATCGACAAGCTAAATAAGCGAACACTGGTGCTGGACCGGGGGCAGATCATTGGCGACTATCTGGATCCGCGTCGAGGGGTAACGCGTGAATCACGAGCCTCCTCGGGAATGGGGGAGCCTCAAGAGGTGGGGACAACAGCCGCAGTATAGTGGACATCGGGGCACTTGACGGGGAGAGACGATGACTGGAGTAGCTCACCACACCATGACAGATGGCGCACCCTCCGACGAGGCTGCTGCTACCGTCCGCCCTTCCCCCTCATTCGGGTTGGAAAAGATGTGGCGGGTGCAGGGCTCAGAGGGGCGACTGCACCGTCGGGAGATTCTTCGCCATCATCTCATCGGCGCCTGGTCGCACTTGCGAGAAAGTCCCGCCTTCACCGCCACGACAACCGTTATCATGGGGGTGGTTCTCTCTCTCTGTATCTCGGGAATTGTACTCATCTACAATGCACATATTCTGCTTGAGTACGCCCGGAGCTCGGTCGGGTTGACGATCTTCTTGCGCGATGATGCTGCATTTGAGAGCCGAGAGCAGCTCGAGAGATATCTTCGAGCTGATGCGAGGATTGGGTCGGTTCGTTTCGAAAGTAAGGAGGAGGCACTCGAGAAATTACGGCTTGAGACCCCCGCGGTTTCCTCCCTTCTGCAGGGACTTGAAACGCGAAATCCACTTCCATCCTCGTACGCCGTTACCGTTGTCAAAGAGTACAGCAGCCCTGCGATCTACCAAGAGCTTCGGCGCCGCCTTCAGCAGTTTTCTGATGTTGAGCTCGTTCAGTATAATAACAGCCTTCTGGGAGAGCTCTCAGAGACTCTGCAGCTCATCGGTTGGCTCGGTGGCGGTGCGGCTTTTGCGAAGTCTTTTGTAGCAGCGGGCATCGTTGCCCTTACGATTCTCATCTCGGTTGATAGACGGCGGCACGAGATCGTGGTGATGCGTCTTGTCGGGGCACCCGAGCGCTTTATTCGTGGCCCGTTCGTTGTTGAGGGGGTTGCCAAGGGTTTGCTCGCAGGGGGGCTAGGCATCGCCGGTGCTGCCCTCGGCTTCTCCGTACTTCATCACATCCTTGCATCGGCGTTGCCGTTTGTTCCGGTGTGGGATCGGATTGCGTTTTTGCCAACAGCCCTTCTGGCTGCGGTGCTTGTGGTCGTCGGCACTGTGGGAGGAATTGCCTCTTTTGGTGCGGTTCGCCGCGCGATTGGGCCGATGGATGCGTGAGGATTTGATGAGATGCCGGGACCATATCGGGGCTTGTCGGTTTCTAGTCATAGTTACTGCGGTGGTGGGGCTCGTCTTTGCAGGGGCGTATCGGGTTTACGCGGAGGAACCGCAGGATAATGCGGGGCGGACTGCAATCGTGCCCAGCCAGGAAGAGCAACGTCGAGCGATAGAGCTAACAGAGCAGCTTAATGGGCTCAATAGTCGAGTTACGACGCTCTCTCGGGAGCTCGAGCAATCGCGCGCAAAGGGTCGGGCAAACGCAGCAAGTCTGGCGGGTATCGAGAGGGATTTAGCCTTGATTGCTGGGCGACGAGAGGTTCTTCGACTCGAACTCGCGACGCACCAGGAGGCGCTTTCGCGTGAGGAAGCTCGCGAGGAGGAAGCGGTTCGGGAGCTTGCGGCGCTTTCCGACGAGGTGCGCACCAGATTGCGAGCGCTTTACATGGCGCGCCGTGGAGGAGCCGAGGATCTTCTCGTATTTCACCAGCGAGAGCGTGATGTTGCTCTGTTTTCCCCCCGAGAGCTTGCGATGTGGGGGCGCATTGTGAGCTCTGACCGGGATCTTTTGGCTGAATTGGAGAAGAAAAAAGAGGAGGTCTCGATGCTCCGGCAGCGCCTTGACAGAGAGCGTGCTACTCTCGTGTCGCTTGAGACGACCATTGAGAAGCAAGCGGAGGAGCTCGAGATGAAAAAAACTGTCCGTTCGTCGATGCTCTCGCATCATGAGGCGCATGAGACGTCGGTGCGTCGAACATTACAGAGTCTTCAGGAGGAGTGGGTTCGATTATCACGGATGCTTGAAGCGCTCACGGGAGGGGGTGCTGAGCCAACAAATCAGATGGTGGCTCAGCCCATGAGAGGTCCGTATCAGAGTTCAGGCAAAGTCGCGGATATCCCGATTCTCTCGATAGCCATCCCCGCGATTGGCCGGATTGTGCGCCCATTTGGCAAGCGTCAAGTGCGTGAGTTTGATGATTTCGTATCAGCAAATGGAGTCGAGCTGCTGGTTGAAGAAGGGGGGGTCGTCAAAGGGGTACAGGGG
>OMIW01000032.1 GCA_900299205.1 Pseudomonadota bacterium
AAGAGGCGTAAACGGCGAGCGACCGCTCACATCCGCAATCACGAGATGACGCTGACTGAATGTACCCCGACCCGCATCTTGGCCCGAGAGCCGTACCCGCTTGCCTTCATGCGCAAGAAGACCGAATGCGAGCCCCTCGGCAAGCCCCCATTCGATGCCAATCCCTTTTTCAACCGCCTGGACCCGCTTTTCAAGAAGCACTTTTACCTTCGGATGGGGCTCAAACCCCTCGGGGAATGCGGTGAGACGGCGCGATATACCGACGAGGGTATCGTGAGAAACCGGGGGAATTTCACGGTAGGTACGATACCGACCGTGCAAGGGGGAGGCCTCCCCGACTACCGTCGCTGAAGCGCGATCCCGATGATGATTAAATTCATGGAGAAACTCCTCTCGCATCCCCGCCGCTTCGCTCTCCGTGACGACCCCAGCCCCAACCAACTGCGATCGATAGCGCTCATACGGCGACGGCCGACTTTTTATCCCTTGATACATCACCGGCTGCGTGAAGGTTGGATCATCCCCCTCGTTATGTCCGTATTTCCGATAGCACACGAGGTCGAGCATTATCCCTCGCCCCGTTTCTGCCCGCCACCGAGCCGCCAGCTCTGCCACCCAGAGACAGGCGTCGATATCATCCCCATTTACATGCAGGACGGGGAGGTTAAACGCCTTTCCGGTATCGGTGCAGTAGTCAGTCGACCGCGATTCCACCGGCGTCGCAGTAAATCCAACTTGGTTATTAATTACCAAATGGACCGTACCCCCAACATCGTATCCACAGAGACGGGATAAATTGTACGCTTCTGCGACAACGCCCTGACCGATGATTGCGGCATCTCCATGAAGAACTATCGGCAGAACAGATCCTCTTTGCCTCTTATGACGGGTCACCTCAAGAGCTTTCGCCATCCCCTCGACCACCGGGTTCACAAATTCAAGGTGGGATGGATTGGGAGCGAGTGTAACGGTTACCGACCGCCCCTCGGAGACTCCGTATTCGGTACGATAACCGTGATGGTATTTCACATCACCTGACCCGGCCGCCGCATACCAGGTCTTGTCTTCAAATTCTCGAAAGATCTCAACTAGGGGCTTTTTCAGAATATTTGCGAGAACATTAAGTCGCCCCCGATGGGCCATCCCGATTACCGCCTCCCGAGTACCCCTTGCCGCGACCGCATCGATCAACCTATCTACGAGCGGAAGCATCGCTTCACCCCCCTCGATAGAAAACCGCTTGACCCCAACGTATCGCCGATGGATTTCTGACTCAAGCCCCTCGGCACGGGTCACCAGCTCAAGAGCTCGTTTTCGCTGACTATTTGAAGCAGCGCGTGATTCGCCCTCAATTATCCTGTACCACCACTCCCGCTCGGCGCGGTCGCGGAGATGATGCACCTCAAACCCAATCGTACCGCAGTAAGCGCGATTCAAGCCCTGAACACATGCCCCCAACGTATCGGGAACGGGGGCCAGAAAGGAGTCCACCCCGCGTGCAGCACCTAGCTTTTCCTCCCCCCCCCGTCCGTATGCCTCGAGTGCCAACTCGGGAATGCGATGAGGCACATTTACTCCCGCGTGGAGTGGGTTGGTGTTGGCCACAAAATGCCCTGACCGCCGGAAAGCCTCGTGAAGAGCGTTTGCCACAACAACTGACCCTGCGGACCCTCCAACATCTCGCTCGTGAACAGTCATTTCAGCGGTGTGAGAGGCTGCACCGTTAGGACGACTCCCGTTGAGATGAGTGCCATTCGCCGATGAGCCGTTTCGGAATCCGGGATACTCGGGAGGTCGTCCTATCGCTTCCTCCGCCACCCCCTTTCCCCCTTCAAACTCGGCAAAGTATCTCGCCCATTCCTGACTGACGAGAGCCGAATCTATCCGAAAAAGCGAATATAATTCCGCGATCAACCCGGCGTTGGGTCCCCATTGCTGAAAAAGATGGGAAAGATCGACGGAGGATGGGAGCGAGGCTGACTTGCCTCCTGCTGGGATACTCTGTTGAGAGGACATACCTACTGACTCGTATAATCTTGAAAAAGAGACCTCTTTGGGCCCCAAGAGTTTGGGCCGTACAATGTATTCGACAACTGAGCGATCATTCTTAACACCCCGCTGGGCGGACTCTTTGAGGAAGATGACCGATGATAGGATGAGACCCTTCAGACGGCTCGTGAATCAGAGGAGCAGCCCTCTCGAGGCAGAGCAGATGCCCCACCCCGTTTATGGTTCGGGAGGAAAAACGCCTCTCCATTAATAGCCAGCCGCTCTGCCATCAACGAAAAGAGGTGAGGGACTACTTAAGGTGCCTCCTCGAAGATGCAATCCTCGGCCAAAAACCCCCTTGGTCCATCTCCCTAGCAATCGTCATCGCCTTTAATCTTCGTGACCGTACTGACCTCATCACTCTTGAATCCTTCAACCTCCACACAAACCCCCGGAAGGATATCGCTCTTCGAAAATCCTTTATTTCCGAAAGAAGCATTAGACGCCAGAGTATACGAAACCCCTCCGATAGTTACCACGGGATCGGCGAATGACTGAACGAGGCCCTTTAGCTCAAAACTCGTTGCTCCCCCGACCGAGCCAGGAGTTTTC
>OMIW01000033.1 GCA_900299205.1 Pseudomonadota bacterium
GTGCCACTGCATCTGGTGCCACTGTCGAACCGAAATCGCTCTCGAACGAATTCGCAATCGGACGGGCGATCCCTCTGATGCGACCGAAGAGATTCGTGCCCGACAGGAGGCGATTGCGTCTTTTCCAACAGGCCAATGGCAGGTGTTGTCGACGGACGGGACTCGGGAGGAGGTTGCTGCTTCGATTTCGTCAAAACCCTTCGAATGGCTGAGACGGAACCATTTTTAACCGCCCTGCGAGAGGCTCTCCAACTGGGTTCCTCCGAAGCTAACAAGGTATCTCCCGAAAGGTTGTTGCGAGTTTCATCTTCTTTTCGTATGAGAAGGGACATGTTATTCCGTCCTGCTGAGGCACCAAATCCTCGGCGAAGCAAACGTCGAACCGTTCGAGAGACTCCCGTGACCCCGACTCCCCAGCAAAACCCCCTCGTCGACATCCCGCTTAAAATTCCCTTTTCAGATCTTAAGCCTGAGCATATCGAGCCGGCGGTGGAGACGTTGATAGAGCGTTCCGACGGGAATATCGCCGCACTTGAGGCCCTCAATGTTTCCCCAACCTTTGCCAATTTTATCGATCCTCTCGAGCGAGCATCCGAAAACCTTGAACTTACCGCCTCGGTTGTTAGTCACCTTGAGTCGGTCAACGCGACGCCAGAGTGGCGGGAAGCCTACAACGCTATTCAGGGGCCCCTTAGCCTCTTTTCCTCCCGGGTTACACTCTCCGAGCCGCTCTGGAAGCTGCTTCGCGCGTTCTCTTCGAGTGATCAGATGGCCGCTCTCTCTCCCGTCGAGAAGCGATACGTCACCAAGTTGCTCGATGATTTTAAGCGACAGGGAGCAGAGCTTTCTCCGGAAAAAAAGGACCGACTCAAAGCAATCGATGTTGAACTAGCCGAGGTCACGGCGAAATTCGCCCAAAATACCCTCGATGCGACGAATCAGATCCAGTGGGTATTCCCCGATGCAGACAGACTCAAAGGTCTGCCGGCGACCGCTCTCGATGGTGCTGCGCAGAGTGCGCGGGATAAGGGACTCTCCGGATATCGGCTTACCCTTCACGCTCCAAGTTACGGCGCAGCGATGACCTATCTGGATGATCCGAAGTTACGCGAAGAGATGTATCACGCCTATGTGACGCGCGCCTCCTCGGGGGCGACCGATAATGCTCCTCACCTTCTTCGGATCATAGAGCTCAGACGCGAGCGGGCTGAGCTCTTGGGATTCCCCTCATACGCCGATTTGGTCCTCGATGATCGTATGGCAAAAAAGGGGGAAACGGCGCGAGCGTTTTTGAATACTCTTAAAGACCGGGTTGCCGATCAGGCTGCGGAGGAAAATAAAGAGCTCCTTGCTTTTCGGCGTTCTCTGGAGGGCGCGGATGCTCCCGAGCTAAAGCCGTGGGATGTCGGTTATTACGCAGAAAAGCAACGTCAGGCGCTCTATCATTTTGATGAGGAGGCGGTTCGGGCCTATTTCCCGCTCGATAAGGTCCAGAAGGGACTTTTTGAAGTTCTTCAAACGTTGTACGGCGTTTCTATTACCCCGGGCTCGCAGCCGGTCTGGCACCCCGAGGTTCACTCCCACGATATGCACGACGGTAATGGACATTTTATCGGATCGTTTTATACCGATCTTTTCCCTCGCGAATCGAAGCGGGGTGGCGCGTGGATGGGAGAGTTTGTACACGGCAGACCAGATGCACAAAACGGCGCACTCTCGCCACATCTTGGCCTCGTATGCGCTAACTTCACTCCACCCACCGACTCGCGGCCGTCACTCCTCACTCATGATGAAGTAAACACCCTCTTCCACGAATTTGGTCATTTAATGCACCACATGTTAAGCACGGTGCCGATCCCGTCTCTTGGAGGGACGCGGGTCGCCTGGGATTTTGTTGAGCTTCCCTCTCAGATAATGGAGAACTGGACCTGGAGACCTGAGGTTATCGACCTTCTCTCCTCTCACCACCAGACGGGCGAGAAGATGCCAAAAGAGCTCTTTGACAAGATGACGGAAGCACGAAATTTTCGAAGTGCGAATTTCCTCATGCGTCAGATCGGATTTGGCCTTCTCGATCTTGCTTTGCACATCGATTATCGCCCGGATAAAGATGGCGATCTTCTCGCCTACTGTCGTCAAATTGCCGAGCCGTTCTCCCCAGCACCGCTGACACCGGATTACGCGATGATAACCACCTTCTCGCACCTTTTTTCCTCCTCTGTCGGGTACAGCGCCGGTTATTACTCGTATCTGTGGGCAGAAGTCCTTGACGCCGATGCCTACTCACGATTTGAGCAAGAGGGTATCTTTAATCCACAAACCGGCGCCGCCCTCCGAGATTCCATTCTGAGCAAGGGAAACAGCGACGATCCCATGACTCTCTTTAAAGCCTTCATGGGCCGCGAACCCTCCGTCGAGGCGCTCTTGCGAAGGGCGGGGATTGTGGTTGCTGATGAGTAGGCGATAAGTTTGTTGGGAGGATGAGCAGTGCTCTTTTTAGGTGCCCTAGAAGAGAAAACACGAATCCACTTATCCTTTAAAAGGTGAGTAGAGTGTGTGTTTTTTTGTCGCCGTGTGCGGGGTTAGCATAATTCTTGGGCCACTGATCATCACCATCCAACTTCTGTTGAACTATTCAACGCTTTTCCCTTACGAGGGTCTCTTTCGGACGACTCTCGGCGGCCGCCGGGTATAAACGGAGACTTTCGTCGGCTATATCAACAGGTTGCAGGAGCTCTCGCGGTTCTGCAGAGATTTTTTTGCCGATATTTCGTCGCCCTATCAGGAGATACCCTCAGATTCCTTCACCCATCAAGAGGTGTCAGAGACCCCGCGAAAGGTGTAGTCACTGCAACGCTCTCGCCGACCACGGGATCTCTCGGTCGCCTTGATTCCCTTTCGAGGTGTGAGATAATTGAGGTCCGTTCGTGAACCGTTTCCCTCATCTTTTTATCCACGCTATGGAACCCCTCCTCATCCGCAGTGACCCTATCCGCCGCATCGTCGTTAAGGTCGGCAGTAGCTCGGTCACTGAGGACAATCGCGCCCTCTCTCACCGACAAATGAGCGACATAGCCCAACTTGTCGCGTCGTTGACTGCTGACGGGGTTGAGACGATTCTGGTCTCCTCGGGAGCTGTCGCCGCAGGAACACACGCCCTTCAGCTCGCGACCAAGCCAACTACTGTTTCTCTAAAGCAGTCAGCTGCGGCAATCGGCCAGGGGCTCTTGATGCAGACGTATACCGAGCTATTCCGCCAGCACGGATTGCTCGCCGCTCAGATACTTCTGACTCGGTATGATTTTTCCCGCCGCCAGTCGTACAACAACGCCCTTGATACCCTTGAGGCGTTACTGAGCCACCGCGCGGTTCCGGTGATTAACGAAAACGATACGGTCGTCCTCTCGGATCACTCGTTCGGGGACAACGATATGCTTTCGGCGCTCGTCGCTGCTCTTGTTCATGCCGACCTTTTGATTATCCTCACGGATGTGGATGGACTGTATGATGCCGACCCACGGGTATTTCCGAGCGCAAAGCGGATTCCGCTTGTGACTGAGGTTACCGACGCTCTTCGTGGTCTCGCCACGGGCAGCGGATCGCGGGTCGGCACCGGCGGGATGGCAGCGAAGGTTCGGGCGGCAGAGCGTGCCCTGGGATTGGGAGTGCCGGTTTTTGTCGGAACCGCACGGGGATCTCTTGCGCCGATTCTTGCGGGAGAGGGGGCGGGAACGTACTTTGGAGAAAAAGGCAGTACAACCGCCGGCAGCTCATCGCCAGGGAGAAAGCTACAGTGGATTGCATTTCATTCTCCAGTGAGTGGTCGGGTCACGATCGATGAGGGCGCGGCCCGCGCAGTACGGACGGAGCAACGTAGTTTACTGCCGGCGGGAGTGATCACAAGCGAGGGTTCGTTCAACAGGGGAGATGTCGTAGAGCTTTACTCCTCGGAAGGTCTCTTTATCGGAAGGGGGATTGTCAACTATACCTCATCGCAACTGACCGCTGCCCTCGGTCGCCCGACTTCGTTCGCCCGCGAGTCGTTGGGGGTCGCGCGTGATGAGGTAGTTCATCGGGATGATTTGGCAGTGATGGTCTAATCGCGCCCGTTCAGGTTGAGAGTCCCTCCTCACTGCGACCGAGAAGGGGAATAGATCGAGCAGTTGGGAGAATCAATTTGTATGATGGAAAGTCAGATACCCTCGAACAAAGCGGTCACCGAGAACGAGCTATTGACGAAGGGCGGCGCATGCAAATCAGCGACCGTGACCCTCCGTCGCTCACCACTCACCCAACGTAATGCAGCGCTCGCTGAAATCGCCCAGAGATTGAGTTCAAACACACCGCTGATTCTTGAGTCGAATCACCGAGACGTAGTGGCTGCCCGAGAAGCGAACCTTTCGACAGCGATGATCGATAGGCTTACCCTCACTGAGCAGCGCATCCGAGGAATGGCGACCGCTCTCGAAGATCTCATCGCTCTTCCTGATCCGTTGGGAGTGGTCCTCGATTCCTGGACCCGTCCCAACGGCATTCAGATAGAAAAAGTGCGCGTCCCTCTCGGCGTGATCGGGATTATTTATGAGGCGCGACCAAACGTGACCGTCGATGCCGCGGCAATCGGGATTAAGTCCGGAAATGGGGTCGTATTGCGCGGGAGCCGATCAACCTTGGCAACAAACCTCGTGCTCGTCTCTCTCATGCAGGATTCGCTCGAGTCAGTAGAACTTCCGCGAAGCTCTACCGAGCTTATCACCGACCCCTCTCCCTCTGCCGCTCGTGACATGATGGAGCTGCACGGCATCATCGATGTGCTCGTACCAAGAGGAGGAGCGCGTCTTATTCAGGAGGTACGGAGGAACGCACGGATTCCCGTTCTCGAGACTGGCGAGGGAAATTGCCACCTCTATATCCATCAATCGGCTAGTCCCTCGATGGCGGTATCGATCGCTCTGAACGCCAAAACAAGTCGCCCTTCGGTGTGCAACGCCATTGAGACTATCTTGATAGATGAAGCATGGGCGGAGGATCATCTGGGAGATCTCCTCATCGCGCTCCACGGCGCATCGGTTGAATGTCGGTGTTGTGAGCAGACCCGAGAGATAGCTTCCCGGTTGCTCCAGGGTGCCGCTCATCCGTGGCTTATTTCCGCCAGTGAGGAGGACTATGCGACCGAGTTTCTCGACCTCCAGGTTGCGGTAAAAATAGTTTCAGGTTTAGCCGAAGCGGTTGAGCACATCGCGCGATACACGACTCATCACTCCGAGGCGATAGTCGCCGAGGATTCAGCCGCGGCGGAGACCTTCTTCTCGGCGGTTGATGCAGCCGCTGTGTATCACAACGCTTCAACCCGATTTACCGATGGAGGTGAGTTTGGATTCGGAGCTGAATTAGGAATCAGCACCCAAAAGCTCCACGCTCGTGGGCCTCTCGGATTACCGGAGCTCTGTTCGTATACATATAGGATCCGGGGCGCGGGCCAGATCCGATGATTGATGGGGATCTCAGTGCTTCTGCATATCGCATGGTCTATAAAATGATTTATATGAAATCCCGCTCTAGGGTTAAAGCTTACGTAGGGATTTGCATTTTAGTGTCCATTTGTTTTCCACTATATTACATTAGTTACGATTTCGTTAATATTTCCATTCAGCTTCCGGAAAGTTCCAAGCAAATTATTGGAAAATATGAATTTCCCATTAGCACGAGGCATTTCAATCCTTTGCTAATAATTCTCGGTGTTGGTTTTGTTTTCATCTGGGGCTTGATCAACTTATGGGTACAAATTCAATTTTTCAAGAAACCAGGGAAATTCGGCGTGACCCAATATATAATCAGCGCGTTTTTTTCATTTGTAGCAACTGTGGGGCTTTCATCACCAATATGCATATTTCAAACTTTTAAAGAGCAACAGTTTTTAAAATTTAAAGAAAGCCAATCGTTGTTGATCAACCAAGATGGCTTGCAAATTCCTTTTTTTCTGATATTTGGAGATCCCTCTCCATTCGAATTTATCAGTCACCCGATTCAAAAAATGATGGTTAAAAACACGCCCAGTATTGAAGTAAAATGGGACCAAATTGTAAGCTGGAAAGTAATATCTATTCATGGGTCGCGTGCTGTGCACAGACTGTATAGAGTAAGATTCTTAGATGCTAGTGAGATTCTCTTAGATCGAACCTTATTGTGCCAAGCCTGTGATGTTAGGATTGTAGAAATTTTATCTTCATATATTGGCAATCGCCTGACAGTAGAAGACGATCTTCTAGATTGAAAATATCTCCAGTCATAGATTCGTGGGTGCCGAGTTCCGTCATGATCTAACAAATTTTCTTCGTGATTTTTTTCAGAGATAGATAGCCTTTGTTGAGCGGTGTAACGACAGGGTAGTGCGTAAGGTTTTTCTACTGGTCGTATTTGCTCGACTGATACTTCCTTTCAAACCCTTAAACACCAGATTCGGTTATAGCTCTAATCCTCGTGCCTACCATTTGGATATCGGCATATCGGCGGGCGAGGCAACGGCCCAAAAACCTGTAAAACGTTTCTAAGTGCCCATCACGGCGGCGGATCGCGATTACCTCAGCGCGAGATACTCAATCACCGCACCGTTGAAAGCTCGCTGCTGGGCGAGCTCCTCTTTAAGAGCTGCTCTGATTATCGGAAAAAGGAGACGTTTCGCGAGGACGATGAATCGGCCGATGACGGGGCGATGAGAGGTGTGCTGGCGTA
>OMIW01000034.1 GCA_900299205.1 Pseudomonadota bacterium
CGTTCGCCCCGACATCAAGGAAGATGCACGGGCACAGCTTGCCTCGACGGGGTATCATCGCCGCTATCGCCGGACGGCCTACTCCTGCAAGAGTGCCGCATTCGAACATTCCTGCCGCCATCATCGCGCCGGTATTGCCGGCGCTGATGCAGGCACGCGCTTCACCGGCCACCACAGCCCGGAATGCTACTCGAATGGAAGAGTTCGGCTTACGACGAAGTGCCACAGAGGGGCTGTCCTCCATGGTGACTAGATCGGGAGCATGTTTGACCGATATCAAATATCTCAGATCACGAGGGATCTCACGGAGAAGTTCGCCGAGGACATCCTCATGACCAACAAGAAGGGTCTTTATACCAAGCTCACGGGCGGCTTTGAGTGCCCCCGAGACCGCAACGCTCGGCCCAAGATCGCCTCCCATCGCCTCGAGAGCTATGGGGAGGTGTTCTTCAGAGCTCGCGATCGTCACCGGAAGGCCTCCCTGCTAGAAGATACATTCCTCACGCACCACCACAACGCGAGGGGACCCGCACCACTCAGCATGCGAGTCAGGTGTCTCGTTTATTCGGATTTCTGGGGAACATCCGTTGTCACAGGAGCAAATGCTGGACGACCACGGTAATATCCGCAAGAGGGGCAAGCTCGATGGCTTCGGGTTGCAGATCCACAATTAGCACAGGAACCATATTGAGTTGCTGTAAGTGCATCATGTGAACGACGCATATCTCGCTTCGCACGCGACGTTCGCTTCTTAGGGGTTGGCATGGGACCTCTCCTTCATTTTCTGGGGATAAAATCGGTAAAACAAAATAAATATAAGAGGAATACGAGGCTTCACGGAACATGGGCTAACTTTACTAGCCTCGTTCAAGCCCCCCAAAGGGACGCAATCCTTCTCTCATCCCCCTCAGTGCCTATCTGGGCAAATCTCCGAAGCCTTTTCCTCTCTGATACTGGCTGTTAGTATCTGCGTGTACTCTCGTCCGGGGACACCACCGTGCTTCTTTTGGTTAAGCACAGGCGGAGGGAGGGTAACACACCCATTCATCTGCTTCAACCCTTGTCCATTAGCTACCTCTCTCCGTCAGACATCATGCCACCCTCCTCCCCCTCCTTTCACTCCTACCTTGAGATATCTCGGGCAGCGCTCCGACAAAATATCGGGACCATCCGTAAGCGGATAGGAGCCTCTCCCCGCCTTGCATTTCCCGTCAAATCAAACGGCTATGGACATGGCGTCGAGCAAGTGGTTGCCGCTGTTGATGATTTAGTAGACCGGTACCTTGTCGATGACTCACGGGAACTCGCTCAGCTCCGAGCCTTGACGACCCGCCCCATCGAGCTGCTGGGATACGTCGGGCCAGACGAGCTAAGCGTTGTTCAGGAGGCCAAGGGTGTAATCCCTATTTTTGATGCTGAGCACGCTAAGGCATACAGAGCATGGGCACGAAAACGGAACAGCACCCTCGAAGCGATGATCGCGGTTGACCTTCGATTTGGTCGCGAAGGGGTTCCCGTCGACCAAGCCCTCGACCTCATCCGCTCTCTCGCATCATGCCAGTGGCTCTCACTCAGAGGTATCTACGGCCATTTATCTTGCGCCGATGATGATCCTTCCCTGTCGGCATCTCGAGAACAATACCAGCTTCTCAAAGGCATCGCTGATGCCGCGCGATGCCCTCATCTTGAGACCCATCTCTTTGCAAGTAGCGGAATCTTCGCTTTCGATTCGCTTGAACCATTCAGTCAGGTGGTCCGGCCCGGGCTGAGCCTCTATGGCATCTGGCCATCAGAGCGGCTCCGGCATATCGGTGAGGCGCTGGGGTATTCGTTGTTGCCTGCCCTCTCATGGCATTCGCGCGTTGTCCAAATAAAGAGAATACCCGCCGGTTTTCCTATCGGGTATGGGGGCACCTTTCGCAGTACCTCCCCGATGACAATAGGGCTTGTTCCCCAGGGATATGGGGATGGCTTACCCCGCGCCTATGCAGAAGGATCGGTATTAGTAAACGGAGAGCGGTGCTCGATTCTCGGAAGAATTTCGATGAACATGATAACAATCGACCTAACACCTCTTCAGCTTACCGGCGAACGGCTCTCTACGGAGTTACCGGCTGTGCTTCTGGGCTCTCAGGGGTCAGAAACAATATCCGCTGAGGATCATGCCGTGCGAACCTCTACAATCCCATACGAGGTCACGACCAGGATTAGTCCGCTGTTACCCCGGGTTCTCGCTGATTAGCGAGAAGGGGACTACCCCTAAGACAGATAGAACCCGAGTACCCTGATCATGTCACTGGAAAATTAGTATAAATGGGGCTCTTTAGTTGGGAGATATAGAGGTCGTGGATCAAGAGGTTCGGGGAACCTTTACTTTTTTAGGGATTAAAAGGAACTTCACGCCTCTGAGCAAAGGAAATTGGGCAGCTAATGTGAGTTTATACAAGCAGGAGGTGCCGTTGTGTGTCTTTTCGCGCAAGCTTGACAATCATTTTTTTTGGGGGGTAGTTTTTTTAAAACGCCGCCCTCATTCTCCCCTATTTCGGAGTACCCATACATGACCACCACAACTTTCACCAAAGCAGCACTCCTCGAAAAACTGGCCGATCTCGAGAACCGGTTTTCAGATCTCTCTCCTGAGCTCGAATTGACCGTTCGGGACCCGGAACTTGGTGTTGAAGGATATGTGGTGGTGTGGACGACCCTCACCGCTGTGGGGGGACCTTTGGGTCGATGTGGGAAAGGGGGAACGCGCATAACGCCGACGACGACTCTTGATGAAATCAAAATGCTCGCGCGTATTATGGCGCTAAAAAATGCGGCGGCTGGATTGCCCCTTGGCGGCGCAAAGTCAGGGATGCGGGACGATTCTTCGTCGCCCGGGTTTGAGCAACGGTATCGGCGCTTCGTCGAGCTTGTCGCGCCTGTTCTTGTTGAGAGGGGCGGCATTTTTGGTGGATTTGGGTTTGATATCGGCGGGTTTCCGCAGCAGGCGCTCTGGGCGTGCGATCAGCTTAAATCAACGCGATGCTTCACCGGGAAGCCGGTTGAGATGGGGGGCACCGATTACGATCGCGAGGGAATCGCGGGCCTCGGGGTGAGTGAGAGCGCGGTAACGGCGCTCGAGTTTGAAGGGGTGCCGGTCGCGGGAACAACCTTCGCGGTGCAGGGGCTCGGCGCGATGGGAGCTGCGGTGGTCCGCTACTTTAGTGACGCAGGGGGCATTCTGCGCACGGTTTCGGATCCAAGAGTCGGCGGAAGCTATCTTCTCGAAAGAGGCGCCTCTCCCTCGCTCATTCAGGCGATTGCCTATGGTGACGGGGAGCGAACAAAGACGTTGCTTGAGAGCGAAGGGCGCATCGCGGCTCTTGATGCTGTTCTCTATGAGCCTGTTGATATCCTCTTCCCCAGTGCGGTTCAGGAAGTCATCACAGCGGCGAATGTCTCTCAGATCCAGGCAAAACGGATCGTCGAGGGGGCCAATAATCCGTGCACTGCAGAGGCGCGAACGGCGCTCTTTGAAAGGGGTGTGCTTGTACTGCCCGATTTTATCGTTAATGCCGGGGGAATTATCGCAGCGTTTGTCGAGATGAGTTCGCCGGTAACTGCGGAGGAGAACGCAAAAACGAGAGCAAAGGTAAAAGAGGCAAAAGAGCTCACTCGTACGTTGATGCGCGCCGGGACTCGGGAGATCCTCGAGATTGCGCGCTCTGCGGGGGTTGAGCCGACTATTGCGGGTCGCTATCGTGCATTGCGATCAATTTTTAATCGGGCGGAGGTGTCGGCGGGTTGAGCTTAAAGCACCAGTGACGGTCAGAGGGTTATAGCTTAATTTTGTGGAACAATTATCGTAGGCGAAATTCGAGAACTATTGTCATCCACAACGCATCTCCCCGCTTTCTCTCTATGCCAAAAACAGCACACACCAAGACAACCTCTGAGATAAAGGCCGATCTAGCGACGATCGGCAGGACGGGGGGAGTCTCGCAGCAGGTGAACGCTCACCACTGAGCAAGCTCACAATGTGATCAAGGTGAGAGAGGCTCGTCGGGCCTTTCGACGATTTCGCGAATTATGTTTCTGGTCCTACGACCCCAATCTGACTATCGCTGGTGATTATGTGCCATGGATGGTTGAGATGCTGAGAAAACACGGTAATCCTCTAGCAGGAAAGGTCGCTGATACATTATGCCGCTGACAAGTTTTCACCGAGAAGTCGCCGTCCTCCATGTGGCACATCGAACCAACGGTCCTTCACTGATTGGAATCGGAGCAAATCTCTTAAACACAGCGTCGAACCGGTAGAGCCTGCCTGTCAAGCACACCTGCACTGCTCAGGTTACGTGAAGGATCACAGGTTAGACGAACTGTATCTACCAATCGGCGCTCCCCCGCGCCAAAGGTGAAGACACAATCACGGGAGGTACCGCCGCCAGGAAGGACTGAACCGAAAGGACGTAAAGTCCTAAAAATCCAACAAATACCCCTATCTCCGTAAAACCAAAAGGTATGGCGTGGGGGGAGTATTGAGGCATCACGAGAAGATAGCGCTCCATCGCAAGCCCTATCAGGATCAAAGTCGCTACAGAGCCAATACACCGAGGGGTTTTCTTGACGTCACGGCTCAGAAGAATGATGAACGGCATGATAAAGCAGGCGGCAAGAGTGACCCAGGCAAATCCCTTCCAGGGGAATTCACGGAGCCGAATAATGATGTACTGGGTCTCTTCGGGTAGATTCCCGTACCACTGGGGAAGAAATTGGCTAAAAAAGAAATAGCCCCATACCATACAAAAACCAAAAGTCAGCTTACCGAGGTCCCAGAGCTCATTTGTGGTCACCCACTTCGCGAAGGTCTTATCGCGATGGACGTGGTAAAGAGTCAAAAGAATGAGCATAGCCCACCCCGCATAAATATTACCGATGAATACGAACCCTCCGAAGAGGTTCGATAGCCATCGATAATCCATCGCCATAACCATCTCGAAGGCAAACATGGAATAGACGAGTGCGTAAACAAGGGCTAAAGCGGGCGCCCGTCGGGACAATATATTTTGATTCTCGGGGACCTCAAGCGGCAAACCTCGCCATCGCTCAGTTACCGAGCTATGAAGAAAACTCGACCAACGGTCCGGATCCACGCTGTGGTCCTTCACCATGCCGATATCTCCCCGCCACGAAAGGCGCACAAATCGCCACATGAATAAGAAGAGGAGGAAAAGCAGAATTCCGATCCGCGCATAGACGAAGGTCGGCTGCATCCACCATTCTGTCCCGGGGCGTGGTGAGCGTGCCCATGGAAAGAGGTACTCACGACCTGCGTACGATACCAAAAAGAGGGTGAGAGCCACCGGCAGAAAAGCAACATTAGCCTCAGTCAATCGACGAATCGAGGCAGACCAGGTCGCCCGGGTGATCTGGAAGATGGCGGAAATCATCACCCCACCGGCCGCTATCCCCATGAAATAGAGAAGGGCCCAATAGTAACAGAACCAGGCATGTGCTGCGTCGCCCGAGAGCACTCCGTTCAGGAACGTAGCGGTGCCGATGGCAACCCCAAGCCAGGCGTATTTTCTGACCGAGGCAGCGGGCTGCAACGGGGCGGCGTTAATCGCCTCTTCGATATTGATTGATGGTGCAGCACCGTGCATGAGTCTCTCCTTCCCTTCCCTCTTTGGTGTTCCTCGCTACTCGCCCTTCGATTTGCCTTCAGCGGCCTGAATTTTCGTCACTCTATCAAGGAGCGGATTCTTTTGTTGAACTGCGCGGATGTAATTTACAATATCCCAATGCTCGTCGAGCGAGAGCTTCCATCCATACGCCGGCATGATCGCCATGCCCCCAAAATGGATAAACTGAAAGAAGTGGGAATCCGGGACCAGCTTCAGGTAATCCTGCGCAAGGTTTACCGCTGGCAGCTTCGCTCCGACGGGTCCCGGAACATGGGTCCCATCAACAAAACTTCCGTGACAGGGCGAGCAGTTGGTATTATATACGCGCTTGCCATGCAGAATTGAGCGTAGCGTGGGAGCAATCGGATTCTTAAGCTCTGCAGCGTCTTCGCGAGTCAGTCCTACATATCGCTTCGCATCATTTGTTGATACTGAACCCTCTGCTTTCGGTCGCATGATCTGACCGAGTCCATACTGGTTCCCCACCATATCCTGATTGAACGGAAGTGCATGCGCCGAGGAGGTCATCGAGAATAAAGCGAGTGTTGCGATGCAAAGCTGTCTTGTTAGTGGTTTCATCACAGCGCCTCCCGAACCTGAATTTCATCCGCACCCGATTCCCGCAATTTTTCAGCCACTTCTTCCACGGCATTGGATTGACAACCGATGACAACTCCAAATTTATCCTGACTGAAACGGGGATCGTAGCCCACGCTCCTCAGAATGTAGGGGAGCCGACAGAAATGGAGGAGGGCTAAAAGGGTGAAAATACCGCCAAATAGGATGGTGCACTCGTAGCCGATAACAAAAAAACCCGGTATCGATACTATGTCCTTTGCACTAACCCGTAACGGATAATCAAGAGATGTCCAGATAGCAAGCGCAAATCCTCCTGAGCAACCCAGAACTGCTCCAAATCCTGTAAGGAATCTGACGGGGCTCTTTCCCGGCAAAGTCGCCTCTTCGAGTTCGTGATGAGGCACAGGCGAGTACACCCGATAATCATGGCCGCCAGCCTTCGCTATTGAAATGGCTTTCAGTGTATCGTCGATGTAGGTGAATACTCCTACAACAGCCTTTGGTCCTTTCATGAGTATCGAACCCCGTAATCTCAGCTAACTAACAAGGGGCAGGAAATCAACCCCCCATGTAAACTCTCCTAGTGGTGCGCATCAGCCGTTCGGCGAGGTGCCGGCAATATCTCCTTGATTTCGGTGATAGCGACCGCCGGAAAAAACTTAACAAACAATGTCATCCACATCCCAAACCACCCGAAGGAGCCGATTACAATTCCAACGTCGACCCACGAGAAGTTGTACCATCCCCACGAATAGGGAATATATTCGTGAGAGAGCGATTGAACGATGATGTTAAATCGCTCAAGCCACATGCCGATATTTATTAAGATGGTGACACAGAAAAGGAACGGAATGTTTGTTCGCAGTGTCTTTATCCACAGAAGCTGCGGGAAAATACAGTTACAGAAGGTCATACCCCAAAACGCAGCTCCCACCTCGCCGAAGGGGCGGAACCAAAACTGGGCTCGCTCGAATTCGTTATTACTAAACCAGGCGGTATAGAACTCAACTCCATACGAATAGGTGAGTATTCCGCTGGTCAGGAGGATGAGTTTACTCATTGCATCGAAGTGCTTGGGTTCAAGAATTCGCTCAAGCCCAAAAATTCGGCGAAGGGGAATCATGATAGTAATGACCATCGCGATTCCCGAAAAAATCGCTCCCGCAACGAAGTACGGAGGGAAGATAGTCGCGTGCCATCCCGGGACTATGCTCATCGCGAAATCCCACGAAACGACGGAGTGTACTGAAACAACGAGAGGAGTTGCCAGAGCTGCAAAGAAAAGATAGGCAGCCGTGTAGTGCTTCCATTGCGAATGGCTTCCCGTCCAACCGAGCGAAGTAATACCGTAGAGAAGCCTTCGGAACTTTGTCCTCGCCGCATCCCGAGCAACCGCAATATCAGGAATCAGTCCAATTATGAAAAAGGTGCTTGATATGGTGAGGTACGTACTAACCGCAAAGACGTCCCAGAGGAGCGGAGATCGGAAGTTTGGCCAAATCGCCCTCTCATTCGGATAGGGCATAAGCCAATAGAAATACCATACGCGACCGAGGTGGATGAGGGGAAACAAACCGGCCGTGAGCACCGCGAAAACGGTCATCGCCTCGGCGAGCCGATAGATCGGCATCCGGAAGTGGGCTCGGAAAAGATAAAGAACCGCAGAGATCAAGGTACCCGAGTGCGCGATACCAACCCAAAAAACGAAGGTGGTAATGTACCCCCCCCACATATCGGGGTGCGACTTACCCGCCTCAGTCATTCCATTGAGGATCTGCCTTGTCCACGACACCCCTCCGATCGCGACTGCGACGAGACACAGACCAAGAAACAACCACCACCGATAGGTCGGCGGCTCCAGCATCGCGAGAACTGTCTTGTTAACCTCCTCATATGTAAGAGGTTTAGCCTCAGTGGGAACAATGCCCCCACGATAATGAAACTGAGAATCGCCCTCTGGCCCCCCCTTATGGCAAGGAGAATCTCCGTGGTGTTCATGGTGAGGCGAATGGTTGTGATGACTCATAGCGGCATTTCCTACAGCCAATTCTTAGCTCTGCGACCCCATCTCTCCCTTTCTCGGCGATGCGATGTCGATAATTGGATCGTAATTCTCACGGTGGCAACTTTTACAAACGGTACTTAATATCATTGAGATAACTAACCGCAGGCTGAGTGTTGATGTGGTGATCAAGCACCTTGTAGGCGCGCTTATCACCACTAAGCTTGCTCACGCGGCTGTCAGGATCGTTGAGATTCCCGAAAACAATCGCCTGCGTCGGGCAACTTTGGGCACAAGCCGGTTGAATCTCTCCGTCATTCACAAACCTTCCCTCGTCTTTAGCTGTGTCCTTTGCCTCAACAATGCGCTGCACACAGAAGGTACACTTTTCCATTACCCCCATCGAGCGCTTGGTGACATCTGGGTTGATCTGCCACGAAAGTGGCTCTGGTACCTCAATATCGACCCAATTGAAGCGCCGGACCTTGTACGAACAATTGTTCGAACAGTATCGAGTCCCAACACAACGGTTATAGACCATTGCATTCAACCCCTCCTCGTTGTGGTAAGTCGCATACACTGGACAAACCGGCTCGCACGGAGCGTTATTGCAATGCTGACACATCATCGGGAGAAAGTTTACCGTGAACTCCTCTCCTTCCCCATGCCCCTCAGTATCGATATACTTCTCGATCCGAAGCCACGACATTTCCCGCCCCTTGCTGCATAGCTCTTTACCAACGGTCGGAATGTTGTTCTCTGCGTAACACGCGACAACACAAGCCGCGCACCCAGTGCACGCAGCAAGGTCGATGGCCATACCCCACCGATATACCGGATGCTCTCGCTGCTCGTACATCTGTTTCGGCTCGTGATGGCCCGACGACCCTCCATGCGAACTCCCATGCTCATTATGCGCAAGAAGAGGGGCTCCGGCTGCCGTCAAATGCGTTGTTCTCGCAAGACCTCGGCCGTGTTGAGAGTCACTTCCTGCCAGGGTGACAAGAGTGTGCCGCTCAGCTATTCGGCTCACCTCAGCCCGAGCTGAGACTAAGGGCAAGGTGCCTCCTTTCGGTCGTCCAATTAAATCAAAGACGTTACCCTTCCCAACTGACGATGCATATCGACCATAAGCAGTGTGCCCTTGGCCCAGAGGAATACCAGCCACGCCACGAGCTATGTAAGGGGTAATGAGGACGGGTCCTCGCAACTCTCCAAAATGGTTCCGAACTGCGACGACATTACCTTGGGCCACCTTCAGGGCGGCTGCGGTATCGGGATGGAGCTCCACCCATGCATCCCACACCGCACTCGTCATTGGATCAGGCAGCTCTTGCAACCAAGGACGATTGGCCGCTCGTCCATCAAAGGTTTTTACCGAGGAAAACGGGTATACAACGAGCTCCTCATGACTGGAGCGATGATCCCCGAAGTGAGGTGGGGCAAACGCAGTCGGAAGCGCGTCAACTGTGACGGCCTCAGCCAAGGCTGGAGCTTCCTTAACAAGGTGCCCCCCTTTTGCGAGCGACTCGTGCCAAAATCGCTCCAAATCATCTCCTCTCTTCCAAGTTTCCGAGATACTGAGCCAGAAATCTTTCACATAAGCGCGAAAGCTACCCTCCGTACCAGCCTGTGGCAACGTAACTCCCAACATCGTAACGAGAGAGATAATGATATCCCCCACATCGCGAGTGTCGAAGACCGGGGCCATCGCTGGTTGTTGCAGTGAATAGACTCCTGCCCTGATAGTGTGTAAGCCCCAGCTCTCCAAACCAGCATGAGACGGCAGGATTATGTCAGCGAGCTGCGCTGTTTCATCCAGGTGAGTGGCTAGGCTCACGACTTTCCGCGCTTTGCGCACGGCAGTACGGAAACTAAGATCTCCTGGGAGGGTAAATGCCGGATTTGTGCCGTGAATCACCAAAGTCCCGACCGCCCCTTCGTTTAACCGATCAACAAGAGCGGTAACCCCTTCAAGCGAAGAATCAACTCGCCTCCCTTGCCCGACCAATACCGTCTTACCGACAGCCCCTATCACGGTATTGATGAGCGCAACAAGAACTTGTAACTCCAGAGCTCGCTCGGTCGACTCTGCGGACCCGCCAGCAAGAACCAGCGGTGCCTTTGCCCCTACCAATTCGGCGATAAGCCTCTCAATCTTCGCTGCAGTGATCCCGGCTTCATCCGCAACGGAGGCAACCGAAACTCCCTTCGTGATACCCGCGATGTAAGTCCGCAGCTCCGACGAGACATTTGCTCCCGCAGTCCGCAACGCAACCTCTTTGAGCACTGCGAGAGCGATTCGCACCTCAGTCCCAGGATTTGCACAGATCCATTGGTCTGCGTTCCCTCCCGTCAGTGAGAGGCGAGGTTCAATATGAAACGTCTTTGCGGGCAACTCACGTCGCCGCCCCTTCGCCCACCCTCGAGCATACTCGACGGGGCTGACCCAAGTTTCGAGGAAGTCGGCGCCGAAATTAACAATAACATCGGCTTCGCCGAATTCAAATTGAGGAATCTCGCGAACACCATAGACTCGTTCCGCTGCCTGGGTGAGCGCAATCGGCTGCATGGCGTCGTACACCGTATGCCGAATCTTTAACTCCCGGCTGACATCTTGCATAAGCGCAAGGTGCGCCCCAGAGACCTCTCCTGTGAGAAAAACCGACTCAGATCCCCCTTTGCCAAGCTGTTCGGCAACCGTCGCAAGAGCCTCATCCCAGGATATCGGCGCGAATTGCCCGACTCCATACTTCTCACCCGTTCGCTTGAGAGGCTGGCGTATCCGGTCAGGGTCGTATAATGATTGCAATGACGACTGACCAAGGGCACATAAGCCGCCACCGTTCACGGGGTGGTCCTTCGCTCCTTCAACTTTGATAGCGCGACCATCCACGGTCTTGATCGATATTCCGCAGCCCGCCGAGCACTCTGTACAAGTAGATGAGTACCAAACGGGTACTCCTGGAATCTGTCCCCCCTCACTTTTGACCCTCGGCTTAAGAAGCTGGCTTTTATCATCCGCACACCCCGCGAGAGCGGCGCCGGCAGAGGTCGCACCAACAATCTGAAGGAACCGACGTCGAGAGACCCCGCCCTTAGCTGTCGGCGTTTGCCCCTCGACCTTTGGTTCAGCTGCTCTCGATTGCCCCGCTCCTATGGAATCCGAAAGGATGTCCTTGTCCATCACAACCGTTGGCGTCTCCGCATTACTCATGAAAGCCCCGCACCTCGTTTTTGGTGATTACGTCTGTGGAGTTCGTTTCTGCACGTCGGTTCAGATTTGACCGCCGAAGTGCTCGCCCACCCCTCGCACTAGTGATGACACGTCGCGCAGTCGATACTGGTCCCCCGCTGTCGATGACAATCTATGCACCACCCCATCTTCATCGAGGAGACCCGCTCGACCACCGGCATCTCTCCCACCTGACCATGGCACTCGTGGCAGGTAACCCCTCCTTTGACATGCCTCTTGTGATTGAAACGGAGATAATCGGGCATCACGTGGACCTTCTTCCACGGTATCGGCTCTCCCTTAGCCCAGTACTGCTTAAGCTTTTCGATTTCGGCATTCGCGGCTGGATCGGCACTTCCTACCATCTTGTGACAACCCATACATAGTTCAACATCGGGTATGGCCGCGTAGGGAGATTTCGATACGTTCCAGTGACAGTACTGGCACTCCATCTTGTTCCCCTGAACATGAACGATGTGACTGAAATTTATCGGCTGCTCGGGTCGATGCCCCCGAGCTCGCTGAGCCGGACCAAAATAGCGGAAGTGGTCTATGATATGAAGGTCCCACAGCGCGGCCTGACCGTCATTAAACACGCCGGTGCGAACGCCCTGCGCGGGATATCCCGGGAGGCTTTGTTGGGGAATACCCAAGCTGGCCGGTTGTTCGCCCGCTGTCGAGCTCGACCCTCCCGCTTGTTGAGCTTGCGCGACGGCCTTGTCCCCAGCCAGACACAGTTGCCCATCATCAACCAGAACGCCGAAGGTACCGACGAAGAACGACACCGCAATGATGAAGAGATATCGAAAGGATCGTTTCATAAATTTAGTACCGCGCTCTAAGCGCACATTCAGACGAGCGCGCCTTTAGTCGGCAACCACCGACGTGCGACGACATCTTACGAGGCCACCCCTACGACCCCCCACCCCTGGCAACTTCCCTACGCACTCTTACCTCGTGGGGCGAGCAACCTGAGGTTGGCCCATTCATCAAATTTCCTCACCGGATACCTGACTCACCGCGACAAAAAATGCGGAAAGAGTGATACCTGACATCCCAAAAAATCGCAAGTCGAGTGGTCAATACAGGTTGGGGTTGCGTTCGCCCGAGTTCTCTCGCTTCCCAGGAACATCCCGCCTATGGTTACTCTTCTTGGGAATTATTGAAACCCCTGATATCATTTCGAGGGAAATCGCATGGCAGATCGAATAAAAAATGGGAGACAGCTTTCTAAAATAGCTCTATCCTGAAGGGATTCGACGCATACACCCCCCGCCGCAAAGGAGTTCTTATGTCCCCTGACCAAGCAATCCTTCCCGAAGAGCTCCACGACCTGTGCGATCTTCACATGCATCTCGGTTCTGCAGCAACTGCGCACACTCTTTGGGAGATAGCTCACGATCAAGGTATCGCTCTGAAGGAGAAAGACTATTGGCGATTTGTTGATACCATTGAAATGGTCCATCAAGATACATACGAGGCGTATCTCAAAAGATTCGACTACACGGAAAAAATTCAGTCGTCGCCAATGGCGGTTGAACGGTGCGTATATGAGGGTTTTTCCCTCTCGTATCGGAAGGCGAACATCCGACTTCTTGAGCTGAGATTCAATCCCGTGAACCGGAACAGTGAGGGATTCTATGATCTCGATAAGCTCATATTTAGTGCTATCGTCGGAATGAAAAAGGCAACCCTCATCTACCCAATCCAGGGAGGTCTCATTCTCTGCATGGATCGGAGACTATCTCCTGAATTAAATCTTATCATCGCGGAAAAGGCGGCTCGATTCTCTCGTGATGGGGTTGTCGGTATTGATGTTGCTGGCCCCCTTGTCTCCTCCTTTTCATGGGCTCAGATAAAAGAGCCGGTTCGTATCGCAAGAAAGAATAAACTCGGAGTCACAATTCATACGGGTGAGGTAACTCCACCAGAAGAGGTGTGGGAGGTAATAGAAACGCTCCAGCCAGACCGAATCGGACACGGGGTGAAGTCAGTGAAGGACAAAAGTCTCCTTGACGAACTAGCAAGGCGCAAGATTTGTCTGGAACTTTGCCCGACGAGCAATTTACGAACGAAGGAGTGCATTAAAGATTGGGATGAGATGAGAGAGGTGATTTACACCCTCCGGGATCACGGGGTGCGATTCACGATAAACTCCGACAACCCCGTCTTTCTTCAAACGAATGCCCTTCGAGAAAATCAACAGCTTATCGCTCAGGGAATTCTGACGCGCGACGAAGTGATAGCGTGCTCCCAACAGGCCGTTCGGGAAAGCTTTATTCGGGGCAATCGGTAATCATTCGATTATTCGACTAGTCGCATGGCTGGTGCTGATGGATTTTTCTTAAAATCAACCGGCACCACGTTTCGGACGCCCCCCGCCCCACTCTTCAACTCCCCTCCATCAAATAATAGTTCATTCATAGCCAGAAGCTGCTCGCACATCTGTTCCGCAAGGGCTCGATAAAACTTACTGCCGATGACTGGATCCCTTTCGACCAGTGATTGGAATGCCTCATACGACAATTCGATAAGGGTCGAATCGATGATGGCCCGAACATCGGTCGAGCGGGGGTGGTCTGAAAGCGCGGCTAATTCTCCAAAATGACTTCCCTTCGTGAACTCGGCTACACCTTTCCCCTCCCTCTCGGCTCTGAGCGACCCCTCCAGTATAATAAAGATTTCCCTGCCAGCAGTACCGCGTCGGATCACAACCTCGTTCTCGCTTACAGACCGCACCCTCATATGCTCGACTACGAGGGCCAGCTGGGAAAAATCCAGCTCTTCGAACAGGGACATTTCCGCGAGGGTTTCGTAGGTCAGTACGACCTCCGCCTCTCGTTGCTTGCAATCACAAGCCTTCACAAGAACTTCTACCGCCGTCATGTCATCATCGGAACCTCCCCGAGATGCCTCATCAACAAGGAGTCGAGCTAAATCAACTTGGTCTCCGTTGTTGGCTCGCCGTTCTGCGTCAAGAGCGACCCGGAGGCCGTCTAAACCCGGTTGCACACCGTCCGAGCACAGGATGATCCGATCGCCCGCAACGAGATCCACCCGCAACGTATCGACGAGCACCACTGGGTGACTACCCAGTGCCCGGGTAAGCACATGGGCGTAGGGGCTGAGGGATGCTGCCTCTGGGGAAAGAACCCCTTGCTCGACCAGCTCCCCTATCACCGTATGATCCCGAGTTAGCTGGTGGATCTGTCCATCACGAATCAGGTAGGCCCGCGAATCACCTACATGGCCGATCCACAGCGAACTGTCACGCACCAGTATCGCCGTCGCCGTCGTTCCCAGACCCCGTGCAGAAGGGTGACTGAGGCCGTAGTCATGAATAATCCGACACGCTTCAAGGAGCGCACATTCGAGGATAGGCCGGGATGGGTCGGTAGCACTGTCCTCTTCCGAGACAACTCGACGTATTACTTCGCACGCCAAGGAAGAGGCCACCTCGCCCGCAGCGTGCGCCCCCATGCCATCGCAGACGACATAGAGTCCCAATCCATCATCGACGATACAACTGTCCTCACTTACGAGTCGACCGGGACCAGCCCGAGAGTTCACATATGCGTAGGTGTTCACTCACATCTCCCGGAGAATATTCTGGATATAATCCGATTGACCAAAACGGATAAGCGCCGACGGTACAATCAAACAGGGTAACGGCAAGATGAGGCGCCAACTTAAGAGGAAAAGGGTGCTCCTGCCCCTTCAGCCCATCCCTAAAATCAGTTATCCGGGCTGATGGGATATTGCCTGATTCTTCCCCAGGATCGATAACAGGGGGCCGACCATCTTCTCCCTCCGCCATCAAACGGCTATTCTGAATTCTCTCCGTTTTTTCGCTCAAACCATGAAATCATCTCCATCATCCTCGACCGTCATCTGGTCCCCCTCGACCGATCAACCTGAGAACATAAGTCAGCTTAAACAGATGATGACTCGGGCTATACCCCTCGGCTATTCGGGTAAATCGGTCCAATCATTCTACGCCTGGTCGGTCGACTATCCCGATCTCTTCTGGCCCCTCGTCTGGGAGTCGGTCAATATCATCGCCTCAACCTCCGCTGATACCCCTTTTAGACGAGGAGACGATTTTGCCGATATTTCCTGGTTTCCCGGCGCTCGCCTCAACATAGCTGAAAACCTCCTCCGATATCGTGACGAGCGCGAAGCAATCATCGCCTATCAAGAGAATGGGGAGCGCTCTTCCCTTACCTATCAAGAGCTTTTTGTTGAAACAGGTCGGGTTGCTTCAGGTCTCGCCGCTCTCGGAATCAAAGAGGGCGACACGGTTGCTGCCCTGATGCCCAATATTCCCGAAGCGGTCATTTTCATGCTTGCTGCGGCCTCTCTAGGGGCCATTTTTTGCTCGGCTTCACCGGATTTTGGCGCTTCCGGCATCATCGAGCGCTTTGGACAGATCGCACCCCGCATACTCTTGACCGTCAATGGATACTGGTTCAAGGGTAAGGCAATTGATATTACCCCACGGGTCCGCGAGATTGCTGCGGCCATTCCTTCCATTGAAACAATCCTGGTCGTGCCAAATCTTCCTCAATCTCCTGATGACTCATCGCCCTGGATCCCATTTTCAACATTAGGCTCACCATCGAAACCAACCTTTGCACAGCTTCCCTTTGATGCACCTCTCTATGTCCTTTTTTCTTCCGGCACAACGGGAAAACCTAAATGCATCGTCCATCGCGCAGGTGGTGTTCTTCTTGAACATCTCAAGGAACACATGATTCACGGCGACCTGCGACGGGATGACACCATTTTCTATCAGACTACCTGCGGCTGGATGATGTGGAATTGGCTCATATCCGCCCTCGCCGTCGGCTCGCGTATTGTCCTCTTCGATGGTTCCCCCCTCGCCGACAACGGGCTTCTCCTTTTCAGGATAGCAGAACAGGAGCGAATAACCGTATTCGGTACAAATGCCAAGTTTCTCAGCCTCCTTCACGCTCTAAATATCTCACCAAAACACTCCTGCGATCTCTCCTCCATCCGCACAATCCTTTCAACCGGTTCGCCACTTCTTCCCGAGCAATATGATTTCATCAGAGACCACCTCTCAACGACCGCCCAGATATCCTCCATCAGCGGCGGCACCGATATCGTGGGATGTTTTGCTCTCGGCTGTCCTGATCTACCGGTACATCGGGGGGAGCTCCAGATGCGAAGCCTCGGCCTTGCCGTTGAGGTCTGGAATAATGAGGGTAAACCAGTTGTCGGTGAGCGGGGCGAGCTGGTCTGCACCAAACCTTTTCCGACCGTCCCTCTGGGATTTTGGAGTGACTCGGATCGAAGACGGTTCTCAGCGGCTTATTTCTCCCGATTCCCCGGTGTCTGGCATCACGGTGATTACGTCGAGCTTACCCCCTCTGGTGGAATGATTTTCTACGGCCGATCGGATACCGTCCTCAATCCCGGGGGAGTTCGGATCGGCACCGCCGAGATATACCGCGAAATCGGCCGAATTCCCTGGATACTCGACAGCGTGGCGGTCGGGCAACGGTGGCTCGGGGATGAACGGATTGTTCTGTTTATTGTAATCTCCCCCGAGCATCAGCTAACTACTGAGGCGATACGAGAAATTCAAGATACCATCCGTAAAAATGCGTCGCCGTTTCACGTTCCCAAGAAGATCATCGCGGTGCCAGATATCCCCCGCACCCGAAGCGGAAAGGTCGTGGAGATCGCGATAAAGCAGACCATTCACGGCGAACCGGTACAGAACCTAGAATCACTAGCCAACCCGGAGGCTCTCGTTCATTTTATTGATCTGATCGCACTTAAAACTGACTAGTCCTCCTTTGAGGCTCAGCATAGATTTCAATTCATCACTACTTCTGGGTTAGTGGATCGCGGGTGAAGGCCACACATCACTGGCGCGGAACCCGCACCCGTGACACGGCATCATCTCCATCACCAAACGATCGAACCGGGGTGATGTCTATTCCACCGCGCCGAGTGAAGAGGCACGATACCGACAGCCTCTCGGGGGTGCACGCGAGAGCGATGTCGGCGACGATTCGCTCGCAACACGCCTCATGAAACCCAAGATGATTTCGGAAAGACACTAGGTACTGGAGCAGTGAACCGTGAGAAATAGGGGCGCCAGTATAAGATATCTGTACCGTCGCCCAATCAGGTTGTTGGGTGACAGGGCAGAGGGTCCGCAGGAGATGTGAGTACAGCCGCTCGGAAACCCGTTCCCCGCGAGTCACAGTTAAGATCGAGCGATCCGGCTCCGTAAACTTGCATGGGATCGGAATCGTATCGATACAGCTTCCGGCCCACTGGAGGAATTCAGCATGGGGAGTCGGAGCTATCTCCTGCCATCGATCAGGAGGAAAGATCACCACCGACACGTCGTTCTTTATCGCCCGAGAAATATCTTGCGCTATCGTTTCACAAACCTGCTCAAAACTTGAGAACGAACTCTGAGCAAAGCTGTTGAGATAAAGCTTGAGACTTTTCGACTCGACGATTGCGGGGGAGGATGCGGGAACGACGATTTCAACCAACCCAACTCCCGGCGGACGCGAATCATGGAGCCACGAAAGCTCGTAGCACATCCACCGATCGAACCCAACACCAAGGGGGACTTTACCGTTAGGAATCCCGATTTCACCACTGATACCCTCTCGATACGACTGACGCTCGATTGGATACAGAAGCTCGGGGGAATAGGTAGCCGGATATAAGACCTGTTGGCCTAATGGATTTTTGCTCATCGGGACCATTTCAAAGGGATTGTGGGAGGTAGGACCGTTATCTGATATAATTCTTGATAAGCCTCTGATTTGCATCTGCTTTCTCAATTCTATTCTTTTAGGGTTGAAAAGTCGCTATCATCCTCCGCGTCTCGTTTTTCGCCGTTTTTTTCTGTTTCCTGATGAATATCGTTGTCGTTTACTCGGGCGGAATGGATTCAACCGTCCTTCTCTATCATCTCGCCGCTCAAGGTCACCAAATCCGCGCCCTCTCCGTAAACTATGGTCAACGTCATCGGAAGGAGCTCTCTGCCGCGCGCGAGATCTGCGTCAGGCTCGGCATCAACCATCAAGAGGTTGACCTATCCTCAATAACCCCTCTTCTATCGGGTAGTGCCCTCACGAATGCTGCGATAGATCTTCCTGCCGGGCACTACGAGGATCAGTCGATGCGAATCACCGTTGTTCCCAACCGAAACATGATCCTACTCTCACTCGCCACAGCCTGGGCTATTAATGAGCGGTGCGATGCCGTCGCCTACGGTGCTCACAGTGGTGATCACGCGATATACCCCGATTGTCGGGAGACCTTCGTCACACCCCTTGCAGAAGCGATCCGACACTGTGATTGGCATCAGGTCTCGCTTCTTCGGCCGTTTATTGGAATGACAAAGGGGGACATCTGTCAGCTTGGTGCATCACTGGCGGTCCCGTTTGAAAAAACATGGAGTTGCTATGGGGGAGGGATGAGACATTGTGGAGGGTGCGGAACCTGTACGGAGCGACGCGAGGCCTTCGAGCACGCGGGGGTTGCAGATCCAACTGAATATGAGAAAGATTACCAGCCACACGGAAACTTCCCTTGAATCCTCCGTCTGTGACTCGGAGAGGTAAACATTTTAAGAAAGGAACTCTTATGGAATGGACCCTCGAGAAAGAATTTCGCTTCGAAGCTTCTCATGTGCTGCCCCGCCATGGAGGTAAGTGCGCGCGGCTTCATGGTCACTCATGGCGAGGACGGCTCGTCTGTCGAGGTGCCACGTTACAATCCACCGGACCGAGTGTCGGAATGGTACTAGATTACGGAGAGCTCTCGGCAGCGATACGGCCTCTTCTGGACCAATTCCTGGACCACTACCATCTCAACGACTCCTTACAACTCGAGAACCCAACAAGCGAGGAGGTCGCTCGATGGATATTCGATCGGGTTAAGCCGATGGTCCCTCAGCTGATATCGGTCGTGCTCGATGAAACCTGCACTTCTCGGTGCGTGTATGCGGAATGAGGAAAATTTTAATGGAGCAGACACCTATTCCAACAGAACAAGCCGTGAGGTCCCAATCTCGGGGGGGCTATCGTGTTAATGAGATATTCTTCTCCGTTCAGGGTGAGGGAAGACTGGCAGGAACGCCGATGGTTTTCATCCGTTTCAGTGATTGCAATCTGCGGTGCTCGGTAGTAAATGCAGGATTCGACTGCGACACGGAGTTTATGAGCGGTCGATATCGTGACATCGACGATATACTCGCTGATGCTGAGGCCCTCAACCCCCGAAAAGGATGGCTTCTTTTCACCGGTGGAGAACCAGCTCTCCAGCTCGACGCCCCTCTCGTGACCACCGCCAAACGCCGCGGCTGGCGCCTTGCTATCGAAACAAACGGCACCATCAAACTGCCGGAGGGGCTTGATTGGATATGCGTTTCCCCAAAGACAGCGGAGCACACCCTCCGGCAAAGAACCGCCGACGAGGTGAAATACGTGCGACAAGTCGGTATGGAAATACCTGAGCCAACCATTAAGGCGACGCACCACTTGATCTCTCCCCCATTTATGCCGAATGGATTTATGCGACTGGAGGACCTCGAGTGGTGTATCGAGTTGGTTAAGGCAAATCCCGAAAAATGGAGCCTGTCTTTTCAATATCATAAGCTTCTGCAGGTAAGATAGGGAGGGTGTCACATCCCGCCGAAGGGCGGCCATAACAAAGGGGGGGATGAGATTGTGTTCTTCGTAAGTGGCGAGAAACGTGATATCGAGCGGTATGAATGAGTTCTGATCGAATACCCATAGGGAAGGTGATACCCGGACGACCGGTGGGACTCTCCGAGCGCGAGGGCGTTGCTGGTGTCAACCGTGGAGACCGACAGAACGAATCGCCCGTGGAGCTGAAAAATGGCGCTCGCCCCCCTTCCCTGGTGTCAATTACGGAGCGGAACTCCTCCGAAACGAAGGCACCTCAGTCGAGGGTCTCTCAGAATCCTACCCCTCGAGCGATGTCCCCTCAATCTCCTGGGTCGCAAGGCTCGCCTCCCTCGGCCTCGAAGGCAAGGTCCGTTCCACCATTACGAGGAACCCCCCGCCCTTCTCAGCTGCGCCCCGAATCCGGCCACCCAATTTCAGGAGCTTCGCCATCCGCAACATCGTCAAGACCATCACCAGGAACCGGCTTGGGCCGAGGGATGGTCGACACCCTGTGGAGCTTCTTGAGCCGATGGGTCGATGAGGCAAATCAACAGATCACCTCGCTTTACCGTCGATATCCGTATGAAGCACTCGGTAGCGTCCTCTGCTTCGGTCTTCTCATCCTGGTGTGGCCAGCTCAGGAGAATGTTTCAGCTCCATTCCCCAACTATTTCCGCCAACGACTGTCCTCTTTGGGGGGAGTCAGTGGAAATGCGGAAGCTTCGCCCGATCCACTCTCCGCAGAAGGGGGCGAAGCTCCCACTGAGAGGGACTTGCTTGACCTCGACGGCATTAATACCCTCCTCGAGCGTTTTGAGAGGCGCACAAGAGTGATAACCGTCTCCGCGAATAAGCCCCTCAAACGAAATGTTAGGACCATTCGAGTCAGCGGCAGCAGCAGTACCTTCATTCAACGTCCACCTGCACGGGGGAACCCAATTCGAAGTCCCGTTCAGTCAGCGCCCCCCCCCACCTTCACTATTCGTCGACTCACTCACACCGATAGAGATGCTCTCACCGCTCAGGTCCTACGGATAGTATCCCGTCACGGCAAACGGGGGGTAGACAGGCGTGAGCTCGCTCGATCCATCGTAGCCGAAGCACTTCGACAAGATTATGATCCTCTCTTTGTCGCTGCAGTAATAAAATCAGAGAGTGCCTTCAATACATACGCACGCTCATATGTGGGAGCTCAAGGATTGATGCAGATTATGCCTGCGACTGCCCGATACGTTGAAGGTATGAATGCCCTTCCGAGGGGCGATCTTTCCGACCCTGGTCATAATCTTCACTTAGGGGTGAAATATCTGAAATATTTGGAAGACATGTACAAGGGGAATCGGATTCTTACCCTGATGGCCTATAACTGGGGGCCGGGGCACATAGAGCGCACGATAAAAGGGGGGCGTCGTCGAGGGGTACCTCGAGAGGTGGTTAATTATGCCCTTCGCATTTTGAGCGATCATTCGCGTTGGGTCGATGAGGCGAACCAAACAATAGCCCGAGCAGATGCTGCTTCACGAGTATCTTAGGTTGAAATTTCGGACATTTTAATCGCTCCGCTTCAAATTGCCCAACTTCAGACCTCCCCCTGGCTGAATCTTTCTCTTTTTGCTGGTATCGTTGTCAACAAACAGGGGAACTTTCCAAGAGAGGACCATCTCTATCTTTGATCAAATGTTATGATTGTCTCTGATTTTTTGGTGCTTGGCGGAGGTATTGCTGGGCTCACTTTTGCGCTTGAGGCATCCCACAACGGCTCGGTTTCTGTGCTCTGCAAAACTGCGCTCTCAGAGGGCTCGACCCCGTGGGCTCAGGGTGGTATTGCAGCCGTTGCCGGCGATGACGACTCTCCCGACCTTCACGTCAATGACACCCTCACCGCGGGGGCTGGTCTCTGTAAGCGCTCAATCGTCGAGATGGTCGTTGCTGAGGGGCCGGGTCGCATTGAAGAACTTATTAGGCTCGGAGTCGCCTTCGACCGCGAAGGTGACTCCTCATATCACCTCCACCGCGAGGGGGGTCACTCACGAAGGCGTATCTACCACACCGCAGATGCAACAGGTCGAGAGATTCAAACTAAACTCTCTCAGAGAGTGCTCGAAACACCCTCGGTCACTCTCTTTGAAAACTGTATGGCTGTCGATCTCATCACCTCCCGTAAGGTGGGTATCGATTTTCATCGCCCCAATCGTGTTCTCGGTGCTTACGTTCTTATGCCTGACGGCTCGATCGAGCTTTTCTGCGCTGACAAGGTCATCCTGGCGACCGGAGGTGCGGGGAAGGTCTACCTCTACACATCGAATCCCGATATTTCAAGTGGCGATGGGATCGCCATCGCATATCGGGCTGGATGCGCGATTGCGAATATGGAGTTTTTCCAATTTCATCCGACGTGTCTCTTTGACCCAAAGGCAAAATCATTTCTCATTACCGAGGCGATGCGTGGTGAAGGGGCAAAGTTGCGAAGGGTCGACGGAACCCCTTTCATGCACGAATACGATCCGAGAGAGGAGCTTGCTCCTCGTGACGTTGTCGCTCGCGCTATAGACTTTGAAATGAAGAAAACGGGGGATGAATTCGTCCTTCTCGATATCAGCCACAGAGGTGAGGGTTTTGTCAAAGAGCATTTCCCGACTATCTACGAGCGGTGTCTCTCGTACGGTATTAACCCCGGTACCGATCCGATTCCCGTCGTGCCCGCCGCGCACTTCTGCTGCGGTGGCATTCAGACCGACGAGTGGGGTCGGACATCGATAGAGGGGCTCTATGCGGTGGGGGAATGCGCTTGTACCGGCTTGCACGGAGCGAATCGGCTTGCGTCAAACTCGCTCCTCGAGGGAGTTGTATTCGGCCATCGTGCCGCTGGTCATGCCTCTTCGCGCCTCGGAAAACCACGACGGGTTCCTCAGATACCTGAGTGGGATACAACCGGAGCGGTCAGGAGCGAAGAGGCCGTGATCATCTCCCAGAACTGGGATGAAATTCGTCGTTTTATGTGGAACTACGTCGGCATCGTCCGAAGCGATAAACGGTTGGAGCGTGCGCTCCGCCGGAGCGAGGTTATTGAGCAGGAAATTCGAGAGTACTACTGGAATTTCACTGTCACAAAGAACCTCCTGGAGCTCCGAAATCTCAGCCTTGTGGCAAATCTTGTGATACGATCCGCTATGGCTCGGAAGGAGAGCCGTGGGTTACATTACACTATAGATCATCCTGAGATGCGGGGAGAGGTGGGTGAAGATACTATCCTAGTGCCGTGAAGAAGGAACAGGTTCAAACCTATTTAAAAAATAACGAGAGACTGTTGTGGTACACAATTTCAACCCGGGTCCGGCGGTCCTTCCCGATACCGTCAGAGAGGAAGTGGCTGATGCCGTAAGACGGCTGCCAAATAGTAATCTCGGCATTCTCGAGATCAGTCATCGTGGGAGAGTTTTCGAGGAAATTCTCGCATCTGCAGAAGCTCGCATCCGGCGACTTCTGGCCATTCCTGATGATTTCGCGGTGATGTTCTGCCATGGTGGTGCAACGATGCAATTCTCGATGGTGCCACTTAATTTAGGACAGGCGGCCTCGTCAAAGCCCGAATACCTTATCTCTGGGGTTTGGTCCCAGAAAGCATTCGCCGAGGCAAGTCGACTCGTGGGTGCCACTCAAAACGGTTCCGGCGAATTAGTCCAATTCAGAGAATTACCGAAGGTCCTAGCAACGGCTCCAGGGTGTCCCTATCTTCACTACACGAGTAATAACACGATCTATGGAACGCAATGGACCTCGGCGCCTACCGCTGAAGCTTGTTCTCTTGCACCCTTGGTATGTGATGCATCATCGGATCTGTTCTCCGCCTCTGTTGACTTTTCGCGGCATGATGCCGTGTATGCGTGCGCTCAGAAGAACTTTGGATGTTCGGGTTTAACTATTGCGGTGGTCAGAAGCAATCTTCTCGACCAAGTGCCGAAAAACCTCCCTATTCTCCTCTCGTACCAAACCTACGCGAAAAATCAGTCACTCTACAATACTCCTGCTACCTTCGCTATCTTTGTGGCTGAGCGATACCTTGCCTGGATAGAGAATCTCGGTGGCTTGGCTGAGATGCACCGTCGCGCTCGAGAGCGCGCACAACGAGTGTATGCGTGTATCGATGAATTCCCCGTTTACTTGCCATATGCCGAGCCTGCATCACGAAGTCTTATGAACGCCACCTTTCGAATCGAGGATTCCGAGCGCGAGAAAAAGTTTTTAAAGGAGGCGGAGAGTGCCGGATTGTTTGGGCTGAAGGGTCATAAACTGCTCGGTGGAATTCGGGTATCTATGTACAATGGCCTCTCGATGGGCGCGATAGAGGATCTGACCTCTTTCATGAAGGAGTTTGCGATACGATGGGATTCTTAAGCTCTTTTCGCCTTCCCTTTTTTCGTGCCCGTTCCCGACAGGGCCCGTTGTTGGTAGGTCTTGTCGGCACTGGTGTTGCCATGGAACGGATCCATGTGCCGACTATTCGTAAGATGGGGTCAAAATTTAGAATATTTGGCTGCTGCTCGGGTAGCCCGGAGGGCGCTCGTCAATTCGCCGCCGAACACGACATCGAACACTCATATCGAGACATCGACGAGATGCTCGCCGATCCGAAGATTGACGTTGCGGTGGTTGCCGTTCCGCTCAATCTTAATGCTTCGATAGCAGAGAAGGTTCTGCGGGCTCGGAAACATCTGCTGATAGAAAAGCCTCTCGCAACTTCGCCCCATCAGGCTCGCTCGGTAGCAGCTCTTGCCCAGTCAGTCGGCACGGTGGCAATGGTCGCGGAGAATGTACTCTATTGGCCCGTGCTCGATTCGGTAAAAGCACAGCTGGAAAATCAAACAATCGGAACCCCCTCTCTTGTTTCATGGAATTCTATCCAGCATGTATCGGAGGCCTCGCTGCCCGGATGGAGGAGTCAGCCCTCATATCCCTTCGGGTACCTCCTTGAAAGTGGGGTCCATCTCATTGCAGCTCTGAGATTTTTGTTCGGCAATCTACAAATTGTTGATGCCCACAGCGAGGCAATCTACCCGAGTTTGGGCAACGGCGATTTCATGACGGTCACCCTCAGTAACGGAGGTACGCTGAGAATTGTGATTACTTTCATCAGAACCCCCTTTGAGCACTCCGTCAACGAGAATCGCTGTACCATAGTAGGCTCTGAGGGTAAGATTCTCTTCTCATCAAATCGGTGTCTCGTCCGAGCAGTCGACACTGAGCGAGACTCTACCTTTTCAGGAGACCTCGGTTATCAGGCTGAATACGACGATCTCTTTCGAGCCGTAAGAGAAGGTATTTCACCGCGAAGTACCCTTGAAAGGGCCTGTGACGACCTTGACCTTCTATGGCGCGCTCTGACTTGGCGGGAGAATAAAAGCGATTGAGTTAAAGGCAACACCTACTTCCCGGTCTGCCCCA
>OMIW01000035.1 GCA_900299205.1 Pseudomonadota bacterium
GGCGAGCAGGGAGGCGAACATTAGTTCCTTAGTGAGCACTTTGAAAGTTTGACTGCATCTTCGTTGGCGTCAAACTTTCAAAGTGCCCAACAGGAGATCAGTTTTCACCACTCTGCGAGGGATGCTCTGGTCTCTTCTCGCGTTACCCATCCCCATTTTTTGCCCCTGTCATTTTCTGTTCGCCGAGGTTTCTGTGCTATGAGACGCCCAATGACCCCTCGAGGGTATGCTGCAATGAGGAAAGAGCTGATGAGACTCAAGGGGTTGCGGCCTGAGATAGCTAACCAGATAGAGGTGGCTCGGGGGCATGGTGACCTTTCTGAGAACGGGGACTATGATGCGGCAAAAGAGCGCTCGGGAATGGTCGAGGCAAAGATTCGAGACCTAGAGGGTAAACTTGCTGTCGCCGATATTATTGACCCTCGCCGTATCAGTGATACGACGAGGGTGGTGTTTGGCCTCACTGTTGTCATCGAAGATGTGGAATCGGGCGATTCGCGCCGACTTTCAATAGTGGGAGAGGATGAGAGTGATGTCGACCAAGGATTAGTATCGGTTGCCGCTCCTCTCGGTAGGGCGCTCATTGGCAAGGAGGTTGGAGATATCGCCCGGGTTAATGCCCCCGGTGGCGCCAAAGAATTCGAGGTGATTGAGATTTTGGTTGATTATCGAGAGGAAGAGGCGGTTGAGGTTGACTAGGAGGCTGTTGAAAATGGTTCCGTAGCGGGCATCGGGGGGAGGGGACGAAGTTGCAGTCAAACTATCAAAGTGCCGTACAGCATATTATTTTTTACCTCCCTGCGAGGAATAGGTGATGGCGGGCGGGTTTCGGAGGGGACTGCCTTGCGAGGGGAATTCCAGAGAAAGGTTGGGTGCTGTTAAGGAAGGACGGACATCGTGATGATATCTCCCGAGAGCATTCAGAACGTACGGGAGCGGGTGAGATTGTCTGATCTCATGAGAGAGGAATGCGACCTCAAACGGTCGGGCAGCCGATGGGTTTGTGGTTGTCCCTTTCACGGTGAGCGGACGCCATCGTGTTTTGTTAATGATGATACGAACACCTTCCACTGCTTTGGGTGCGGTGAATCGGGTGACGCGATATCGTATGTGATGCGCTCAAAGGGGTTCGCTTTTGCGGAGTCGGTTGAGTATCTCGCGGCAAAAGCCGGTATAGATCTTGTGCGTATTGGCCGTGAGGGGAAGGCTGCTCATAGCCCCGACCACGAACGAAAAGAGCAGCTGGTGCGGGCTCTCACCGAGGCACACCGATATTTTCGATGGTGCTACGAACGGGCACCAGAGGTAGTTCAATCGTATATAATGTCGCGCGGGCTGACACCAGCTGCGGTCGATGCATTTGGTATCGGGTTCGCCCCTGTTGGGGGAGATAGTCTGGTATCGTGGCTCCGAAAGGCGGGAGTGTCAGATGATGTTGCGGTGATTTCGGGGCTCCTGAAGCGCGACCAAAGTGGTCAGCTTCGGCCCTCGTTTCGCGGACGGCTTCAATTCCCGATCGTATCGGAGCGAAATCAAGTTGTCGGTTTCGGGGGACGACTCGTCCCTGCCCTCTATACCGATGGACGTGAGCGCCCAAAGTATATCAACTCCCTTGAAAGTCCACTCTATCGTAAGCATAAGACGCTGTACGGCTTGCCGGTAGCAATGCGAGCGATACGAGAACGGGGAGAAGTGTACGTCGTCGAGGGATACCTCGATGTGGTGGGCTTATGGCAAGTCGGGGTTCGAAATGTTGTCGCGTGTTGTGGCACCGCTTTAACATCGGAACACGGGGACCGACTTGCGCGGTTGGTGCGACGAGTCGTCCTGCTCTTCGATGGAGATGATGCTGGTCGAGTCGCAGCGGCTCGGGCGTTCAAGACAGTGGCAAATCTTGCGGTCGATGTTTGGGTGTCATTTTTGCCGGAAGGTGAAGATCCCGATGACCTTGCACGTCGGCTCGGAGCAGGGACAGAAGACTTTTTGTCGGCGCTCCCTCGGCGGTCGCTTCTCTCGGCTTTTCTTGACGAGCAATTTCGCCGTCATGGGGGTGAGGATATGACTGGTCCGGTCGCCCGGTCGGCCATCGGGGAGGAGATTCGGCAGGTGCTTGCTGGAGTAACGCGCGATGTGGTGAGGCACGATTTGGAGCGGGAGGCAGCATCGCGTTTGCGAATCGATCCCGGTTTGATGGCCTTGGGCGGGCGGACTGACGGAATCGAGTCGAGGGATAGGGTGTCATCCGAAGAGGGTGGGCGCTGGGTTGAAATGCCGTCAGAGACCTCGCGGGGTCGTCTCACCGCGGTTGAGCAACAGCTTCTCCTGGCCGTCATGGCGCAGTGGGAGACCCTGCCCGCAGTCGTCCTAGCTGACCCTCGTGTTTGTGGAGTGATGAGCCCCTCGGTTCTCGAGTTTTTGGGGGAGCTCAGGGCGGTTGTGGCAGAGGAGTCAGGGCGGGATGCTGAGAAAAGAGCTCGAGTAAAGGATGTGCTTCGGAGTCGTGGAGGGGAATGGATCGAGCTGTGGCGTCGATCCCGAACGATGGCAGCTGCGTCGGGAACCGACCCGACGAAATGGTATGACGACTGCGTGCGGGCCTGCCGGCGGCAGCAGATGGTGGGGGTCCTTATCGAAATCGAGCGACAGATTGAGCAGTCGAACGACGAGAGTGCCCGAGCGGTCCTGCTGGGGAGAAAGCTCGATATGCGCCGTCAGCTTGACAGGCTGACGCCGAGATAGGGAGGGTGCAGTCGCGATTGCTTGGACCCCGAGTGTGAAAGCTTGCTTTACCCAATCAAAGGAAATCGATAAGATGGGGCGCTTGGCTCCTCATTCCATTTGAGAGGAACATCAGATGGGGCGCTGTGTGCGCTGAGAGCAGGTCGAGTTGCGGAGCCACAAGGTAATTGAGGGGCGATTTTGGGGGAGTCGTGTCGCGTGAACTGGCGCAGGGATTAATCTGGGTAATGGGGGGGTACCTGATCTGCAAGGGGGTATTGGCCGGGTTTTGGTGGGTGAGGTTGAGGCGGCTATCCTCGGAAGTATCGGGCAAGGTGAACGAAGGGGCGTCGGAAACCGATGGGGAGGAGGACTCCTTGGCAAATGGAGACAGGCCAGGGAGGCTCGCAGAAGTGGGTGAATAATTCTAAACGGTGGTGTACGGGTGGCGACCAAAAAAATGACATCGAAGATATCATCGATAAGAACGTCTCGACGGGTCACGTCCCGAGGTTCTTCGGGGCGATCAACATCAACGGGGTCGCGTTCGGGTAGGGAGGAAGCCAAGCGCGGAGGCTCGGTTGTGGGTCGCGGGACGGTTCGCAAAAAAGATGGGTCGCGCTCGACATCGGCGCAATCTCGAACTGCTCAAGCCACGAAGTCACGGTCAGTCGGGGGGCGTTCTGGGACGGCCCAAAAACCGGCGAAAGGTTCAACCCTCAGAGGTCGTGCCGGACGAACTGTGTCGGAGGTCCGCTCGACGTCGCGAGGTGTGAACTCCTCCGCTCGTGCTGCGGGCGGGGCTTCTCAGGGTTCGAAAAAACCATCGTTAAAGGGTGTCGCTGGTAAGGGTAACCTGCGTCGGTCAGTATCAGGTGCTCGATTCATAAAGAGCAGGGGGTCGGAGTCTCGCTCAGGAGGAGCCAAGCGACCCGAGTCGAGGGCTCAAAAAGGGGCAGGTTCAACCCCCGGTGGGACTCGTGCCACGACATCCAAGGGGGCAGTCAGAACATCCGTGCCGAGAGTCTCAGCCAAGCCCCATTCTCCGTCAAACTCGCGGGGCAAACCGACTTCGGACAAAGCCTCAGGTAAAAGATCGGAGTCGCAAAAGGCAGTGCTCCGCTCTCCGACAAAGCGACCTGAACAGAGACGAATCGAGGCAAAACAAGAGACAAAAAAGGAACAGAAGGGAGTGACCGCGTCTTCGGCGCGAATGGTAATCAACGAGCAGAAGGCTCTGGTTGGGAAGGGAGTCGGTCAAGTAGCCTCAAAGGGAAAGGAGAAGAATATCGTGCAGTCCGGGGGTGGGGAAAAAGGGTCGATAGAGGTGAGCGGTGCAACTCGGGCTCAGGTGGGTTTCGGTCTCGCTGGGGGAGAGTCGCGTCCGGAGGGATCGGTTGCGTCTTCTCGCCCACTTCGCAAGGCGTCCCGGAAGGACGATGTTGAGGACCTTCTCGGAGATGTCGAAGACATCGGTGGCGGGGATGAATTTGAAGAGGCCGAAATCGCTGGCGATGAGGAGGTAGATCTGGGGGGGATAGTAGCTCCCGTGGAGGAGGAAGAGCGGGTCGAAGCGGGGGATGAAGCGGGAGAGGAAGAGGACACAATCAATTTAGAGAGTCTTCTCGAAATTGGGCGTGAACGGGGGTACGTGACTCTCCAGGAGCTGGGAAGGACCTTCGAGTCTGAGGAGGTTTCCGAAGAGCAGATGGAGGAGGTGATAACCCTCTTCAGTGAGCAGGATATCGATATTATCGATCAGGGCAGGGATAAGTATCTCGAAGAGCCGGAGGGTGCGGTGGTCGAGAGTCGGGTGCCTGAACTTCTTGATCCCTCAGCTCTCGGTAAAAGCACTGATCCCGTGCGGATGTATCTGCGAGAGATGGGAAATGTGAGTCTCCTGACCCGAGAAGGTGAGGTCGAAATTGCAAAAAAGATCGAGGCGGGATTGCAGGTCGCTCGACGGGAATCTCTGCGACAGCCACTGGCTCTCGCCTATGCTCTCGACGTATTCGAAGGAGTAAAGGGGGGGACCATTCGACTTCGAGACCTTTTCACCGAGGATGACGCAGGAGAAGAGGAGTCGGAGGCTGCAGATGAGGGCGCCGATGATGAGGCAGGCGAGGATTTATCGGAAAAGAGGCCGGTGAGCCAGGAGGACGAGGAGGCAAAAGAGGCGTTCCTTCGGAAGCACCCCCTTTTCAAGAAGGCCCAAAAAGAGATCAGAAGTGCGTACGAACAATTTCGAGATGCGCGGAAAAGCTCGATTGAAGAGGGGAGGGTGGCGCAACTTAGGTACGAGCGGCTCCTCGAGAGGAATATCGAGCGGATGGAGGAGCTGAACTTTAATGCAAAGCAGCATGCGCGGATTGTATCGGTCATCAAGGAGAAGCATGATCAGGTCTTGGCGCTCATTCGTCCGGCTCAAATGCTTGCGCGACCAACAGGAAAGCCTCTCCCTGAATTGGTAGGGATGATAGAGGAACTTATTACGGATGATCAGGCGTTAGCGAAGAAGGTGACGAAGCGCCTCAACCTGAAGGCGGGATCGGCCCGAGAACTTGGATTTAGACTTCAAAGGCTCATTGATGAGGCGACAGCGGTAGAAGAAGATATTCTCATGGACATCTTCTCTTTCAATCAGGCAGCGTACGCTCTCAAGGATGGAGAGATGCGAGCCGCCGATGCAAAGCGAGAGTTGGTAGAGGCGAATCTTCGGCTTGTCGTTTCGATAGCGAAGAAATACACGAACAGAGGCTTGCAATTCCTTGACCTGATTCAGGAGGGGAATATCGGTCTCATGAAGGCGGTCGACAAGTTCGAATATCAGCGGGGATACAAGTTTTCCACCTACGCGACGTGGTGGATTCGTCAAGCAATCACGCGCGCTATAGCCGATCAGGCTCGTATCATCCGAATCCCGGTCCATATGATCGAGACGATTAACAAATTGATACGAACATCTCGCCAGCTTGTGCAGGAGCTAAGTCGAGAGCCGACGCCCGAAGAGATCGCCGCAAAAATGGAGATTCCTCTCGATAAAGTCCGGAAAGTACTCAAGATTGCTAAAGAGCCGATATCCCTCGAGACGCCAATCGGCGAGGAAGAGGAC
>OMIW01000036.1 GCA_900299205.1 Pseudomonadota bacterium
ACATCTTGACCCTGAATGGAGATTTATCCAGCCTCACTTCTACCCTCTCTAATCTGACCAATACCCTCATACCTGATGCGAATGGTCTGATAGGTTCCCTGACAACGCAGCTGAATGGTTTTATTGATCAGGCAAACCTCCTAAATCTGGTCGACATCCCATTTCTCGACACAGCGGTACAGTCGCTCAATAGCTTCTTTGGTGGGGCGAGCCTCTCAACCATATTTTCGAGTGGCCAGGGCTTCCTGAGCAAGCTGGGGTTGGGGGGAAGTCTTGGAGGAATCAGCTCGATCCTGAAGCTGATAGACCTGGTCGGCAAGGTGAGCCAAGCGATCAATTTTGTGATGAGCAGCTATCAAGCCGTGATTGCGGTCGTCGACTTGGTGACCAATCTCATGTCGGGGGATTTTCTTCAGGCGGTGCTGGCGATAGTGGATAATCCTGTCAATCTGGCGATAGGATTTGTGGATGACGTCGGCACTGCCCTGATAACGAAAGGATCCGTTTCATTGAACGATACGTCGATCGACGAGCTCGTCAGCTCGGCGGGGAATGTGTTCGGCATGTCGGTACTAACAAACTTTGCGAAGGCGATAGGGGGGTTGAGCAAGCTTGTAAACGACGCCCCCGGGGTCTTTTCCGGCATTTTCGGTAGCGGAGGGGGGTCGGGTGGAAGCGGAGGCGGGGTGGTCTTTGCGATGAAAGTGGATGAGAGCAGCGATACCGTCCCTCTGATAGCGCGTGCTACCTCCGGAGATCCATCGAAGAAATTGGTATTCGGGGATTCCTCTCGGAAGACAACGAGCAAAAACTTCTGCTCGGAGTCTCGTAAGGGAGCTGCGAAGAAGAAGTGCATCAAGCGGGAGAGAGCCATCTGGTTAAAATTCCAGGCAAGACTTCGCTCTCACCTCAGAGGCGGTGTGAAGCAGATTAGGTCGTCGAAGGTTCGCTCCCAAATCCAGAAGAAAGCTTTCAAGGGCAAAACGCTAGCGATCATTCTGAAGGAGGTGGTCGGCGATATCCAATCAACCACAATTCCGCCGGAGTTGCTCACCCCAGCAAGTTGAACGCGCGGACCGTCATCGGGGGCTTGCGTTACAAGATACTCGAGTCAAGTGAGGTTGCCACGTGGGGAGATTTACCTTACTGTGGGGACGTTCGAGAGGTCGCAGTTCTGGCACCCAACCTTCGCTCGACCATCTTCACCCGATGTCGTGGATGGAGTCAGGTTGGGAGCCGATTGTAAAAAGGGTGTTTCCTAAAGAAGGGCCGATCCGTGCGAGGCGCGGTCGCTTACTAACGGAGCGGACTGCGAGAACCGAGGCGGACCGCCTGTTGTGACTTTCAAGGACTGTGTTACTCCTTCTTCTCGTGGCTTTGTTTTCGTCACGAAGAATTATCTCCTCTCTATCCTGAATCATAAAGTATTCCCCCTCGCAACTGCATCACTATTTTCGATAACCATGCTAAACGCCACCCTTATCAAGCGAATCGATATTACCCCTGAACTTGTTGTCCTTCGGGTAGAACCGGATGCGGGCGTTCCTGAGTTTAAGGCGGGCCAGTACGTTGCCCTCGGCCTTCCTGGAGCCGCTCCTCGTCCTGCCTCGTTTCCAGCGGAGGATCCCGCGCCTGACCCGACAAAGGTTATCAAGCGAGCATACTCGATTGGGTCCTCGCCCACGGTACGAGACTACTTTGAATTTTATGTTGCTATTGTCCCTGCTGGATCGCTGACATCTCGTCTCGCGATGTTGAATGAGGGAGATCGGCTCTTTTGTGGCCCCAAGGTAACCGGCCACTTTACCCTCGCTCCGGTCCCCTCCTCCGCTCACCTCATATTCGTGGCAACCGGCACCGGGTTGGCTCCGTTTACCTCAATGATGGGACTTGAGGAAACCTGGGTTCCGGGAAGGACGATAACCCTGCTCCACGGCGTCCGTCACCTCGAGGATCTGGGTTATCGGGATGAGCTCGAGCAGCTGCAGGAAGCCCGGGGTTCTTCGTTTCGGTATATTCCGTTCGTCAGTCGCGCAGCCCCACCCGCATCAGGCCTTTCCGGTCATGTGACCAGATTCTTTGAAGAACGGCTTGCTCCGTACACCCCTGAGACTCACCACATTTTGTTATGTGGCAACCCTGCGATGATCGATGCGGTGGAGCAGGTGACCGTCACCCAAGGCTTCACGGTCCACTCGAAAAAAGAGGCCGGAAATCTTCACTATGAGAAGTACTGGTAGGCCGATCGGGAGAGAAGAGGGTTCAGCCACAAAGGTCTGCAAAGACCGTCAATAGCGTCCTTGATTGGGGTTATCGGGGACGGGTCCTGCCTGCGGTGCGTCTGCCTTTTCCCGCATGGAGCCGTCTCATAAGGGCGACGCCCGCTTCAAGCTAACCATCGTCCGCTACATCCGCTGCGTATCGAGGTCAGATATAAGCTCCTCGAGTGCAGCAATGTTCGGATATCGGCTCGTTATGAGACGAGCTTCGTGGTGCGCTCGTTCCGCCATCATCTTTGCGGTTGAGAATTCACCTCTCCGAAATTGAGCGTCAGCAGAGAGATGGAGCAACTGAGCCGACCGCCACCCTGAACCCCGGCATGCATCGAGAGCGAGCTGCGCGGCGAATTCTGGCTTGTAGCTTTTGGGATTAAGGTAGCACTGAGCAAGAAGCGCCATCGTTAAGGGATAGCCTGGCCGCAAAGTCAAAACCCTATTGAGTTCCTCGCGAGCTTCTTTCACCAAACCCAAATCGATCAGCACCGATGCGTAGGCTAGTATCGCCTCTACCGACTGCCGACGGGGAGAGTGAGAAAGACGATGCAGCTCCTGAACCGATGACTTGCGCTCGCCATCGCGATACCAATCCCAGTTTCTTGCCGCTTGAATCACCGATTCCCCCGCCCGCTCCTCTGGCGATAGTGCGAGCTCAAGCTCAAAGGCCTCGTCCAGCAGCTCGCGCGAGCTTCCCGCACTGACAAAGCACCACGCCGCAAGGCCAATCAGCTCAGCGTCAGGGGCGAACCGTTTCGCGGCCCGAATCGCCATCAACCCTGCTTCGTGAAAAAGGCCCTGCCACATCTTGAGCTTGACAAGTCGGATGTAAGGCCGCCTGTCGTCGGGACGTTGGAGCACGAGGAGCCTTAAATGATCCTCGGCCTGCTGAAATCGCTGAAGTGTTACGAGGCATTGAGCAAGGTCGAGCCGCGCGCAGAACGCCGCCGGGTGGTTCGGACTTGCTAAAAGTCCCCGCTCGTACTGCCCTACCGCTGCCTCATACAGCCCCGCGCGATGTGCCCGAGCCGCCCGGACCCAAGACAACTTCGGCACCGTTCGCCACGCCCTCACAAAATCGATTGAAAGTAAAAAGAACTGATACATACCCCTAGCCCCTCCGTCCCCAGAAGATGATATCTGCGCCCCGCGATTCCGCATCATCCGCTCTCTCCCTCTTATCTCTCCAAATACGCAGTTTGGTTCTACCGCACCCCGCGTCAATCGATGTTTTACAAATTTTGCCCCGACTTTACACACTCTTCGAGGAGAGGTATAGCGAAAAAAGGATTTTTTTAATTGCGAGGAGCATTAACTGATATGTCCCCTGCCTCGACTGACCTTTCGACCGCCCTTTCGAGCGTTTGTACGACGCGGAGTGATACGGAATCTTGCCTATCATATGGAAAAGACTGGCTAAAAGACTATCAGCCAGCACCGTTATGCATCTGTTTTCCCCGCTCCGTTGAGGAGGTTCAGAGCGTTGTCCGCCTTTGTCACCAGGCCAGGCATCCCATCGTCCCTTCTGGCGGTCGGACCGGACTCGCGGGTGGCGCCACGGCATCAGATGGCGAAGTTGTCGTTTCGCTCGAAAAAATGAATCGCATCATCGCGGTCGACGTGGCGGAGCGGACGATCCGGGCTGAGGCGGGGGTGACGACAGAGGCTCTCCAGATGGCAGCTCATGAGGCGGGGCTTTTTTTGCCGATCGACTTTGCCTCAAAAGGGTCAAGCCAGCTTGGGGGTAACATCGCAACGAATGCCGGGGGTATCCGGGTCATTCGATGGGGCATGACCCGAGCCCATGTAGCCCATCTCGACGCAGTGCTCGCTGATGGGAGTCTCATCAGATGTGGTCACGGGCTCATTAAGGACCAAGGAGGATACGATCTCAAGCAGCTGTTTATTGGATCGGAAGGTACCCTGGGGATCATTACCGAAGCGACCCTGAGACTTACGACACCTCCCCCTCCTTCACTTCGCGTTTGGGCAGGGCTGGAAACCCTGGTGCAAGCTACCTCTCTCCTCGATTTTTGTCGTGACCGGGGAGTGATTCTTGATCTTTTCGAGCTCGTCATGCGCGAGGCGTTGGAACCAGTGCTCACTTTCAAACAAAAGCGTGACCCCCTTGCTCAAAATTATCCCGTATACGCGCTCCTGGAGGCGGAGATTCCGTCGGCTCCAAATGGCAGGGAAATAATCGAGGAGATTCTCATCGAAGCCTGCGAGCGGGGACTCGTCGCTGATATGGTGGTTGCAGAGTCGACAACTCAGGCGCAAGAGCTTCTGTCACTGCGCGAGCTGGTGAGCGAGACCCTTTCCTCTCACTACACCATCCACAAAAATGACGTGTCGGTAAAGTCGACCACGATTCCGGCTTTTATAGACGAGATTATTACCCGAGCGCGCGAATGCGAGCCGACCTTCGTGGCCGCAATATTCGGCCACCTCGGTGATGGAAACCTTCATATTAACTTCCTCTAACCACCCGCACTGACAGATGAGGCCTTCTTTGCACGGTGTCATACCCTCGACGAGGCACTTTTTTCGTGTGTCGCCCGGTACCACGGAAGCGTCGCCGCTGAACACGGCGTGGGGCTCCTGAAGCGGGATTTCCTCCATTACTCCCGCTCCCCAGAGGAAATCGCAGTGATGCGCTCCATCAAAGAAGCGCTTGATCCGAACCATATCTTTAATCCAGGGAAGGTTATCCCATTTCAGGGCTAACGCGCTCATCGCAACGGGGGAATCTCGTATCGGCTTTCCCCTTTCCGAGGAAAAATGGGGTGCTTTGCAACTTGGCAAACATCCCCTTTCTCCCAGATTCCGCCACGCAATATTCGTGAAAAAAAAAGACGGCACCGAAGCAGACAGATTCGAGCAGGAATATCAAGAACTGGGGTGATACCGTCGTTTAGCCTCTCATTGGCGAGATGGGGTGGATTGATTGTTGATATCACCACAAAGCGACCTAATGAGCGAGGGTCACCCCTCATTCTGCAGAAACAGGGCAAAATACGCCCTTCAAGCGCATATCTATCTCCAGTTATCAATCGGTACTGTTCCAGCGGTAAAACCGCAGGGCGGACAAGCGGGAGAATCTCATGGACAAGAACGTACTGTTGTTGAACGTCGCGGAGGTATCCGAGATACTTCGGATTAGCCGTGCCAAAGTATACATTCTTTTACAAGAGGGAACCTTACAGGGCTTTAAGCTCGGGGCTGATTGGCGGATAAAGCGAGATTCCCTTGAGCAGTTGGCGGGCCCAATCCCTGATGATTTTTTCAACCGCAGGCGAAGGCAAAAAAGAGCTGCGTAACACAAGGGTCCCGTTAAGCTCAAATCTCCAAAGTGCAGCAGTACTTGGTCAAGTAATCTACCATCCCCCATTGCGCGCCCGCCGATTCCCATTATCATATTCCTACGTCATTCAGTCCGATCACTCTCTCAGTAAGCTCCTTCCACTGAGCTCTTAGAATGGACGGAGAACCTCAACACCCGGTCGTATTCGTCATGCCGCATTCCCCATCTTCAGCGCTTCACTCCGTTGCTGCCCTAACGAACGAAATCGGTCGTTTCATCGTCGGTCAAGGTGCCTTGATCGAGCGGTTAATTGTGGCGTTGCTCGCGCAGGGACACGTTCTCCTTGAAGGAGTTCCCGGACTTGCCAAAACTCGCACCTTATCGATTCTTACGAGGTGTCTCTCGGTTCAGATGGGGCGGATTCAGTTCACTCCCGATCTCCTCCCCTCTGACCTCATCGGCACGGAAGTGTACCGACCCCAAACGGGAGAATTCGTCACCCGAAAGGGCCCACTCTTCACGAATCTGCTCCTGGCGGATGAAATAAACCGAGCCCCCGCCAAGGTTCAATCGGCGCTCCTCCAGGCGATGCAGGAGCGATGCGTTACCATCGGAGAGGAGACCTACCCGCTCCCCTCTCCCTTCGTCGTCCTCGCGACCCAAAATCCTATCGAACAGGAGGGAACGTATCGGCTTCCCGAGGCCCAGCTCGACAGATTTTTGATGAAGATCATCGTTTCGTATCCATCCTTCGATGAGGAACTTGAGATCCTGCGAATGGTGATAGAAGAAGATGAGCCCACCCCCAGAGCGGTGATCACCCCCGAACAGCTTGCTGACATGCAGCGCGCCGCCCGTGCAGTGCACACTGACCCCCGCATTGATGCGTACATCGTGTCACTCGTCCACGCTACCCGCCGAGGCGACGCCCACGGACTCGGAGGGATGATCGATTGGGGAGCATCGCCCCGAGCTGGTATTGCTCTTAAGAGCTGTGCCAAGAGTCTTGCGTATGTGAGAGGTCGGGAGTTTGTGACACCAGATGAAGTGATCGATCTCGCCCCTGATGTGCTTCGACACCGTGTGCTTCCAAGTTTCGAAGCGGAAGCACAAGGAATATCGGCAGACGATATCGTTCGTCAAATACTTCGGAGTGTGAGCACCCCGTGACCGAACACCGTGCACGAGCGAGGTTATCGTTGTTATGAAAAACCCGATATTTGCTCACCCTGAGATAAGACGACTTCAACTACGAACAAAACATCTTGTTCGTAGCGGCCTTTCTGGCGGGTATCGGAGTGCGTTTCGGGGCTCAGGGTTGGCCTTTTCGGAGCTTCGCTCGTATCAACCCGGGGATGATGTCAAACGGATAGATTGGCGGGCGAGTGCCCGAAGTGGTAACACTCTCGTCAAATCGTATGAGGAGGATCGCCACCTCTCGATGATGGTGCTTCTCGATACAAGCCTCTCGACCGGAGTTCCGCTGGGCAACATCACGGGACAGCCGGACACACACTCATCGCAGGAGGGAAACGTACGTGCCCAACTATTTGCATCGCTCGTCGTTTCAGTTGCGATGCAGCATGGCGATGAGGTTGGGTTATGTCTCTGTGGTGGATCAGTAGAGGAGTACCGCACCCCCAAAAAGACTCGCTCTCACGGACAATCAACTCTCGAATGTATCGCCGCCTATCCAAAAAAGCTCGGAAGCCAACCCGCATCTCGCGGAACAAGCGATCTGCGTCCTGGCATCGATGCAATCATGCAGCACCAGAGGAAAAGGGGAATCGTCTTCATCATATCAGATTTCTTTCTTACTGACTGTGAACTCCATCTTCGACGGATCGCCCACCGGCACGACACCATCTGCGTACAGTTGCGGCACCCGTTTGCTGCATCAATCCCCGCCGCCGGTATCGTTTCATTTACCGACCCTGAAACGGGAACCCCAGTCCTCATTGATACCTCATCTCGTACCACCCGTCGCAGGGTGCAGGAGACTATCGCTCGTCATGAGCGGGGGCTCGCCGAGATGTGCAGGCGCTCTCGGATTGAGCTGATCACCATCGACCGCGATCCAGTCGCCCCTTTCGTTGAGCTGCTCCGATCCCGTATGGCGAGGCTGCGATGAATCCGACCTCTGCACCTCCCATCCCCACCCCCTACGACATCACCACGGTGCCTTACATTCCGTACACCCCGAGTTGGCTCGCATGGGTCGCACTTGTCATTACGGTAGGTCTCGGGGGGTGCCTTACCATCTGGATCACGCGCCGTCGGAATCCCCCTTCACACTCCCCGAGCGACACCGTTCTCCAGGAACTTTCCTCGATCGAGAATGCTGGCTCTGGTGCCTTTCTCTCTCGGCAGGAGTGTGTGGCAGCCTCGCTTATTGTTCGGCGAGCACTTGACGCATCTTATCACCTCGGGGTGCACGCGATGGGATCAAACCAGCTTCGTGATCTGGCAACTTCACATCCCCATGAGTCAATCCGAGATATCGCGACGATCTTAGCCGAGCTTGATACCGCCAAGTTTCTCATCGGGGAAGAGAGCACCATATCGCGCTCCCAGCTCGGTGCGCTTCGAGTATTATTTGTTGTGCTCAGTCATCAGACTATTTCGGATCAACCCCCTGCAATTGGGGATGTCGCTTAACAGAATGAGCGGAGGCTTTCGCAATGACATTGGATAATCCATGGGCATTAATTATCGCCCCCTTCGTCGCGATCCTCGCCCTCGTACGACGCCCGACACCGAACCACATCCTCACCCCGTTTTCCTCTCTTCTCCAATCGATCCCCCCGAGCTTTCGGCTACGATGCCGGAGCCCAATTCTTGCCGGAGGATGTGGAATCGCCACCCTTCTGCTTTCGCTGGCCGCCACGCGCCCCTTCGCCGTCATTGATCAGATTGAACCGCATGAAGCGCGGACCATTATCCTCGCAATCGATATCTCCCGCAGTATGGAGGCGATTGATTTTGAATCACCGATCGGCACTATAAGCCGTTTTGCCGGAGTAACGCAGGTCGTGTCGTCATTCCTCGAACGTCGACACACCGACCGGATTGGCCTCGTTGTGTTTGGTGCATCGGCATTTGTGCAATCCCCAGTTACCCAAGACCACGGATTGATCGCACAACTCGTCAAGGGTCTTCGGGTCGGAATCGCGGGAGACGGCACTGCACTTGGCGATGGATTAGGGGTCAGCGTCAAGCGTGCTCTGGAGGTTCCCGCTCGTTCCCGCGCGGTGGTTCTTCTTACCGATGGAGTGAATACCGCTGGCTCTGTCTCCCCTCAAAAAGCCTCCGAGGTCGCGCGTGATCTTGGGGTAACGGTTCACACTATCGGAATTGGCGGCACCCGCATTGCACAGGGCATGCAGGGAGCGGAATTTGATGAGGGTCTTCTGCAGAGAGTCGCTCACACAACGGGTGGCACCTATTCAAATGCGTCATCGGTTGAGCAGCTCGAGGCGGTTTATGATCGTATCGAGGCACTTGAGTTATCGCGTGATGATGGCCAACGAGAGCTGCTCGTCGAAGAATATTACCCCCTCTGTATTACGGCAGCCCTCGTTCTGTATGTCGGGGTCGTGCTGTCGGCTCGGACACTATTTTTGAGAATCCCGTAATGGTCGAGCGAGGGTGATAAAAGCTATGGAATGGGGATTTCGAAACGCCGCGGTACTTACTCTCATTCCCCTCATCGGTATTCTTGGTGGTGGGTTGCTGTATCGACTCGAGCGAAATCGTAATGCTCGACTTGCCTCGGTGGGCGCTGTACTGAGGGGCATCTCGTGGCGACGGATTATCGCTCCACTTGTCCTCGTGGGGCTCATGCTCATAGTCATCGCCCGCCCGTATCGTGGCTTTCGGGATATATCCGTTTCGGAACGAGGACACGATCTTATGATTGTACTCGATGTAAGCCTCAGCATGGAGGCCGCCGATGCGCTTCCATCGCGGCTTGGCGCGGCAAAAAGAAAGGCGACCGACATCATTGATTGGATATCCCGTCACCGAGCAGGTACCAAGATTGGATTGACTCTCTTCGCCGGTTCCGCGCACCTCTATTGCCCCCTCACCGCAGACTACGGAGTGATAAAACAGTTCGTGCAGTCGGTCCAGTCGAGTTTTATATCGAGCGGTGGGAGTGGTCTCGAAGCTGCTCTCAGGGAGGCATCGCGGGCGCTCAACCCATCTCTTGCCGGAGCTGGCACGTCCTCCACCACGAATAATCCGGTCGGCTCGATTATACTCCTTTCTGACGGGGAGGACCGCTCTCTATCGGACCGTTCGCTCGAGTCAATAAAAGCGGAACGGCTCTCGATTCAAGCGTTGGGGTTTGGAAGCCCCGAGGGAGCTCCGATAATAACCACGAGTGGTCAACACCTCCGAGATAATGCAGGGAATACGGTGATTACCTCCCTTAAACTTGATTCCCTCTCGAAAATAGCCAAAATAACGGGAGGAAACGCCGCTCGCGCCGTCGCCACCGATGACGATTTTGCACCATTTCTCGAGGCAACGATTCCTGATGGTATCCGAGACAATCAGGGAGGTTCAAGCGCCCGTACCGTTCGGGTTTACGATGAAGTGGGTCCGCTCGTGGCTTTAGCGATACTCGCGGCTCTCTCGGTCATCGTCATGACCGGACACCACCGCTCTTGGTTGCTCGTGGTGTTAGGGTGCATCCTTGTTCCATATTCGTCGTCACTTGCACACGCCGACACCCCGTCCGCCTCGACGCCGACCACTGCTCGCGAGGCGTACCTCGCGTATCAACGGGGGGAATATGCGGCGGCTTACGAGGGATTTAGGGCAGCGCGAGAGAACGAACCGACGAATAGCGATCTCCTCCACGGCCATGCGAGTGCGGCGTTCCGGTTACAGCGGTATGATGAATCAGCCCAGCTCTTTGATAAGCTCGCCTCGGTAACGCCCCGAGCTTCGCAGCGCTTTGAAGCGCACTTCAATCGAGGAAATGCCGAGCTCGCAGCTAAGAATTTTTCGAAAGCGATCGAAAGCTACGACAGGGCTCTTAATCTTCGAAAGGACGATATCCCAACCACGGCAAATCGCGCGCTCGCTGAACAGCTCCTTAACAAGGAGGAAAAACAACTGGAGAGGAAAAGGCAGAAGCAGCACGACGAGAAGAAGGGGAATCAAGCTACGGATACGAACCAGGGGGAATCATCCGAGAATCATCAGCGGGAGAGTGGTTTAAATAAGGATAATTCGCCCACTGAACGCTCCCAGAATGAAACAAGCACCTCTGATCCCAGTAGCCCAGAGAAACCAGCGCCCGCACCGGACAGGAGCGAGGACGAACAACACCCGAAAGAAAAAACCGGCGGCGAACAACAAGAGCGAATAGCCCCACCATCATCGGTGGTGGCGAACAATCGAGCCGAAGGGAACGGTTCTCCGAGCGCGAATCCAACCCCGATGCAGTCCCCAGCTCAGTCAGCCACCCCACAAACAGATATCGACAATAAGACCACCCTCACCCAAGAGGGCACCTCCCAGAAGGGCAGCACCGAGGCCCAAGACCACCTCCCTGCCACCCAAGCCCGCGATTGGCTTAATTCCCTCCCCGAGGCACCAGTCCTCCTCCGACGCTACCACGACTCTCGATCAGAACAGCGAACTGGGCAGTGGTGGTAATTGGGGGCTTCGGGCCGAGGGTTGAGAGGTCGCATGGGTAGGGGGCGTTCGGTGTACTCATAATTTCTCCAATCGGATTCTTAAGCGGAGCCTCTCTCGAATTCTTATCTCGTGGGTGCCAAGGTTTGAGTCCTCAGATTTGACCCGCATCGCGATCACATTTGCGAAAAACAGAGGGAGACCTCGCTCATTTGTTATCGTATGATCGGTGCCATTAAACCGCTTCTTTGCCACGCGAGCTGCTATGCGATACTCCCGTTCCTTATTCTTTTGGAGCCTCGTTATTCTCGTTCTGTCCGGCTGCGGGGTGTCGGTTCGAGAGTATGAGAATGAGAAGCCTGTGCTGGTCGTTGAAGAGTTTTTCGCGGGAGAACTGAAAGCCTTTGGCGTGGTTGCCGAGCGTAGCGGCAAGGTAATCAAGCGGTTCTCTTGCGACATGAAGGGAAGCTGGGATGGTCACACGCTTGTGCTTGACGAAGACTTTACCTGGTCGGATGGCTCTCGACAGAAGCGAGTGTGGCGGTTGGCGAAGAAGGCTGATGGGACGTTCTCTGGAACGGCTGACGATGTCATCGGCGAAGCATTTGGGGAGGTTTCAGGAAACACCCTCCATCTTGTCTACGATCTCTCCGCTCCGGTTAACGGATCAACGACAATCCTGCATGTCGATGACTGGCTCTACCTCGTCACTGATTCAGTGATCATGAATCACTCAGAGCTCACAAAGTTCGGAGTGCATGCAGCGGATGTGTTTTTGACAATTCAGAAGAAGGGGTAAAAGGTCTTTGAGGGGAAGAGGTATAGCTGCCCGTAAGAACCTTTTCCAAATGGTATAGCTGGTCAAAGACCCCTCGAATCGGCCCCAAAGCCACAATCAACAGCCTCCCCCCCAAGGTGTTAGAAACCCTCGGGGAGCGAAGCCCCTCCCCTCACCGCCCGACCCCGTATTCCCCGAACAGCCCTCTCCGCGTACAATCTCGGAATGCGGTGAACCTTCCCGATATCTTTTTGCCATGGCAGCGCTCTTTTCTATCCCCTTCCCTCTCGGTCGACCTCGACATATCTTTCCTGTGTGCGTCTGTCGGTACCTTGTCCTCGTTCTCGCCATCCTCTTTGCACCTCTTATCCGTGCGGAGCCGTTGACGACGCAGCTTTCCCCTCAAGCGGGTACCATGGATGACACGTTTACCCTCGCGATTACGGTCCGTGGGAGAGGAGAACCGACGATGCCCTCGACTCCGGACTCGCCCGACTTTGCCATTCGGTTTATCGGCCCGCAAACCGCTATCCAGATTATTAATGGAGTCCTCCAGCAAGAGACCTCTTTGCTGTTTGAACTCACCCCACGGCGGGTGGGAACCCTTACCGTGCCATCTCTGGAAATTTCAATCGAAGGGTCTCGTCAGAAAAGTGAACCCATCTCCGTCACCGTCACCGCTGCTGACACCTCGACGAAGAGCGACGATTCGATCATCCTTGAGCAATCAATCTCTTCATCGACTCCTTTTCACGGTGAACAGGTACAGTATCAGCTAACCTTTTTGACACAACTTCCGATAGCCGAGCTCGCCCTTCCCGACCTCACCTTCGATCAATTCTGGTCAACTCAACCAAACGAAAACACCGCGGAATCAACGGTCCGTCGCGGGGGGAAGAGCTATCGCTCTGTCTCGGTTAGTCGAGTCCTGTTTCCCCTTACCTCGGGAGATTTTACCCTTCCAGAGCTCACAATAAATCCCAAAGTGGTTGAGAGGGGGCCACGGGCTCCTTTCCCTCCGGGGGCGATCGATCCATTTGATATCTTCGCAAACTCTCGCCACCTTTTTGGAGCTCCACAACAAACACGACGACGCACCGTTCGTGCGCCGCCTCTCGCCCTCTCGGTAGCCCCTCTTCCCCCGGCCCCGGCCGATCTCCACCTCTGGGATCCCAACCACCCCCTCGTCGGACCGACCAGCATCACGGCAACGTACGACGACACCCCGATCGACAGTGGCCAGGGAAAAACGGTTACCCTAACCCTCACGAGCGAGGGGAACATCTCTTCCTGGAGGCGTCCACTCATTCAATCGAACTCGTCCTTCCGCGTATATGAAGAAACTGTCCAGACAGCGACCGCTCTCCACGGTGACAAAATTGTCACACAGAGAACAATTCCTCTCACTATCGTTCCCCTCTCCGGAGGGAATGTTACCATTCCGCCAATCAAAATATCGTTCTTTGATCCTGTAACCACCAGCTATCAGATAACCACCTCTCGACCGATTTCTTTTGAAGTTCTCGGGAAAGTCGCAGAGTCAACGCCTCTGCCACCACCCACGATCCAACCACCCCGCCTCCCCACCCAGCCTCATGGTACCGTTTCACCGACGCTCAATCCCCTCCCCGCCGATGCTTCCGCAAAGAGTGATTCAGCTTCATCATCTATCTCGACTATTCTTCGTAACCTTGGAATTCCTCTCGTTCTCTTTATTTCGACAGCATCGCTTAGTGCTGCCGCTCTGATTTTGTTGACAATTATTCGGATACGACGCCGTCGCCTTCCCTCTCTTGCAAAGGCCAGAGGAGAGATCGAATCATGCCGAACCAGTAACGAGCTGACCTACACATTCGGGCGGATCCTCACCTCGCTTGTGCACCGAGGAATAGCCCCCGACAGCGGTGAAAGCCTTAAGGCGATTGTACGATCTACTATTCATGAACCCGCTCTGCAGTTTGATCTCCTTAGCTTCATCGACCACCTCAACGCCGCCCGATTTTCCGGTGCCGAACCCCAGAAAAATGACATCATCATCATGAAGGAACGCGCCCGTACACTTCTGGAGCGGGTTGCTCGTTATTCGCTATGATCAGAAAAATCCAAAACGGCTATCTACAATTTACCGATTGACCATCACGGATACTGCGCATGATACTCGTTTATTACGAGTGAGCGCAGACAGCATCAGGTAAGTACGCTGTTGGAGTTAATCGACTCGCACTGGGCTAACCTATTCATAAGTGGTTGACTCCAAACTACTCTGAGAGCGTCATCATGCTATCCCAAAACAATCGCGATACATTTCTTGATATACTTCAAAAAATCTCGCTCGGGCGGGAGGTATCGCTCGAGGAGATGAAATTCGTCCAAAAATTAGCTGGCCAGTCGACCGAGATGAAAAATTTACTTACTCGGGCCCGCCGTCAGGCGATCCAAGGTAAGGGAGAAAAAGGCTCTCTCGATGAATTCCTCGATCAGCTCAATTTTGGGGAACCAGACCCAAGCACCCACATCACTCGAGAAAGCTCAATCGATGACCTTGCAAATTTTTTTATGCGGGGCGCGCCGCAGGACTGGAGACAGACCGATTAGATCAAAACTCCGATTCAGATCGCATATCCACGGAGCGCGCCCGAGTTGATATGAGGCCTTGAGAAGTCAGTGAACTTATCTCACTCCTTGCACTTCAAGCCTTCACCCCAAGCGCGAGTGGTACTCCTGTAAACTCACCACTGTGCGCTCGTGTGGCACCCTAAGCAGCGCGATTGATTCCGCCGCCGCAGCAACAGCGGCAACGGTGGTAAATATCGGTATCCGAAGTTCATTCGCAACGAGTCGAATTGAACGCGAATCGAGGAAGGTACCGTGACCTTCGGGTGTATTGATGACGAGTGAGATCTTCCCTGAGCCCAAAAGATCAATCACATGAGGCGACCCCTCACGCACCTTCTGTATTGTCGAAACGGATACTCCGTGAGATGTCAGAAACGCCGCGGTACCCGCGGTGGCGTAAAGGGAAAAACCGAGCTCTGCGAGGCGACGCGCGACCGGTACAACCTCTTCCTTGTCCCCATCATTCACACTGACAAACGCGCCCCCCGAAAGCGGAAGCTGAACTCCTCCCGCAAGCTCCGCGCGGGCATAGCCCCCGGCAAAGCTTGTGTCAATACCCATGACCTCGCCCGTTGAGCGCATCTCTGGTCCCAGCAACGGATCGAAACCCCGAAACTTCGCGAAAGGGAATACGCACGCCTTGATGGAATAATAGGGAGGATTTTTTGGTCCACTACCCGCAAGAGACGAGATTCCCAGCTCCCCGAAGCTCTTACCCGCCATAACGCGCGCCGCAACCTTCGCCCACGGTATCCCTGAGGCTTTACTCACAAACGGCACCGTACGCGAAGCTCGGGGATTGGCTTCGATGAGGTAGATCTCTTTCCCTCCCTGGACTGCAAACTGAACATTCAGCAGCCCGCGCACTCCGAGCGACTCCGCAAGCAGACACGCCTGTCTTTTGAGTTCGGCAACAACAGCATCGGAAAGAGTATGAGGAGGCATACAACAAGAGGAGTCTCCAGAGTGCACCCCCGCCCGCTCGACATGCTCCATCACCCCTGCCACCAGGGAGGTTGTACCATCACGGATGGCATCAACATCAACCTCTATTGCGTTTGTCAGATATCGATCCAGAAGAACTGGACGATCATGTGAAACCGAAACGCTTTCCTGCATATATGAACGAAGCTCAGCCTCGGTCGTCACTACCCGCATCGCTCGCCCTCCCAAGACAAAAGAGGGGCGTATCATTAGGGGAAAGCCTATCGTGCGCGCAGCAGCCACCGCCTCGTCTACCGAGCGAGCGAGCGCTCCCTCAGGCTGTCTCAACCCGAGCTTTTTCACCAAGGCAGAAAATCGCTCCCGATCCTCAGCGATATCGATCGCCTCAACGGAGGTACCGATAATCGGCACACCTGCAGCCGCAAGGTCAGCAGCTAATTTCAGCGGCGTCTGCCCTCCGAACTGAATAATCACCCCATGAGGGCGCTCCCGTTCGACGATTGCGAGCACCGATTCAAGGGTTAACGGCTCAAAATAGAGCCGATCGCTGATGTCGTAATCAGTCGATACGGTCTCTGGATTGCAGTTCACCATTATAGCTTCGTACCCATCGGCCCGTAACGCCTGAACGGCGTGAACACAACAGTAATCGAACTCAATCCCCTGCCCAATCCGATTCGGACCAGAGCCAAGTATCATAATTTTTCGTCGCTCGGTCGGGGGAGCGTCGTTATGATCGTCGTAATTTGCGTAGAGGTACGGAGTGAACGCTTCAAATTCAGCAGCACAGGTATCAACCGATTTGAATGAAGGGAGCACTCCCAGCGCTCGGCGCCGTTCGCGGACCTCCGCCTCACGACACCGAAGGAGCGTGGCAAGCCGCGCATCTGAGAATCCCCGTTGCTTGAGGGACCGTGCCTCATCACCCTCGATAGAAGAGAGTGGACGCTCCCGAAGCCCTTCCTCCTCTTCGATTATCGATTGGATGGTGCTCAGAAACCATGGGTCAATTCCGGTCGTTTTGTTGAGGGCGGCGACGGAATTACCCGCTCTCAGCGCCTCTCCGAGATACCAGAGCCGCTCGGCGCGAGGCAATCGGCACTCCTCAAGCACCTCATCGCGCCCCAAATCGCGGGCCCATTGTTCCCGATCAAAACCAGCACTCCCCAACTCCATCGAACAGATCGCCTTCTGCAACGCCTCAGAGAATGTTCGTCCGAACGATAAAACCTCACCCACCGATTTCATCTGTGTCCCGAGCGTTGTTTCAGCTAGGGGGAACTTTTCGAAATTAAATCGGGGTATTTTCACCACAACATAATCGATCGACGGTTCAAAACATGCTGGGGTTTCTTTCGTGATGTCGTTGGTAATCTCATCAAGGGTATACCCTACCGCCAGCTTAGCCGCGATCTTTGCGATGGGAAAACCGGTCGCTTTTGAGGCTAGTGCCGAGCTTCGCGATACCCTTGGATTCATCTCGATGACAATGATATCCCCGGTATTCGGATTGAGAGCAAACTGCACATTCGATCCACCAGTTTCTACCCCAATCCTTCGGATGATAGCGATCGCGGCGTTTCTCAGGAGCTGATACTCCTTATCGGTTAGGGTCTGTATCGGAGCTACCGTAATCGAATCGCCGGTGTGCACCCCCATGGGATCAAAGTTTTCGATCGCGCACACGATCACCACGTTGTCCTTTAGGTCACGCATCACCTCGAGCTCTATTTCCTTCCAGCCGATCAGCGACTGCTCGATCAGCACCTCCCGATTGGGACTCGCGGAGAGCGCCTGCGAAACCTTCTGAATAAGCTCCTGCGGATGCTCAACGATCCCCCCTCCCGTGCCACCAAGAGTTCGGGAGGGACGAAGGATAAGTGGATATCCGATTTTTTCGGCGATCGCTTCGGCATCACGGACCGATCGCGCAACTCCTGATCGCGCTGACGCAAGCCCAATCTCCTCCATCGCCTGCCGAAACAGCTCACGATCCTCAGCCGTCTTGATCGCATCGACCGTTGCACCAATAAGCGCACACCCATACCGAGCAAACACTCCTCGCTCATCTAGCTCGAGTGCAATATTCAGTGCCGTTTGTCCCCCCATCGTCGGCAACACCGCATCTGGTCGCTCTTTTGCGATGATACTCTCGACATAATCAGCGGTGATCGGCTCGATGTACGTCACATCCGCAAACTCGGGGTCGGTCATGATCGTCGCGGGATTTGAGTTGATGAGAATAACGCGGAACCCTTCCTCCTTCAGGGCCTTTATCGCCTGAGTGCCGGAGTAGTCAAATTCACAAGCCTGACCGATAACGATAGGACCTGAACCGATAAGGAGTATCGACGAAATATCACTTCTTTTTGGCATAGCCGTTCCTTCGCTGAAATTCTTTACTCCGTTCCGTGATTATCGTTATCTCCGCGGTCGTTATCGACTACCGCTCAGACATGAACCTGATCACCAACCACCGCCTGATAGAATCGCTCAAAAAGATATCGCGAGTCGTGCGGGCCAGGTGATGCCTCGGGGTGATATTGAACACTGAATGCGCGCAGCTCTGGGACCGCAAGTCCCTCGACGGTGCCGTCATTTAGATTAAGATGGGATACCACCACGTTATTCGGAAGCGACCCCTGATCGACTGCAAAGCCGTGATTCTGGACCGTTATCTCAACCTTTCCGGTTGCAAGATCCTTCACCGGATGGTTGCCCCCCCGGTGCCCGAACTTGAGCTTGAAGGTTTTTCCACCTACCGCCTGACCAAGGATCTGGTGTCCAAGACAGATACCGAAAAATGGCACTGTGCCGAGCAACGCCCGGGCCGGTTCAACAACATAATCGAGTGTCGCTGGGTCACCCGGTCCATTAGAGAGAAATACCCCATCGGGACGGAGCGCCCTTATCCCGTCAGCCGAGGTTGATGCGGGAACCACCGTTACCCGAAATCCCACATCAACAAGCAACCTCAGGATATGCCGCTTGATACCACAATCCACCGCAACAACGTGGGGTCTGGTCACCAGCGACTCAAAAGGCACCTCCTGAATCCCGCGCGCAAGATCCCAAGGCAGTTCATTCCACGCATACGGCTTCGCGCAGGTGACGGCCTTTACATAATCTTTTCCCTCCATCGACCCAGCAGCCCGAGCCATCGACACCAGATCGTCAACCCCGATACGATCCCCCGCGAAAAGCGCCCCCATCTGCGCACCATGAGAACGAAGGTGGGTGGTCACTGCTCGGGTATCGATTCCACCGATACCCGTCACCCCGGCATTCCGCAAATACTCACCGAGAGACCGTCGAGCCCGAAAGTTTGAGGTTATCGCGCTTACCTCGCGGACGACAACACCATCAACGAACACCCGTCCACTCTCAACATCGTCATCGTTACAACCGACATTCCCGATATGCGGGTAGGTGAAGCACATGATCTGCCCCGCATAGCTCGGGTCAGTCAGGATCTCCTGATAGCCGTACATCGAGGTGTTGAAAACTACCTCTCCAACTGAAGGGCGAAGGCTCGGCGCACCGAATCCATACCCACGAAAAACAGTACCATCCGCAAGGGCGAGCACTGCTGGTATCATCCCTTTCATACGAGCCTCCCCTCACGAACCACTACTTTGCCCGCGACCATCACGAGCTCAGCCATCCCATGCATCTCCGAATCAAGGAAAGGAGTATTTCTGCTCTTCGATGCGATCCGGTCGCTCGAAAGGGTCCAGATGCGATCGGGGTCAACAATCGCGATATCAGCAGGAGATCCCTTCACCAGTGTCCCTATTCCCGGCACCAGTTTTTCGAGGGAAAAGCACTTCGCTGCCTCGACGGTCATCGCTGCCACCGCCCGAGTTCTCGTCAGAACCCCCTCCCGAACAAGCCCAAGAATAATCGGCAAGGTCGTCTGCAATCCGAGGATGCCAAATGTCGCCCGAACAAACTCAACCCGCTTCGAGTCAGGATCGTGGGGGGCGTGATCCGACGCGATACAATCAATCGTCCCATCGGCAAGTCCCTCCCGGAGGGCCGCCACATCTTCCGCCTCCCGCAATGGGGGACTCATCTTATAGGCGGTATCGTAGAGACCCACCTTATCCTCAGTGAAAACAAGATGGTGCGGGGTCACCTCTCCCGTCACCCTCAACCCATCGTTCTTCGCGCGCCGCAGCAATTCAACACCCCGCGCGGTCGAAAGATGGCACAGGTGAACCCGACCCCCGGTCAATCGAGCTAACTCGATATCGCGGGCGATCATTACATCCTCGGCGACCCGTGGCATTCCTGGAATACCGAGCCGATACGAGAGGGGAGATTCGTTCATCGCTCCCCCGTGGCTGAGCTGTTTATCCTCTTCGTGGCACGAAATGATACCGTCATGCATTCGCGCCCACTCGAGGGCGCGTCTCATTAAACCAGAATCAGAGATCGGCTCACCATCATCGGAAAACGCGACACACCCGGCCGCTGTTAGTTCCGAAAGAGGCGCGAGCTCGACTCCCGCCAAGCCAATTGATACCGCACCAATCGGGTACACCCGCGCACGCCCCGCCTCAGCCGCTTTTCCCCTGATGTAGCTCGCCACCTCAGCGCTATCGGTGCGAGGAATCGTGTTTGGCATACAACATACCGTCGTAAAACCTCCCAACACCGCCGCAGCAGAGCCCGTGTCTATCGTCTCCTTCCACTCCTGCCCTGGCTCGCGCAGGTGGGTATGAATATCAATGAGGCCCGGAAGGACCCACCGACCGCTCGCATCGATTATCTCATCATCCTTGCTCGGAACTATCGTCCCGTGAGCAGCGATAGCTTCGACCGTTCCCGACTCAATAAAGAGATCAAACGCCCCTTCACCGACCCCCCCAGGGTCAATCACATATCCCCCAACAACCGCCTTCATATCGCCCCCCCCTCACTACTCTCTGACGTTCCTGCTCCTCTGATTGCCGCGAGGGTGACGAGAATCGCCATCCGCATCGCCAGGCCACTCTGCACCTGCAAGGTGACCAGAGACCGCTCCCCATCGGCAACATCCGAATCAATCTCCACCCCTCGATTCATCGGCCCCGGATGCAGAACCACCGCCTCGGGTGCGTGAATACGAAGGACCTTTTCCGAAACTCCATAGTGACGGGCGTACTCCTCCAGCGACGGAATAAAGAACCGGGTCATGCGCTCTCGCTGCAAGCGGAGGCACATCACGACGTCTGCCCCCTTAAGCCCCTCACCGAGCGAGTGATGCACTGTCACTCGGTTACCGAAGCACCGCGGATGCGCAAGATCCGAGGGAACAAGGGTCGGTGGACCAACGAGGCGCACCTTATTTCCAAGGAGGCTGAGCGCAAGAATGTTGCTTCGCGCGACCCGCGAGTGCGCGACATCACCGACAATCGCAACGGTTTTTCCCGTCGGAATCTCGCCGAAATGGCGCATCAGCGTCAAACAATCGAGAAGAGCCTGACTTGGGTGCTCGTGAGTACCATCACCCGCATTAACGACACATGTCGATGACAGATAGCGAGCAAGAAGATGCGGCGCACCACTCGCTTGGTGTCGAACCACCAAAATATCCGGGGACATCGAAGCAAGGGTAATAGCAGTGTCGAGGAGCGACTCTCCCTTTTTTGTTGAGCTCGCCGACTCGCTGATATTAACCACATCAGCAGAGAGCCGCTTACCCGCCAGTTCAAAACTGGTGCGAGTTCTGGTACTCGGCTCCATGAAGAGATTGATCACTGTCCGACCCCGCAAGGTCGGAACCTTCTTGATTACCCGCTCCGACACCTCGTGCATCGTCATCGCGTTTGTCAGCAGGGTGTGGATATCCTCCACCCGCATACCTTCAATTCCGAGTAGGTGTGCCCTCATAGTGTGCCCTTATACTGCAGCCCCTTCCTGATCCATCTGAGCGAGACATCTTGCTCAGTCCTGCGCGCGTGACGATGCAACGGCTTGTTAAAGGTCCCAAAGCCCATCACAAAAGTCGAAACCTCGAGCTCAGGGACTATCGATCGCCTCCTCGATGCACTAGGTACACCGCGTCCTGGTATCCCATCTCAGAAACTCGTAGCCGGACCATATCGCTCTTTGAGGTGGGTACGTTTTTCCCCACAAAATCGGGGCGTATCGGCAGCTCTCGGTGTCCCCTATCCACCAGGACCGCAAGCTCCACCGTCTGAGGGCGGCCAAAATCCATAATCGCATCAAGCGCAGCTCGGATCGTACGGCCGGTGTAGAGAACATCATCAACCAGAATAATCCGCGAGCCCGTCACCCGAAACGGCAGGTCAGTATCCTTGATGGTTGGATACGTTTCGGAGACCCCGATATCGTCCCGATAGAGGGTAATATCGATTACCCCAAAAGGCACAAGGGTCCCCTCAATCTGTTGTATCCGTTGCTGAATGCGCTTGCCGAGAACCTCCCCACCCGTTTTGATACCAACGATGGCAAGACGGGAGATATCCCCTTCTTGCTCAAGGATTTCGTAACTCATCCGCGAGATACATCGAGAGATAGTCTCGGTATCAAGCATCTCCTTCCATTCGCGAGGAACGTGTTTAGGTTGAGTCATGGGGATGAGGTCTCCTGATGAGTGCGTGGTCCTAATGATTAAGCGGTCCCGACGAATTGGTGTTCATCGTTGCCGCTGATTTTTTGCCACTCAGTATGCCCTCCTCGTACCAAGCAGAGAACGCGCGAAAACAAGCCCGTCCCGAGCCATTACGAACCGGCCCTAAAGATGAGGAGCCTAGGGCGGAGAACTGAGAGCGAAATGCCAAGTAAGGGAAACAACGGAAGAAGCGGAAGGGCCAACAGGCAAGAGCAGGCGCAGGCAGTACATTGAACTGAAAGACAGCCCCAGCGCGCCTATCTGACACACCAAACCTGCCCTACTAAACTCGCCAACGTCACCACTAATCTGGTAGCGCTCTTTGCAAATTCACGGATTCACACTTAAAGAGCATTTGGAAGAGGGTAGCAGATGTGAGGCGGTGTAATCAAGGCAAATGGCGCCCGCCAACCCCCTTTACGGGCGGCTTTGATGGAACGCCTATTCCCAGCCCCCCTCCAGTTGCGCCGAGCAGCCTTTTCCTCCCTTACTCCCTCTCCCCAAAAACCTCATCGGTGAATTCCTTTCCAACAGAGTATTCCGATAGCCATATGCCGAAATAAGCCCGAGCGAATGCGGAGCTTTTTATCGCTATCAGCTCTGGTTCCCGTTCGTTTAACCACAACTTCATGGTGCCTGATTCAGGCTCATAGGCAATTGCGTAACGATCGCCCTCCTTGACGCCAAGATATGCGTTGTTAATCGCAGAGAGGTGAGGCTCTAGCGCAGCGAGCTCAACTCCCGGGGTATCCTCAAGCACCTCCTGCGACTTCTCACGGAACTGATCAGGGCTCACCGATCGATGGTAGCAAAGGACGAGTTTTTTCTTCACCTCTCCTCGAACGGCATCGCGCGATTGCGCTGTTGGGGGTGCGTAGAGAGCCCCGGTGTAAACCCGAAATCCCCAATATCGGAAGGTGCTAGTACCGCGGAGTGACAGCACTTCACCATTAAGCTCAATGCTCGGGACAAAACAGCATCCGTGGTGGCAGCGAGGAGAATGTTTGGAGGATGTGTCATTCTCTTCCCCACCTGCGCCATGGGCGGACGTGCGGAGGAAGAGGCAAAGAACAACAGCAGCTGAGCTTCTCACCAAAGTGCCGAGGAGAGCACGCTTCCCCCCTTCCGAAACCCAACGATATAGCGAGAGAGAGTCTTTGAACATGAGCAGCGACTGTTCAGCGGGTTATTCAATTATCTGCGACCCCCTCGTCGCACGTTCAGATTTGCCCAGTACACATACGAGAGATTGATGAGGGAGAAGATCCACTGAGTTGGAGAGAGATACAGCATCATCTCACCCAGCACAAGCTTCTCGGATACGGCCGAGATTTCGAGTAAAATGATGAGGATTGATTCGATTGCGAGGATCATTACAAATCGGCCGGTTATTACCCGATTTTCCTCCTTTTCAAGGGCTGAAACCTTTCTTCTAGGTGGCCTCATCAATCCTCCGATGAGATACACCCACGAAATAAGGGCAAGATACGAGACTATACTCGAATAGAGCGACGGGGGCGAAGATACAACCCAAACCTGAACTTCACCGAGATTGACCCCGGAAACACCCCACTGTGCTGGCGTCAGGGCAGCTATCTGGAGAAAAAGTACTGCTGCGCCGAATACACTCGTCACCATTTGCTGCGCTAAAATATCCGTCGATAACGAGGGCAAAGTCGCGATAATCGAAGGAACAAAGAGCGACAACCAAATAAGGATTGCTACTCCCCGAATATGGCGCACAAGCACCTCTCTGACCGCCCTTTCATTCGAGGTTAATCCGAGCCGAAATGCACCCCGAGAGAGCGCTGCCGATACGAGGCCGCTTGTTACTACGATAGAGGCGTATCCCCCTACCATCGTCAATGGCGATTCGAATGATGAGCCAAAAACATTCAGAGTGATGTGGAGAAAAACAGCCGAAACTATCGCTGCTGCACATACCACCGCGCCGAGCAACAAGGCGGCTAAAAATGAGTGCTCAACCCCCATCTGACGAAACACTCCTGAGGCAGGCTCAACCAATCGCGATATTGCTAAAGGACTCGCCGCGAGAGGACCGTCTGAAAAAGGGGTATTAACAGTGGGCTGAGCAAACGTTCCAGATTGACGCCGAGAGCTGAGGGTTACCCCCGCTATTTCGCTGAAAAGCGCGTCATCACACAAAGGTCGATTCGCAGGATCTTTATCGAGAAGACTCAATATCAGATCCTCGAGACCCGCCGACACCGTAACAATCTCAGATGGAGCAACTGGCAATTGCTCAAGGTGTGCCTGCATCATCTCCGTCATCTTTTCCCCCTTCCACGGCGCGATACCAGTTATCACCTGATACAGGATAACTCCAAGTGCGTACATATCACTGGCAAATGAGGGATCGGCGCCATCCCATAGCTCGGGAGCGAGATAAAGGGAGGTTCCCATGAGGGCATTGGTCACGGTCAAATCGGATTGAATCGAGCGGGCGAGTCCGAAGTCAATTATCTTGACGATATTTCCCGCAGTAAGGAGGATGTTAGAGGGCTTGAGGTCTCGATGGACGACACCCTTAAAATGAATCGCCGCTAGTCCCTCAACGATCTGCTTTATAAGTGGGACACT
>OMIW01000037.1 GCA_900299205.1 Pseudomonadota bacterium
ACGAGGCTCAGGTATTCTCTCCATCAGTCGACGCGATGAATCCGGTTGAGCCGAGGAGAGGGAAGCCTCGCCAGATTCTCATTTTATTGATTGTTCTGGGCATCGCCTTGGCATTCCTGAGATTTTACTCACAAGGAGTGTCTCATGCACCAACCGGCGGAGATTTCGCTTCGCAATCAATTCTCGAACAAGCTGGCTTCTCTCCGGGAATGTCCGCGGAAGAGAGGATTCAATTTTTCAAGAGACTCTCCCAAATCAAGGACCCGTCTGTTCATGACGTGACGATTTCGCTTGTCGAGCGGGCTGAAGATTCCGATGAGCGAGCGAGTATTGAGAACTGGATACTTGAGAGGTATGAGACACAGGGCCTTCGCCTTGCCGTCGCCACGATTCGTGATTGGTATGGTAGTAATCCTTTAGTCAGACCAACTGGTTTTCTGGAGGCACTTCGCGCGTTGGATCGAACCGCTCCAAATCCTGAGCGTGCGAAATCTTTCAGCAGGATCGCGCAGACTGACCTAGCGACGGCGATTAAATTGGCTTCCGCGCTTCTGATTGATGGCGGTGGACAGGACAAGGATAGGCGAATATTGTCCTTTCTTGTTACTGGAGTGGGTGATGACAAAGATTTTTTAACGAGACCTCTGTCCCTCCTTTTGCTGTCATTCAGGGTAGGAAGGGAGCACTATGTAAATAATATTGATGATTCTATCGATTCCCTGAACACAGAGGAGCTACTATGGCTCCTATCTCGACTCGCTCGTCGGGGAGATGACCGGCAAATGATATCGAAGGTTCTTGCGAGGCTTAATTCGAGGATAGATATCACGGAGGGGCAGCGCAAGATTTTAGAGTTAGCGCTGGGATCTGGTGATGTACCTGATCATGTAAGACTGGCGGCTATTAGGCTGTCGGGTGGCGGAGTTAAAGATGAAGATATCGCAGCTCTTGGCGGATGGAGTGATATTCGTGCTGGCCAGATCCTACTGCTTCTCACGCAGCAACAGATAGCAGCCGATAAATTCCGAGCGATAGTAGATGTCTTGCGGGGGAAGGAGATTGAGAGTGAGCCGTCCTCGAGTATTTTGGAAGCGGTGGGGGAGCTGACGGACGAGCAGCAGAACATCGGGGCGAAAGCGGCGGGATACTTCTTCGATGTGGCCTCAAAGAATCGAGTTCCCGACATAGTCGATGTGCCCCTTGCTACGAAGGCGTTCGAAATTCCAGGAGTCGTCGCGGCGATAGTGAAATCGGATTGTGTGCCGTGTATTCATATAGTTCTCAATCTTGCGCCAGACAAATTATCGTCCGCCAAATTATTTAGCCTTCTTTCAAACCCCGCGCCGGAGATTCGCTCAAAGGTGCTCAATCTTTTGGCGAGGTATTCTGATGTTGGCGCGGTGAATCTTCTTCGTCAAAACTTCGAAAAGGAGAAGGAGGAGAAGGTCCGGAAAGTATATTCTGAGCTGTTCCCCCACCTATTTGGCTCTCAGAAACCACCGATCCCCCGAATTGCGCCGCAATTAAGGGTAGTAAGGTAGGAATGGTTGTGACGAGAATCGTTTTGTCGGGAATAAGATATTTTCAACCCCCAGGGATTTATCATCACCTTCTAGGAGCATCAAAATCATGTTGTTGCGTCTTCGCATGGTTCACATTGCCCGAGACACCCTCCGCAATGTTTCAGTATTGATCGTAGCTTGCATGACTCTGGGTGGTTTTGGAGGATGTCTGGCATCTCGTGCGAGCCTGTCAGGTTTAAAAGGACAACAGATACCTATAGTCCGGTTCACCTCTCTTGATGGGCGGTATCGCTCACTACAGGAATTTCGCGGTAAGCCAGTGGTCCTTGTGTTCTGGGCGGAATGGTGTGGCTTTTCGAAACCGGTCGTCGAGGAGCTCAATAACCTTGCATCGCGAGTCTCGCCAAATGACGCGACTTTTGTTGCCCTCAGCGTCGACCCAGCTACCTCCTTTGAGCGACTACAGCGTCGAGTGGAGGGTCAACAGCTGTTCTCTTTGCTGCATGCATTTTCGGGGAACGCTCTGCTCGATGAAGCATATCAAGCGCTTCATGGTCAAGAGCTCCCTCATGTGTTCGTTTTCAATCAAGAAGGCGTTCTCGTCGAAGAAGGGCATGATGCCGCAGTTGCAGAAGCGGGCCTTGAGAAGTTGGGAGTGTTGGGATAACCCATTCGTATCACGAGGAAAGAATGGAAGGCCCCCCTTATTCTCTTCTGTCGGTAGGGCGCTTAGGGCCCACCGACTTGGGAGGTTTGGCGAGTTTATGTGGCTGGGGCTTCGCGACGCTCGAATATCTCATCGATAAGACCGTACTCCTTTGCCTCAATTGACGTCATAAACCTGTCTCGATCAGTGTCCCGCTCAATCTGCTCAACCGCCTGGCCCGAATGGCGAGCAAGAATTCGATTGAGCTCCGCTTTTACCCGCAGCATCTCCTTTGCCTGTATTTCAACATCGGAAGCCTGACCTCGGAATCCACCGAGTGGCTGATGTATCATAATTCGAGCATGGGGGAGCGCAGACCTTTTCCCTTTGGCTCCTCCCGCTAAAAGGACAGCTCCCATGCTCGCAGCTTGCCCGACACACACGGTGGCCACATCGGGTCGAATGTACTGCATCGTATCGTAGATAGCCAAGCCGGCGGTGACCACCCCTCCCGGGCTATTGATATAGAGAAATATGTCTCTCTCAGGATCCTCTGACTCCAGAAAGAGGAGCTGAGCCGTTATCAAATTCGCGACAAGATCATTAACCTCGGTGCCAAGAAAGATGATGCGATCCTTGAGAAGGCGGGAGTAGATGTCATACGACCGTTCGCCCCGCCCCGTCTGCTCGATTACATAGGGAATGTAGTTCGTCACGATAAAGCTCCAGGAATTAGCCCTAAAGAAGGACTTTTTCGGCAGGGTACACTAGAGGATGTGGAGTCGCAATACGCTCTTCGACCTGTTTAGATTCCTGATCGCATCGTGGCGTTAAGATGGCTAATCTACCAGCTCGTCTGAACCTGTTGTCCCTTCTTCATGGTTAGTGAGAGGGCTATGGTGAGAATGACCACAGTGCGGATCGCTACATTCGTGAGTGTGTTCGTCGGGGATAGGGATTAATGATCCTCCCTCACGATCACCTTCAGTAAGCGAATCGTCAGCCGGCGCATCTTCGTAGGTTACTGTCGCCCGAGCTTCGAGAAGGTCGAGGACCTTGGTGCGGAGCACTTCCTTCCTTATGGCATCGAGTCGTCCCTCTGATGAGGCCACCCAACGCTCGAAGGCTGCTATCGGCTGTCCTGCTGCTGCCGCTTGCTCAGCGATTAACGCAGAAACATCCTCGGTTGAAGCGATCACCTTTTCATCTTTGGCTATCTGATCGACAATAATTTGGGCTCGTGCCCTACCGGATGCGACTTCACCCAGGGCGTTGCGAAGGGTTATCCAACTAAGTTTTGAAGCCTCGGCTCCGCCAAACTGGCGAGCTAAGTTCGCAACCTCATGGTCAATGAGAGGAGGAGGGACCTCGAAAGCGTTTCGTTCAACGAGCAGATTGAGAATCTGCGATCTCACTGCATCGCGAGCCTGTGCATCAAAGGAAGATTGTAGCCTCTCTGAGATGATTGCACGAAGCTGGGCAACATTGTCAGTCGTGGGTTCTACTCGAGCTGCGAATGCGTCGTCTACATCAGGAAGCACAAGTTGCCCGATAGCGGTCACCGTAATGTCGTACACGATCTTTGACGGTTGTTTCTGTGCAGAGGCTTTTTTGTTTTTTTTGCCTTCATTCGTTTGAGGCGCCTGCAGGCTCACCCTCTTGGATGCGCCGACAGTCATACCACGAAGCGCCGCATTGAGCTCAGGCGGCATTTGGTCAATACCAAGTGTCAGACGGACGGCTTGTGCCTTCGAGGGTCCATCTTTCGGTGAAATAAGGGTTGCGGAGAGTTCTACGGTGTCCTTATCCTCCACCCCCCGAGTGTCATCATGGTGCACAAACAGTTGGTTCTTCTGTCGAAGTTCTTCAACGGTTTTATCGATAACCGTCTCAGTCACCACGCGTTTGGGTACGCTAATCTCAAACGATTCTGCCCCTGCGATACTTGGCTCTGGAATTACGTAGACTTTGGCGGAGAAGGAGAGCGAGGCTCCGGGCTCACGAGGTTCGAGGCTCCAGTCTGGTTCCCCTACCACCCGAAGCTCATTTTGGGTCATGACCTTCACGAGGGTCTCCCCCGCTAGTTCAACTGATGCATCCTCTTCGAGCCGAGCGCCGTAGGTCTTTCGAAGCAGATTGATCGGAGTCTTTCCTGGTCGGAATCCCTTCAAAGGTGAGCGGGCTGCTAGCTTGACGAGGGATCTCTCAACATGGGCGGCAATCGCCTCGGCGGGCACGGAGCCCCGAATCTCTTTCGTCATGATGTCGATGTCACGGACCGAGGATTGAAATTCCATAGTTTTTACCACTCGAGATGTTGCCGACTGTCGATGACATACCCATATTGGGTTAGTCCCTATTCCCCTTTTTTCTATGAAGTCCTATCGGACTATTGCGGGAGGGGGGACTTGAACCCCCACGCCTTGCGGCATCAGATCCTAAATCTGACGTGTCTGCCATTTCACCACCCCCGCTCAGAGACCCGTACGGTATCGAATAACGTACTTGTTTGCAATGGTTCGCGGCGTAACAGATTTTTTGTCTTCAGGGGGGAAGTGGGTTGGGAGTGGTTGTCGGCTGGGGTGGCGAAGGGGTCGTTCGTCGTGCTAGGGTGGGGTTTCTCGGCGCTCGGTGAACGCACCCGATTCACAGAAAGGAGCATTCGGTCGATGCGCTGCCTCAGTTTATTTCCCCGTTCGGTGCTTTGGTGTACTGTCTGGCTCGTACGGGAGAATCTCCTGCAATCCTATTTGATTTGAGAGGTGTCGCTTGAGCAGAAATAGTGATCGTGGCAAAGGAACCCTTTCGTGTTCGTTCTGCGCTCGAACTCAGGATGAGGTCAGAAAACTGATAGCAGGACCGTCAGTGTACATCTGCGACGAGTGCATCGAGCTCTGCAACGATATTATGGCAGATGAGGGCGAGCAAGAAGGGGGCACTGCGCCGCAGGTCAAGGTGCCTCAGCCCCGAGTTATCAAGGAATTTCTCGATCAGTACGTTATCGGCCAAGATTTTGCGAAAAAAGTGCTCTCTGTAGCAGTGCATAATCACTACAAGCGGATTGGAGTAAAAAAGGTTCCAGGCGAGGTCGAGATTGCGAAGTCGAACATATTATTGATTGGCCCAACGGGTTCAGGAAAAACCCTTCTCGCGCAGACTCTCGCTCGGGTGCTTGACGTACCCTTTACGATTTGCGATGCCACTAGTCTGACCGAGGCGGGGTACGTCGGCGAAGATGTAGAAAGTATCATATTAAGTCTGCTTCAGGCCGCTGATTACGACGTTGAGCGGGCTCAGCGAGGGATCGTCTATATCGATGAGATCGACAAGGTGTCGCGAAAGTCGGAGAATCCCTCCATTACTCGGGATGTATCTGGCGAGGGAGTCCAGCAAGCGCTTCTCAAGATGCTTGAGGGTACAATCGCCAGTGTGCCACCCAAGGGGGGACGGAAGCACCCCCAACAGGAATTCCTCCAGGTCGATACCACCAACATACTTTTCATTTGTGGGGGGGCATTCGTCGGGCTGGAAGGTATTGTTAAGCATCGGATGGGCGAGAAGTCGATAGGGTTTGGTTCGAAGAAAGGAGCGCCTGGAGCGATTGCCAAGGCGACTGCTCTGCTGGCACATCTTCAGCCTGAGGATCTGCTCAAGTTCGGGTTGATCCCCGAATTCGTGGGGCGACTCCCTCTTGTAGCAAGTTTGGAAGATTTGGATGAGGAGGCGCTTGTTCGGGTACTCGTGGAGCCGAAGAATGCGCTCACAAAGCAATATCGAAGATTGATGGAGCTCGAAAATGTCGAATTCCACATCACCGACCAGGCGCTCCGAGCGGTCGCTCGGAAATGTATCGAGCGGAAGTCCGGTGCGAGAGGACTCCGAGCGGTGCTCGAACACACGATGCTAGAGGTCATGTTCGAGGTCCCCTCCGAGCCAGAAGTGAAAGAGGTGGTGGTGACTGAGGAGTCGATAACAAAGGGAGATAAACCTCTCGTAGTCTATCACAAGAGGGCCGAGTCGGCTTAGCTAGAGGAACCCTAAACGCGCACACTGACCGACAACTTTCAGGTCGCGGTCATTCCTTCGTTAAAGGACGCCTCAGGCGTGCGAAGGGGGGAGGGTGTCGTCTCTTCATTTCTAATAACTTTGTTCGATTGGTTAAGGAAAACCACAAATCCTGGCAACGACGTTTTTCATAGACTTTATTGGCATTTCGGGAACTTTATCCCTATCAAAAGGTACGTCCTGAGCATCTCAAATCTTAACGCATTCGTTACTTTCTCGTAC
>OMIW01000038.1 GCA_900299205.1 Pseudomonadota bacterium
AAGTAGGGGGGTGAAGAAGGGGGGCCGCTATCGAGTCGATGAGCGATATCAAAAGGTAGTGTGCTCTTCAGTGCCGAAGAGCTTTCTAGAAACAACATCGAGCAAGTCGGGGTGGTGTGACACCTCGGGAGGCTCGGCGCGAAAACAAGCAGGATTTGGGCGGATTATGCAGTGGTGGTTGAAAAGTTAAGTCAATCCGGTTTGGACGGGCAACCACCGTCCAAACACGCACAATGATGGGTGGTAAATCCGATGGGGGGTATTTCAGGAACGGTATGCCAGCCCCCCGCCCCCTAGAAACCCCATTGAGCCGCTCGCTCCGACATGCTAGAGAGGTCGCGCGTCGTAAGGCTCTGTAGACGACGCTTTGTAACAAGCTGCGGGGGGGAGGGTGTCGGTCCTCCTTCTCCGCACCTCTCGAGGAAAATTGCTATGTCGCTATCAATACCCACGGTAACATGCCAATCGATCGTTCCCACAGCCGATGCTGCCACCCGCGCAGGGGGGGAGGTGGCGATCGAGGATTTTGATTGCGTCGAGATCTACTGCGAGTCGGCAAAACAGCTCACCTTTATGCTCTCTCACGGGTTTGGCTTTCGTCCGGTTGGGTACAAGGGGCCTGAAACGGGATGTCGCGATTCGGTCAGTTATGTTCTCCGACAGGGTACTGTTCAGCTCGTGGTGACATCGTACCTGACCCCGGCGAGTCCTATCGCGCATTTTGTCGCGACCCACGGCACTGCGGTTCGCGACGTAGCCTATCGGGTGCCCGACTGCGAGGCGGCTTATTACGCTGCGCTTTCGCGCGGGGCGCAGAGTGCGGAGGCTCCGGCTGCGTGGTCTGATGAGCATGGTTTTGTAAAGCGGGCTGCGATCCGCACCTACGGTGAGACGATTCACTCGTTTGTCGAGCGCTCCTCGTACGCAGGACTTTTCTGGCCTGGGTACGTTCCCTTTTCGACAGCATTCCCGGATATGGTTGATGTCGCTGAAGCAGGGATTCAGCGAATCGATCACGTTGTTGGCAATGTCGAACTGGGAAAGATGGATGAGTGGGTTCGATTCTATGAGGAGGTGCTTGGCTTCTCCCAGTTTAAGCATTTTACCGATGCTGATATTTCAACCGAGTATTCAGCGCTCATGTCCAAGGTAATGTCGGGTGGTTCAGGAAAGATCAAAATGCCGATCAACGAGCCAGCGCAGGGGAGGCGCAAGTCGCAGATTGAGGAGTATCTTGATTTCAACGGTGGCCCGGGGGTTCAACATATTGCTTTTCAAACCAACGATATACTCGGAGTGGTAGAAAGACTCCGCCAGCGAGGGGTTCGATTCCTGCGGGTGCCAAAAACGTATTACGACGAAGTCCCCCATCGGGTCGGGGGGATAAAGGAAGATCTCGAGCGGATAGCGGGGCTCGGTGTTCTGGTTGATCGCGATGAGGATGGGTATCTGCTTCAAATTTTCACCAAAACGATACACGATCGCCCGACCCTCTTCTTTGAGATCATCCAGCGCGAGGGGTCTCAGGGATTTGGCAAGGGGAATTTTAAGGCGCTTTTCGAGGCGATCGAGCGCGAGCAGCAGGCTCGGGGGAATTTGTAGGGCTTAAATGGGGGGTCGGGCGAATGCTCACTGCATGGTACGATGGGGGCGTTGGTTCTCGTTTGTTCAGCCGCCACGCTTCGACCCTCACGCCTGTATGACCTCAACCGAATCTTTCGCTACCCTACCTCCCTTCCGTGCGGGTGGTATCCCCGCATCGCTTTCAGTCGTCTGTCCTTGCTATAACGAGGAGGAGGTTCTCTCGGAGCTCCACCGTCGTCTTGTGGCAGTTATCGCCACCTGTGGCATCCCCACTGTTGAAGTCCTTCTCGTGGACGATGGGAGCCGCGATGCGACGTGGCCGATGATTCAGCAGCTTGCGGAGCGAGACTCACGAATTCGGGCGATCAAACTCTCGCGCAATTTCGGTCATCAACTCGCCCTTACCTGTGGTCTCGATAGATGTCAGGGGGATGTGGTGCTGATTATCGATGCCGATCTGCAGGATCCTCCCGAGCTGCTCATGCCGATGCTTGAGAAGATGCGGGAGGGTTTCGATGTCGTCTACGGAGTGCGTCGTCGTCGTGAAGGCGAGTCGCCGTCGAAGCGATTCTTTGCGTACGCGTTTTATCGCATTCTCAGTAGAGTCACCGGCGTCGCTATCCCCGCAGACACAGGCGACTTCAGGCTGGTGAGCCGTCGCGCCCTCAATACCCTGCTACAGCTGCGGGAGCGGCACCGTTTTGTGCGCGGGATGGTTCCGTGGATTGGATATAAGCAGGCACCTATAGTCTATGATCGGCCGCAACGATTCGCGGGGGAGACAAAATACCCGTTCCGTAAGTCGCTCAAACTCGCATTTGATGCAATTACCTCGTTCTCAACGCACCCCCTGAGGCTCGCATCGTATCTGGGGCTGGGAGTGTCAGGATTTGCGTTCCTTTACATCGTCGTGGTTGTCGTCTTGAAGTTATGTGGGATTAACTTCCCGGGGTATACCTCCTTGATGGCCTCGATACTTCTCCTTGGGGGGGTGCAGCTCGTCGTTCTCGGGATTGTAGGCGAATATGTGGGGCGCATCTTCGAGCAAGGACAGAATAGGCCCCTCTATATCGTTGATGATGAAGTGGGTCAGCCTGCTCATAAAGACGTATAAGTGATACCCAAAGAGAGAGAAAAAAAGAGAGGGCCCAACGGATCGAACCATGACGAAGCAAATTGCAATTATCGGGGGTGGCTACGGAGGATTATCGGCGGCGTACGATCTCGCTCGGAGCGGTTTTTCAGTGACGATCTATGAGGCAGAGCCGAGTTTGGGGGGGCTCGCGGGAAGCTTTGAGCTCTCCTCGGGGGTGTGGCTCGAAAAGTTTTATCACCACTGGTTTTCCAGTGATCGGGCGATCATGGACTGGTTACGAGAGATCGGGGCAGGGGATCTTATCGAGGAGAAATCCTCACAAACGGGGCTCTACTACGCAAATTCAATCTTTCGGCTCTCGAGTCCGTTCGACCTTCTCTCGTTTTCTCCCTTACCGCTCATCGACAGGATTCGCACCGGTCTGATGGTCCTTGCAGCCCGTAGGGTACGGGATTGGCGCACCCTCGAGCAGGAGAGCGCTGAGGAGTGGATTCGTCGTCTCGCTGGGCGGCGTAGCTTTGAGGTGATCTGGTGCCCCCTTCTTAAGGGGAAATTCGGCGCAGTGTGGCGCGATGTCGCAGCGGTTTGGTTTTGGAACAAGATGAAGCTACGAGGGGGAAGCCGTGGCAAGGGAGCAAAAGAGACGCTCTTTTATCTTCGGGGAGGTTTTCGGGCCGCTCTTGAGCGAATCGAGGTGACGCTGAGGACACTGGGAGTCGCGATCTGCTGCGGAGAGTCAGTTGCGCGGATTGAGCGAAAGGAGGCGGGGGATATCCAGGTCGTTACCACCAGCGGGGTGCACCACTTTGATGCGGTGCTGGTTACCACTCCGCTACCGCCGTTCCTCTCGATGGTCCCTTCACTCCCCGAAGAGTATCGCTCGCGGTGCGCGCAGATTCCGTTTCTCGGTAATGTGTGTTTGGTTCTTCGACTGAGGCGCAGCCTCTCTTCAACCTACTGGCTGAACGTTGCTGATAGTGCATTTCCGTTTGTTGGAGTTATTGAACACACTAATTTCGACAGTCCGGAGCAGTACGGTGGCGAACATATCGCCTATCTGTCCAAGTATCTTCCAACAACAGATCCCCTGTATCACATGGGAGACGAAGAACTCGTCCAATATACCATTCCGCACCTCCAAAGACTCTTTCCCGAGTTCGCGCCCGATTGGATCATCGGCTCGTCGGTATGGCGAGCACAGTACAGTCAGCCTGTTGTCATCAAAAACTATTCTTCGCTGATTCCCCCGTTTCGTACCCCGATTGAAGGGATCTGGCTCTCGACGATGGCGCAGATTTACCCGGAGGATCGAGGAACGAACTACGCGGTCCAGTACGGAAGACGGGTCGCAGCAGAGATGGCAGCATCTCTGGGCACGACCTCGTGAGAATTCGCCGGGGCCGCGAATTCTCCAAATATGTGAAAGCGCGTGTCTCGGCCGCCTGGAGCAGCTATTTCAGGGCTAGTGAGAGATAGCCGCCATCTTGTGTTCAGTGAATCCGATTGTCCGTCTGAAGTTTATCGTTCTTGCGCTTTCCGATACACCATCTGATAGACCTGAACCATCCGTGAGCGGAACAGAGCTGCGCACGACATCAGATAAAAGCGCCACATCCGCTGAAACCGTTCATCGTACCGCGCATCGAGCGTTGACCACCGCGAGGAAATATTTTGGTCCCACGCCATTAATGTTTTGTCGTAGCTGTCACCGAGATTGTCCAGATGTTCGAGGATGAATGACGAGCGGGCCGGGGTCGCCAACTCTGGTAGAGTGGGCAGATAGCCGTTAGGGAAAATATATCTCAAAATCCAGAGGAGAAATTCATCAACGCGGGGAGATGAATACCGAGTTGCCGTCTCGGACGAGATCGCCTGAAGGGCAAAGATTCCATCGGGTTCGAGGGCGCGGTAGACCGCATCGAAGAACGCGCCGAGATTTTTTCTTCCTACCGCCTCGATCATCTCAATCGAGACGACCCTATCAAAGGTGCCGACCGGCTCGCGATAATCTTGCTCAAGGATCGTGACTGGTAGACCTGCGCACCGTTTTCTTGCGTACACTGCCTGCTCCCGGGAGATGGTGACCCCTGTCACCGAAACTCCATACTCGCGTGCCGCAAACTCCGCGAAGTTACCCCAACCGCAGCCGATATCGAGGATCGTCATCCCCACCTTGAGCTCGAGCTTTTGGCAGAGGAGCTCAAGCTTGGCTCGCTGAGCTTCTTCGAGATTTTTTGCTCCTCGCCAGACCCCGCAAGTGTAGGTCATGGAGCGATCCAGCATCGCCTCAAAGAGATCGTTGCCGAGGTCATAATGGCGGTGAGCAACCTGAAGCCCCCGAATCCCGTGCTGAAGATTGGCCAGACGAGATGCAGCCAGGTACCGAAAAAGTCGGAGGTGCCTGGCTATCTTCCGAGAAAGAGGTAGCTCTCCTTGAGGGTCATTCTGAGCCGTAAAGAGCCCGACCATCGTCTCGTCTAGTTGATGTGTAGACCAGCGACCATCCATGAACGCTTCACCGAGAAGGTCGATGCCTTCACGGGCGATTGCCTCAATTTCAGAGAGTGGGGTGGCGGCGACGGGCGACGATGCGGCGGGAGATGGGTGAGAGGCTGAGGATGCGGAGTCGGAGGCGAGAGCGGCCGAGCCGTGAGAGAGGTAGTCGGTCATGGGTCTCCTTTGATGATACGAATGCACGGGGGGGGAGGTTTGGACTCGAGTATAGACAAAATTCTTCGGGGGTAGCTAGGGGCGTAGAAAGTGGAAATAAGAAGGCCAGAGGATATTTTTCTGAATGTCAATAGGGATTTGAGTCGAGTGGCCGGTATTTAGTTGAACGAGGAGCGATTATCGTATACTATCATGATAGTTTACTGCTGCTCGGTGAACTCGTTCATTCGGATAACGCTCGCAGGTATTTAGATGAAAAGGTGGTTCGGAAGGGATTTCCGAACGCTCATTGTCCAAGCGCCGTCAGTCATGTTCCAGTCGAGTTTTTAGGCCTCAGTATTCGGAAAAATCGGGTGTTCATGGCACGTTGCCGGGTTGGTACGAGTCATTGGCACGTTCTAGCAAGTAGTAGTCTCTCAGAGGCCTAATCGTATGAAAAAATTGTATGTTGGAGGATTAGATTTCTCCATCACCGACGCGGAACTTCGTCAACTTTTCGAAGAGTTCTCCCCGGTCCTCTCGTGCGCGGTAATCCGTGATCGCGATACGGGTGAATCCCGTGGATTCGGATTTGTTGAGCTTGAAGATGAGCAGGCCGAAGCGGCTATTAGTGCTCTTGACGGAACAGAGTTCGCAGGAAGCCAGATCAAGGTCAACGAGGCTCGTCCAAAGCGCGATTTCGGCGATCGTCCTCCCCGCGATAACCGTGGTGGTGGTTACCGCTCGGGTGGCGGCGGTGGTGGTGGCTATCGTTCGGGCGGTGGCTACGGCGGTGGGCGTTCCGATGGTCCGCGTCGTTCCGGTGGCGGTGGTGGCTACGGCGGCGGTGGACGGGGTGGTTCATACTAAGAGGCAACTCTGAGGAACCATGACCTGATAAACCAGGTTCTCCGAAAAAAGCAAGAAAAGGGGGGGGCTAGTAACATGGCCGTCCCCCTTTTTGTTTCGCATGTCGAGTATGGACGGGCTCCCTAAGACCCTCTCCCCCTGAAAGGGCGAAGATGAGAGGGGTTTCAACGAGATTTTTTATTCATGATCCTATGTTGTTGCTCGGCGCCATGTGACTATAACAGGAGGAGTTTCGAAAACGGAGCGTCGAGACTGAGAAGCCAGAGGAGAGCTTTGGAGGTATCTTTGAAAAGGGATAAAAAATGAAGAGAGTTGCTAATCGTTTTCTCATTGCGCTGTCGGTATTCGCGAGTGTGGAAATTGGGCCTGCGGTGGCTGAAGGTGTGGACCCTACCCCTACTCCGACCCCAACAGCGACAGCTCAGCCCAAAGGTCCGCTCTGTCCAGCAACTCAGGCATGCGTTTCTCAGCAGGTCCCCCAGGTCTTGCAGTCGTGCTTCGCTGCAGACGCTTCGTGCACACTGAAACAGTCGGATAGGTTTGCTCTTACTGCTGAGGATCTTGCAAACAGAGCGATAGCCTCGCGGAATTGTACCGAGTCAGAATTCCTGACCTCGAAGAAGAAGTGCAACTTCTGCTACCAAAGGGCAAAGAAGCCGTTGAGCTTGCGCGCTTCGGGCGTTCTCTTCCGCGGGTTGGTTGCCCAAGCGGTAAAAATAGTTGAGGCAAAAAGGGTCGAGGCGTGTTCGGGATTGAAGAAGTAGTTCATTCTGCAAGATCAGGTTGTTGATTTTGTAGAACAGATACACACGGATAAAATCGTTGTTATCTTTATTTAATTCGCGTTTCTGAATGGCCGGCCCACCTTTGCCGCGCCATACGTCATCGATAATGGTCGCTGAAATTGCATCTCTCTGAGCTCTGACGCTCAGAGAGATGCGGAGGCGACTCTGTTTTTAGCGAGCAAAAAGGATTGCGTCGTCTGACTCAATTGGCCGAGAAGCTGCGTTCTTCGTGGAGACCTTTCTTTAAAGAGCGGGGATATCGCGAGCAGGGAAAGAAAAGAGGAAAGAAGGCAGAGGTGAGAGGGAGGATCGTCTGCTTTTCATTACCCTTCAAATCTCCCCCTCGTTAGAATTCTCAACGTTCCTGCCCGCCACCGCTCAACCCTACTCCTCTCACGATACGTATCTTTTGGCTCAACGAGGGGCAAAAGGGGAAAAGCGCTTACCCGACGGGCAATCAATACGAGTGCGTGCCATGATATTCGTATCATGGTAAGCCATCCCGTACCGGGGACGGCCAAAAGGGTGGTAATAAGTGATCGCGGGGTGAGGGGGCACAGCGAGCCGGTAATACCAGCTGCGAACGATGGATGTGAAAAACTCGTCGAAGAAGAGGCTATCGTTGAGAGAGTATCCTCCCAGCCCGCATCGGGCTTGCTGCTATGAAACAGCTCGACCGTTATTGAGAGGTGATTAATGGCGGAGCCTTCGGTTCGGGGGGACATGGCAGACTTCGCGACGAGTGGCCTCATTTCAGCCCGCACACCATCAGACGAGTCGCACTCAACCTGTTCTCCGATTTCCTTTTTGTCCTGCCGAGTGACCGCTACCCGATATATCCCGGTTCGGTCGAGAAAAGGCGATACACAAAACATTTTTGGGAAAACAAACTGCGATTCTTCTCGGGGTACTTTCCCGCCTTTGTGGCTATTCACCCCGTGCCGCCACGCGAAGTATCGGTGCGTTTGTCCGAACGTGTTGTGGACCTCACACACGAGCTGATCAATGATGCCCTCCCGCTCGATGAGGTAAAAATTGACGGGATTAAACGCATACCCCAATACTCGAGGGGTTGTCAGAAGGAGGATCCGCGCCCCATCGACGCAGCCACCATGTTGCTCGATAAACGAGACGAGCCGTTTGCGGAGCGGCCCCAGAGTTGCATCGGTTGAGTGAGTGCGCCCACCATCTTTTTCGTACATGAAATCGCGATCCCGAATCGAGAGGAGCGCGATGGTATCGATGCCAAAGAGAAGGGGATACCGCGGTGAGGGAGCCCCCTCAGTAAGATCCAGCGCGAGCATCATCAGGGGATACGCGAATGAATGATCCAGTTCTCGGCGACGGCGATGCCAGACAGAACCCTTGAAGAGGAGGTGACTCGTCATCAAGTTATCGCCCGTATCGTTAGGCCTTGGCCTCACTCACCCTCCTTGACTACCGAATCCCGCGATCCCCCACGTATTCGCCACCGCGAGGGCCGACACGACCCCGTCCTCATGGAAGCCATACCGAAGATGGGCTCCACAGTAGAAGGTGTTGCGCTCACCTTGGAGCGCGGCGATCTCGTGTTGGCTCGCAACGGAGCGAGTTGTGTACTCGGGATGGGTGTATACCGTCTCGTAGATTATCGTTTCTTCGCGGGGGCGTACGGCGGGATTGAGAGTAACCAGATATTCACGGGCGGTGCGGAGCCCCTGAAGTCGGTTCATCGAGTAGGTGATTGAGACGGGAGCGGTAGGGAGCTGTTCCTGTCGCGAGCAGGGAATGGGGGTGGTGATTTGTCGAGCACTATCCCCGGCACTCTTCCCCCGCAACGAATAATTCCACGATGCCCAGAGATGACGACGGGGTGGCATGATCGAGGTGTCGGTGTGAAGAATCGTTCGGTTGCGATGATACCGCCAACTGCCGAGAGCAGCCTGTTCAGCGGGCGAGGGATCGGCAAGAAGCGCTAAAGCCTCATCAGCATGACAAGCAAGAATAACGGCATCAAAACGCTCGGTATTGAGACCAGCTCTTGCCTCTGCCATGTCTGTCCCATTTCCGAGAGTAAGGACGACCCCGCCTTGGGCTGCATCTCGGACGATTTTGCACACTGGTGCATCGGTGCGAATCGTACCCCGAAAAATCCTTTCGAACGCTCGGAGATAGGTGTGGCTGCCTCCTATCACCGTCTGCCACTGGGGGCGGGTGTGGAGTTCGAGCATTCCGTGATTGCGAAAAAAAGTGAGAAACGTAACTGCGGGAAACTCAAGAATATGGGCATCAGGACTTGACCAAATAGAAGCGGCGAGGGGAATGAGGTAGTGGGCAATAAAGACATCGCTGAGGTTGAGAGCGCGAACATAGTCCCCGAGCGTTTCGTTTCGCAGACGTCCCGAGCGAAGATCCTCAAGGGCGCGTCGATTAAATCGTCGCTGCTCCATGATCATCCGACAAAATGATGGGCGGAGGAAATTTCCGGGCGAGCGGAGAAGATCGATCAAGTCGGGACCGCGATACTGGAGTCCGCTTGCTTCGTCGAAAAAGCCGAATGTCATCTCAGCATCACGCCGAGGGACTTCGAGAAGATCGAGAAAACGGTAAAAATGGGGGTAATTGACAGGATTGCAGACGATGAAGCCGGTATCAACCGAGGCACCCGCATCGGGCCCATCAGGGATGACTATGGTGTTTGTGTGCCCTCCAATCCGTCCCTCGCGTTCGAAGAGCACGACATCGTGTGCACGAGGAATCGGTGAAGAGACGGACCGGGATGATCCAACCCGATCCGCCACCCCATTGACCGGCACACTCCCCGAGAGAAGCGAGGCAATCGTAATACCGGAGATTCCACCTCCGACAACTGCTACTCTTTTCCGTGTTCCATCCGCGACCATATCGTTCGTGCAATCCAGGCATAGAGGGGAAAGGGAAGAATGCGTCCCAACTTCATCAATCGTGAGAAGAGCCACGGGAAGGTTACCTCGGAGTCTCCTCGCCCGATGCCGTCTGCCATACATCTGACCGCATCGTCGCACTCCATTAAGAAGGGCATGTGAAACTCATTCGTATCGGTCATCGGGGTTTTAACAAAACCGGGATTGACTATCGTTACCCCGATACCTATCGGTTCGAGCTGAAACCGAATGCTCTCAAGGAAGTGAATCATTGCCGACTTTGATGCTCCGTACGCTCCCGAGGTCGGTAGCCCCCGGAAACCCGCGATACTCGCTACCCCCACAATCCGCCCCTTCCCCCGTTTGCGCATCGAAGGGAGCACTACCTCGATACACCGGAGCAATCCGCCATAGTTGACATTCATTACCGAGAGAAACTTTTCTGTCGAGAACGAGTTCAGTGAGACATATTCGTTAATACCTGCATTTGCCACCACAATATCGATGGCGCCCATCTCGCTCTCAATCGCAGCAACAACCGACTGAAGGGAATCAAGCGATGATACATCTGCGGGATAGGCTCGTGCTCGAGGAGTCGTGCCAGGGAACTGGGTGGTTATCCGCTCAACCAATCCGGCGAGTGAATCGGCGCGACGGGCCGAGAGCGCAACCCGCGCTCCCCGGCGCACGCATTCGACAGCGAACGCTTCACCAATGCCGCTGCTGGCGCCGGTGATCCAGATAAGAGAGTTGGTGAGAGGGTCCATAGGGAAAGGTGGGAAGATGGGGGGGTAGGCGAAACGGGGGAGACGGAGTGAAACGGAATGGAGGGATTGAACACGAGGAGGGTCGGTTTTGCAAGGGGGGAGGTCAGGAGGGGCAATTCGGGTGTTCCGCGCAAGACTCGTGAGCTGGGGCGGGCGATACTTTGGGATTCAGCCTTCTCCCACCCTGTCCCCTTTCTCTTCTCAAAGTAGTACCGTCTTGCACAGCGATCAATCGTCTGAGAGCGAATCCGTGAAGGCAGGCCGCAATGGCGTAATTAGCCTCAACCCGCCAACTCAAGTCGCGTTACCGAAGGCGGACTCGATTACTCCGCTCAATCGACCCGAAGAACCTCCCTTGAGCCCTGCAACTCATCCCCGCCTTAGTATCGGCCATCGTGAATGCCGCGATACCCTTGGAATTACTTCTCGTCATGGCATCAACGGTTCGGTCGGCATTCGAGCAGGTAATCGATACAGGTGCTCTCTTCAAAGGCTCCGGGTTATCCTCATCATCGATGGTCACCGTTAACAGTTCAAATTCGGATCGAGAGCGTTTTACCCGACCTATTTGCGCCAGATCAATTTTCACCGTTTCCCTCCTGCGTTTTGGTTTTGCGGTCGGGGTAGCCGTTCGAGTTGGTGTGGCGGATGCTGTCGGGGTGGGGCTTGCCGTTGCCGTTGATGACGGGGTGGTGGTTGGCGTCTGAGTTGGTTGAGGAGTCGGTGTGCTCGTTGCCGTCGAGGTCGCCGTAGCGGTTGCGCTTGGGGTTGTCGTGGGGCTTGGCGAGTTGGT
>OMIW01000039.1 GCA_900299205.1 Pseudomonadota bacterium
ACGATACCGATAACAAGGATTGGCCACCCCCCTGCAAATACCAGCACGATTCCAAGAATCACTGATATACCAACGAGAATACGCAAGGCATACCGCATTTGCTTTGGCGATATCAGCCCTGCCTGCACCGCCCGCTGAGGGCCAATTCGAGCATCCGTATCGGCCCCCTTTAAGAAATCGTGAAGGTCATTCGCAAAATTACAGATTACCTGAATCAGCGAGCCACATATCGCGACGACAACCCACAATCCCCATCGGTGGGAACCTGCTGAATATGCCACCGCTGCCGCAAATATGACTGGACACAATGCAGCGGGAAGAGTCCTCAATCTCGCGGCTATAATCCAGGGGACGACGGCTGACCAAGATCTCAAGGCATAACTTCGTCCCTCTCGATCAACCAGCCCCAGCTTCTCTCTATCCCTCCTAATCAGCACTCTTTTCCCCCTTATTCACCGGCACCACCAATACTGGACACGGAGCTATCGAAAGGAGCTTCTGGAGCACACTTCCCATAAACATATGCTCAAGCACCCCTTTACCACGGCTTGCCATCACAATAAGGTCAGCATGCTCTGTCCTCGCATACTCAGCTATCTCCTTGGGAACTGACCGAGATGATATGATGACGACAGGATGGACCTTCTGTCCGTGAAACTTGCCCAGCATCTCCTTTAAACGCTCTTTAGCGTCCCCCCGAATCGTCTCCCGATATTCATTAATCTTCTCGGGATAGGAGATCGAAGAGTAAAGCTCAGGTGGTACGACCCAGTCCTGCACTACCGCGAGGAGCGTTACCCGCGAACCACTATTTTTCGCCTCATAAGCCGCAATGTCGAATGCAGCCTCAGATGCTTCCGAGAAATCGGTCGTTACGATGATATTGTTGAAGTTCATATACCCTCCCTCGTATGCGGTGATGACTTGCGGGATGATATTCTGATTGAACTAATTCGGTTGGCCGTGGCATGCTGTCCACGCTTCATCACCAGATGTGTTCTCTCTCAGCGACTTCCTCTCCGACAAACTTTAACTAAAGCCAACTCCCCTTTCGAGCACTCCCTGCTCTGAAACAACACTTCCACTACCACGCCCATGACCACGATCTCACTCAACCACGTTTATCGCCATTTTGGAAGCACCACCGCTATTGATGATGTTTCGCTGACCATCCCGAGTGGGAGTCTCTTCTTTCTCCTTGGCCCTTCGGGCTGCGGAAAAACCACCCTTCTTCGATTGATAAGTGGGCTCGATTCCCCAACATCGGGGGAGATATGGTTCGATTCCCGCGAGGTGAGTCAAATTCCGGTGGAAGAGAGAAATGTTGGTATTGTGTTTCAGCAATACGCGCTCTGGCCGCACATGAGCGTTCTTGAAAATATTCGGTTTGGACTGACACAACGGCGGATGGATCGCGCCGAAATCGCATCAAGGATAGACCACGCTCTCACCCTCACCCACCTTACCCCCCTCGCCCATCGGATGCCAAGCGAACTCTCAGGTGGCCAACAACAGCGGGTTGCGCTCGCTCGAGCACTCGCGCTCAAACCTGCGGTCCTGCTCTTTGATGAACCGCTCTCAAATCTTGACCCTCACCTGAGGCACGACATTCGCGAGCAGCTACTGAGTCTCCACCACACCCTGCCCACCACGATGGTTTATGTCACGCACGATATTGAAGAGGCGCTCTCGATGGCGGATGAAATAGCGCTCCTCAATCGGGGCCGGGTAGAGCAGTCTGGCGAACCCCGTGCGCTCTTTCACCGCCCTCGGAATGAATTTGTTGCCCGATTTATGGGTGAGGCATCGATAATTGAGGGTACAGTAACCCGCCACGAACAACATTGGGGGGTGCTATTAGAGGGTGCAGAAAATGGTTCACCCTTGATTATCTTACCGGATGAGATCGAATCAACTCATCAGTTGTCCGCGAGAGCCCGAGGACGATTCGTGCTCCGTCCTCATTATCTCAGCTTTCCGAGCGCCAGTGAGTACCGCATCTCGGGGTGCATTGAGGGGATTACCTTTACTGGACCCGTGACCCACGTTGTTATTCGATGTACCCCCTCTCAGACGATCACCGTGGCGATCCCCTCGTGTCGGACCACTCTGCTCCAGCCCGGTATGACGATTGAAGTGAGCTATCAGCCCGCCGATATAGCCGAAATTATAGAGAATAGCGGACGGTAAGGCGGCTAATTAACCCTCACCAAAAGGAGCCTCACCGTATGAATGGATCGCTCTCTAACCGACCGTCACCAGCTACCTTTTCCGGGCGTGACAACAGAAGTCCTCGCCCCAGGCGATATTTCTATCCTAGCCTGTGGCTCACTGGGGCAATTATCTGGATCATCCTCTTACTATTTCTGGTCTACCCCCTCCTCTCAATAGCCAAAAACGCCCTCATCAGCGATGGAAGGTTCAGCATATCTCCGATGCTCACACTCCTAGAGGACCCATATGTAGTTCAGATTGCGTTTAACTCGTTCGGATTGGCTCTTTCGGTATCGATCCTAACCACCCTCGTTGCAATCCCGGTTGCGCTGCTTCTCGCTTACAAAGATTTTCCTGGGCGGCGACTGGTTCTCCTCCTCCTCGCCGTTCCCCTTCTCCTTCCGCCATTTATCGGGGTTATTGGCCTTCGCCAACTATTAGGACGTTTCGGCAGTGTCAATTTGTTTCTTATGTACCTCGGATGGACATCTCATCCCATAGACTGGCTACCCACAGGGAGCGCCACTGCGGTGGGCATCCTTCAGGTACTGCACTATTATCCAATTATCGTGGCCCAACTTATCAGCTCCTTTGAGCAGCAGCCGTTGAGTCTCCACGAAGCAGCACGCAGCGTCGGCGCTTCTGCTTCCTCGCGACTCATCCACATCACCCTCCCCCTTGCACTCCCAACAATCATCTCTGGGACCACCCTCGTATTCGTCTCGAGCTTCACTGATCTCGGCACACCTCTCCTCTTTGAATATCGCTCGGTACTATCGGTGCAAATCTTCAATATGCTGACCGATCTCCACGAAAATTCAGTTGGATATGCTCTTGTTTTTGCCGTTGCAGCTTTGAGCCTTGGCCTCTTCGCTCTCAGCGACTTTTTCACACGACAGCACGCTGCAGAGCGTTCTGTTCGTGAAGGTGCAGCTCTACCTCGATGCCCACTCACCGGGTGGCAACTTGTCGGAGTTATCGGGCCCCTCGCCCTCCTCACCACACTATCAATCGTTCCTCATCTTGGAATCCTCTTTATCGCCATCGCTAATCGGTGGTTTTTCACCGTTCTGCCCACATCATTCACCTTTGATCACCTCTCTGTCGTATTTTCGCACCCTCTCACCCTTGTTGGACTTCGCACCAGCCTTGGCCTCGCTCTCGTGAGCTCTCTGGGTGTTATCCTTCTCGGCACCGGGGTTGCGTGGTTAGTAGTTCGATCGCAACTTCCCGGCAAACATCTCCTCTCGCTCGTCGCCCTCTCGCCTCTCGCAATCCCAGGAATGCTCTTCGCATTCGGATACCTGGGAGCATTCTCGGGGACCGTGCTAGATTCAGGAATCAACCCCCTACCACTGCTCGCAATTGCCTATACAATTCGACGTCTCCCTTTCATGGTGCGCATCGTCACTGCCGGACTCGCCGAGACCTCTGCTACCTACGAAGAAGCTGCTCGGTCGGTAGGTGCGCGCCCGCTTTCCATTGCGCGCCACATCACCGTACCGCTGCTCAGTCGATATATCGCAACTGGCGCAATCCTTTGCTTTGCATTCGCTATGGTTGAGGTCAGCGACAGTCTCATCCTAGCCCGCGAGGAGAGATTTTATCCAATTGCAAAGGTCCTCTATGCACTAACCGCTCGACCAGATGGAATTGAGATAGCCTCAGCGTTGGGTGTAGTTGTGATGGTGGTCAGTGCGTTGTTATTCGGGGCCGCTCGGTTTATGAGAGGGCGTTAATCACACCGATTGCGACTCTCTTTGACCATGGGTCGGTTCAAGAACCGCCGACTACATTTAACTCATGTAAAGAAATTTTTTATCCCGTCGAAGATCCCGCTCCGTCCCGCCGACTCTCCTTCTTCCTTATCGAGTTCAGCGAGCTGCTCGAGAAGCTTACGCCGTTTTTCTGAGAGTCGCTTGGGCACCTCGACCATGACTCGCACATGTTGATCGCCACGCCGACTGGTCCCAAGGACAACAATCCCCTTTTCTCGGAGCCGGAACACCTTCCCCGACGGTGTACCAGCAGGAATCTTGAGATTAATTTTTCCATCGAGGGTTGGCACCTCAATCTCTCCACCCAATACTGCGGTCGCGTACGGTATCACGGAATCACAAATAACTTCGTGCTCTTCTCGACGAAAAATTTTGTGTTCTTTGATGTTAATCTGAACATAGAGATCCCCAGCCGGACCTCCCTCGGTACCTGCCTCACCCTCACCCCGAAGCTTGAGCCTCTGCCCCTCGTCGATTCCCGCAGGAACTCGGACGTTGATCTTACTTTGACGCATTTTGAGGGCTTGACCGTTACATTCGGTGCAAGGGCTTTTAACTACCTTACCGCTCCCCGAACAAACGGGACACGGGCGACTAACGGTGAAAAAGCCCTGCTGGGATCTAACCTGCCCTTGCCCCCCACAGTGCTGGCAGCTCTCGGGGCTTGTCCCCTTCTGGGCACCACTGCCCCCACAGCCAGTACACGCCGCTCGGCGCATTACCTCAATAACCCGCTCTACGCCAAATGCCGCCTCCTCAAAGGTCACCTCAAGGTCATATCTGAGATCCCTTCCTGCTCGGCCACGGGTTCGCTTCCCCCCTTGCTGGGCTCCACCGCCCCCAAAAAAGGTGCTGAAAATATCTGAGAAGACATCCTCGAAACCCT
>OMIW01000040.1 GCA_900299205.1 Pseudomonadota bacterium
GCTCGTCTTGCACTTGTTGGGGCGAGTGGAAGCGATTATCCAAACTTCAAAGGACTGGGTCTTCAGCTTCGGGGGAGGGTTATTTCGCATCACCTCTCAGAGATGATATCCAAGACTCTTTACGCAGTTTGTCACGACGAAACCCGATATCACCTCAACGGAATCTGTTTTGAGGTTGAACCTGCCAGCTCTGAGTCGGGGAATGCTTCGCTCCGATCAATAGCACTCGATGGGTTCAGGCTTGCCACAGTGAGTCGGCCCTGTATTCCTCCCTCGATAACCGAACAGATTATTGTTCCCAAAAAGGGACTCTCGGAACTGCGGCGAATCCTCGATGATGAGCCCGTTTCAGAGGTTGAATTTGACATTATCGAGGGGATGCTTGTGGTGAGGACCCGGAACGTCGAGTTGTGCACCCGGCTCATTGATGGGGAATTCCCGCCTTATCAGAGGCTTTATGCGCCAAATCGAGACTCAATAATCTCGGTTGATGGGAGGGAGCTTCTGAGAGCTCTTCGCCGGGCATCCCTCCTAGCTGCCGAGAGCTGGAAGTGTGTCCAGCTGGACTTGTCGCGAGGACGTCTCCGGGTATCTACCTCGAGTGCCGATCTTGGTGATGCATCAGAAGAGCTGTCTGCCGATTATGATGGAAAGCCCTTTAGCGTGGGGTACAACGTTAGATCGCTCATTGACCTTATAAGTGCCCTCGGTGAGGATCAAGACCTTTGCTTCGAGCTTTATGGTGGCTCGTTCCCCGGAAAGTTTTGGGGAAGAACCGACCCAGCGTCGTTCGCAATATTGATGCCGATGCGCCTCAATCCTGATGACGACCAGAAGCAGGGAGGAGCCTCGAACTAGCAGGTGATTAACGGAACTGAGGCAGCCTCGGGTGTACATTAAACAGCTTCATATCGAAAGGTTTCGCAATTTTGCCGGGACAGGTCTTCAATTCTCTCCCGGCATAAACCTGATCGTGGGACAAAATGGTCAGGGAAAGACGAATCTACTTGAGGCCGCCGTTTTTCTCGGGTCAACTAAATCGTTTCGAACCCCCCGCTCCGCAGAGGCGATAGGTTGGGGATATGAATCCTGCTCTATCTCAGGTGAGGTGAACGACCGGGCAGGTCCATTCAGTCTCGGGTTGGTCATATCACCGAAGGGCAAACAGGGGTTTGTTCACGACAAACGGGTCGAATCTCCCCAAGACTATTTGGGTAGGCTCCTCACTATTACCTTTTGTCCGCAAGACACTGAGCTTGTGCGGGGGGGGCCGGCGGAACGTCGTGCGCTCCTTGACAGACATCTTGTTGACCAGAACCCCTCCCTCATGGTCTCACTGGTCAATTATGGGCGGGCTCTTCGTGCAAAGATGTCTCTGATTAAACGGGGGGAGACAAACTACCGAGTAATTGAACCGTGGAACCAGGTTCTCGCGAGGGAGATGTTCCCTATCTTCAAAGCGAGAGCTCGATTTACGAGGGAGCTTACTCCGAGAGCCGCAAGTTTGTACGAGCGCTTTACGAGCTCTCCCGGGGAGTTCTTCTCCGGTGAATATCGCTCTCCGGTCGAGGGGTACTCCTCCGAGGGGGAGGTGTTGGAGGCACTTGCTCGGGATTTTTCCCGTGAGGTATCAACCGGCTTGTTGAGACTAGGCATCCATCGGGATGACCTTGTTCTCACCCTCTCGGGTCGGGGGGCTCGTGAGTTTTCAAGTCAGGGGCAGGCACGCAGCATTGTCCTTGCACTCAAGCTCGCTATTTTGGAGTTGATCGAAGCTCATCGCGGGGAAAGCCCCATTATTCTCCTTGATGATGTTGACGCAGAGCTCGATGCTCACCGCTCCGACTACTTCTTTAAACTAATGATTGAGCAGGGACGTCAGGTAATCGTAACATCAACCGATGCGTACCACGGTGTTTTGAAAACAGAGTCTTCGGTTCAAGTATGTGAAGTGCGGGGTGGAGTTATAGTTCCTCTCTAGTGGCCTCAGAGGGGAAGCCAAGAGCCTCCGACATCCCCCTTAAACTTGACGATTTCTGACTGATAGATATACTCTTAAGGTCTTGTTTTCGGCGATTTTATCGGTAGTTTGGTGGTAAGGCGCGGTACTAAACTCCGGGCGTCGCCGCTGACCGGGTCGGTTACGAAGTCCCTCTGCTCAACTGTCAGTCTGTTCCGTGCCCCGGTCGTTGCCGGTCCCCCTCCTCACGCTGGTGTGTATGTCATCTCAAGAAACCGCTCCCGTTTACGACTCAAGCCAGATCAAAATACTCGAAGGACTCGAGGCGGTGCGCATGCGACCCAGCATGTACATCGGAGATACCTTTGAGAGAGGCTATCATCATCTTGTTTACGAGATTCTTGATAACTCAGTTGATGAGGCTCTTGCGGGATATTGCACCCGTATTGTGCTTACTCTTCATTCGGATGGCTCTGTTACCGTGGAGGATAATGGTCGCGGTATTCCCACTGATATTCATGCAACAGAGGGAGTCAGTGGGGTTGAGGTAGTTCTCACAAAGCTGCACGCCGGGGGGAAGTTTGAAAAATCGGCATATAAGGTGTCGGGTGGACTTCATGGAGTAGGGGTTTCAGTTGTGAACGCGCTCTCCGAGTGGCTTAGGGTCGAGGTATGCCAGTACGGAAAGCGGCACTTCATGGAGTTTCGGCGTGGTGAGCCAGTTGGCTCGCTCGAGGTAATAGGTGATGCGGGTCAAACGGGTACGACCGTAACTTTCTTCCCTGATCACACGATTTTCCGCGAAACAAATGCGTTCAGTCTGGATACTCTCGTGCATCGTTGTCGCGAATTAGCATTTCTTAATGCTGGTCTGCGAATAATCGTCGTTGATGAGCGGATAGCCAAAACGCAAGAATTCTTTTACGAAGGGGGGATTCGAAGTTTTGTTGAACACATTAATCGCGCAAAGAGTCCTCTTCATGAACCTCCCATTCATGTGAAGGCTGAGCGTGACAGCCTCGCTGTTGAGGTAGCTGTTCAATACAATAAAGAGTATCAGGAAAATCTCTTTACCTACGCGAATAACATCAACACGATCGAAGGGGGAACGCACCTTGCAGGCTTCAAGGCGGCGCTCACTCGATGTATCAATAGCTACGCAACAAAAAATAATCTCCTTAAAAACGCGAAAGAGGGGATTCAGGGGGATGATACCCGGGAGGGGCTAACTGGTGTTATTAGTGTAAAAATTCCCGAGCCTCAGTTTGAGGGGCAGACGAAAACAAAATTGGGAAATAGCGAAGTCAAGGGAATCGTAGAGACCCTAGTTGGGGAGGGGCTTTCTCGGTTTCTGGAGGAGAATCCCTCAGTAGCGAAAGGAATCGTCGAAAAGTGTCTCGAGGCATCGCGAGCACGGGAGGCTGCGCGAAAGGCGCGAGAGCTTGTTCGTCGAAAGGGAGCGCTCGAATCGTTTTCCCTTCCCGGCAAGCTTGCGGATTGTCAGAATGAAAACCCAGAGGACTGTGAGCTTTTTATTGTTGAGGGTGATTCAGCGGGAGGCTCCGCGAAACAGGGGCGGGACAGGAAAAATCAGGCAATTCTACCCCTGCGCGGAAAGATTCTGAATGTTGAAAAAGCCCGTTTCGATAAGATGCTTTCGTTCGAAGAGATTCGGACCTTAATTACTGCTTTAGGCACGGGTATCGGGAAAGACGATTTTGACATCAACAAGCTCCGGTATCACAAGGTCGTGATTATGACCGATGCAGACGTCGACGGTAGTCATATTAGGACATTACTTTTGACATTCTTCTATCGGCAGATGTACGAGCTGGTTAGCAGAGGGTATCTCTACATCGCGCAGCCTCCATTGTTTCGGGTAAAGAGGGGCAAGCTTGATCGATATCTGAAGGATGATGAAGAGTTCGGAGACCTCATCATTTCAGGGGGGGTCGCGGATGTCTCATTGCGTTCCGTTACCGACGGGATTGTAAGTTCAGGGGAGTTGCTGAGAGATGGAGTGGTGCATCTCAATAGGGTACCTCATCTTCTCCATGATTTTGCAAACGAACGCCTCGATCCGCGAATTGTTTTGTTGGCTGCAAAGTGGGTAAAAGGAAAGCCATCGGATATGACTGAGACTCCAGAGGCGCTCGAGGCGCTCAGGGAATCATTACTCAGTGAGCTTGCAACGATGCCGACGGCTGAGCGGGAGGTTGTCTCTGTTACCGCCGGAACTGAGACGCGACTCGAGGTTACGACTCGGAGGAAAGGAATTGCGCGAACGACAATCGTAGGAAGAACCCTTTTCCACCGGTCTGATTTTCGACAGCTTGTGAGCGTACTTGAGCAAGCAGACCTTTTCGGGGTGGGTCCCTATCAGCTTGTTGATGATTCAGGTAAGACGGTGTCCTCTTTTACTAATATCGAGGATATCGTGGGGATTATCGATGAGCGGGGTCGAAAAGGACTCTCAATAACTCGATACAAAGGTCTCGGTGAGATGAACCCGGAACAGCTTTGGGAGACCACGATGGACCCGTCTAATCGACGAATGGTTCAGGTACGGGTTGAGGACGCAATCGAGGCAGATGGGGTTTTCACCGTTCTGATGGGCGATCAAGTCGAGCCACGTCGTAGATTTATTGAGGATAATGCGCTAAAGACGCGTAATTTGGATATTTAGTTGGGCTCCGTAAAACCTTCCCTGTGATTTTTCTGAGCTGTTTTACGAATCAAGAATCGCGAAGAGGCCGCTTCTTTATCCGTTGCCCGAATGACATGTGGTATCGCATGTATCATCCACCCTTTGAGGCGCTCGCTGGGTCACCACCTTGCGAGCAAAAGTGGTGACCCCGGCAATTCGTTTAACCCAGAAGAATCGCTCAGGGGGATTTACGGATCACCTTTTTGGTCATCAGTGGTTACCTCGGGAGGAAGAATCGCTGATAAGGGAATTCTCGGCGAGGGACTGCCCTTTGGGGAGTCAGATAAATCCTGAGGTGCGGGAAAAACGGGTTCGTTGTTGGAATTTCCGTGTTTGCCGGGAACGAGAACAATTACCGATCTCGTTTCCTCCTTGTATATTTTGAGTGGGTTCCGAGATCCATTCCAAAGAAAGGGAAGGGGATTTCCCCGAAGGATAGCAGCATCAAAACCTGCAGATGCTGGGCTTGTTCCGTCAATATCTGCGTGTCTGCTCTGCAGCACGATAGCTCCCAAGGGAACTTTGCCCAGGTATACCGCTTTAATAAAATCATTTGGTGAGAGAACATTCACCCTGAAGGACCCGTAGGAAGAATTCAGGATAACCTCTTCGGCTGATCCGAGAGGGTTTAGCGATTGATAGCCAAAATCGTGAACAAGTTGCGCGCCCAATCCGCGCGGATTGTTTCCAATATCCTTCCCCGTTTCCAGTGGATTGGGTATGCCCGCAGCTTCCATCGTTTTGAGAACCGCCGTAACACATTCGCCGGGGAGGGTTTCAACAAGAGGACCAGTTGACAATCGCTTCAGCCATCCACCCCTGGGGAGGGATAACTTTGATTCGAGAGATTGGGGTAAGGCATCCGTTGAGGACGGCTGTTCTTCCATCATGCGGAATATTGGGGGGACACCTCGAGAAAGGTAATATGTACGAAATCCCTCCTCCCCGCGAGGGTCGAAGAGGGCCTCTTTTTCTTTGAATACCTTCTCCAATCCCTCCAAATATCCCAAAACTCCCTGGGTTCCCCGCACTCGGGGCTCGCCCGCGCTACCACCACTCCCGGCAAAATATCCCAGCCAAACCGCTGATTGCATCAATCCCTTTGAATAGGTCCTCCCGATCTCCCCGGCGTAAAAACGGTCGATGGTCTCCGTCATTTGCACAAACTGCTCCGGAGTCTCTCTTCTCCACCGAAGATCCTCGAGGAATCTTCTCGCAGATTCCTCATCGATCAGTCCCTGCTTGGTCAGGCTGTTCAACTTTTCTCGAGCGGCGAACTTTGTAACTCTCTGTCGGACGGAGGGGGGGGAAGTTGCCTCAGTTTCTTGCGAATCAAAAAGGGCACTATGCCCACTGAAGGGCGTAATAGGGGGAGTGACAAGCCCACTAAAAGGGGAGTTTACCTCAGTAGGGGCTCGAAGCTCATTGAGGGTCGAAGAGCTCATAAGCCAGGGATTGTCAGAGAAGTTCCCCTCAGTGGCATGAAGATGTTCGTCTCGTTGAGCTCCTAAGCCTGAAGATGCGGGATCAGACCCGATTCCCGGTGGCGTGGTTGAGGGGCTTTTGATTACGCGACCAGGCCTGTCTGATCTAGGCAACGGTCTCGAGACGGGGGTTCCGGGTCCCAATTCACTCACTCCGCCTGGGCTGGCTGAAACGAGAAAGCTGAGCAATGGTGCCAGCGTTTTTTTCACAACGGGCCCCATCTCTACCATGACCCACCCTCATTTTTTTTGGTGAAACTTCTTTTGCTTCTCCTCCTCCAACTTCCTTAAGGACCTGTATCAAAGCATTGCCACTGAAGGGAGTCTCTGCATGGAACTACGGACCTTGGCTCTTGTTTGTCGAACCGGATTTTTCAGCTTGGGCGATTAAAAAAACTTTGATGGAAGGCGTATCTAGCTAAGATTTCCCGCAAAATTATCTATATAGAAACAACAATCCAATTTCTGGTCATTTTTTGATCGGACCATGTCCAGCCGTTTTGGTCAAGATACTCTTGATGTTTGGTCATTTCGAGGGTACGATGCTGGCCCTCAGGGTATCGAGAGAGGCGCGAGGAAGGGCCCTCCAGAAAATTTCTGCGCATCAGCTTTCGTTACAATTATTTTTTCTTCACAGGAGGAAGCCATGGCTTCTCTGACAAAAGTTACCGAAACAAGAAGAGCAAACCGCGATAGAAAAATGGCTCTTCGTCGCCGTCGGCGAGTTCAAAAGCTTCAAAAGGCGCTTGTAGAGAAGCGCAAAGAGGTACTGGGGCAGTAAACAGGCGGTGCACGAATCAAACCGAAAGGGGGGGCTGGCGAATTGAGCGCCATGCGTGGCAAGAGCCCCCTTCAGGTCAAGAGGTTGACCTATCTTCGAGAAGTGGGATGCTTCTCGACAGTGAAGCCACCATCCGCCTCTGAGGACTTCATGAGAACCTCGAGGCGGAGTAGTTGTGTCCCAGAGAGATATATTGGTGCACTAGGCTTGGGTGCCAGCGGTAGGATAGGCCTCGAATACGATCTGGCCTTTATCCACCTTTACCTCTACTTTTCTTGTTAGCCCCTGCCCGTTTCGTAGGATGCACTCTGACATTGGGTCTTCGATGAGTCGCTGGACTGCTCTTCGCACTGCCCGTCCGTTTCCAGCGTCTCGCTGACACGTTGACGCGAGCACATCGAGAACCTCAGGCTTTATTTCAAGGCTATACCCGAGCCCCTCGGCAGTCCTCTCGAGTCTCTTTAGTTCAAGTCCTACAATCTGAGCCATCTGTTCAGCCCTCAGAGGCTTGAATTCCGCGATACCATCCAACCTGTTTATAAACTCAGGTGGGAAGCCACCGCGCAGGAGGGTCGCTTGCAGGTCGCTCCGAGACTGTTCATTTTTAACGGTCGATGCCCCAACACCGGGAACTGCAAAACCGAAGCTTTGCTCGCGACGCTCTGCGGTTCCGACATTCGAGGTCATGATGAGAATGGTATTTTTAAAGTCGACGACCCGACCATGGCTATCGCTGAGTCGTCCATCCTCTGCAACTTGGAGGAAGAGGCGATGGACATCTCTATGAGCTTTTTCGACTTCGTCGAGCAAAAGGACCGCGTTAGGATTTCGGCGAATATCCTCGGTGAGTTGTCCTCCCTCTTGGAACCCTACATATCCAGGAGGGGAGCCAATTAGTTTTGAGACGGAGTGTGATTCCATAAATTCGGACATATCGAGCCGAATGAGTGGCCGATTCGTCAGGTCTGAAAATACCTGGGTCGTGTAGGTCTTTCCGGTCCCAGTTGCGCCGAGAAAGAACATCACATAAGGGCGTTTTGGATCGCGAACACCCGCAATCTCCCTTTTTTCTGCTTTGACCAACTCTTCGATAGGTCCTTCCTGGCCGATGATGAGTCGCTTCATTTCGGGCTCGAGCTCGCGAACTCGGGCGAGCTTATCGAGCTTTACACTTCCGATTGGGATTCCTCGAAGAGACGAAATGACGGCCGCAACATCTGCCTCAGTAACGATGGTGGATGCGGTCTTGTCGAGGTGTTTTCGAAACTTGACCCGCGATCCGGTCTCATCAATAAGGTCGATAGCTTTATCTGGTTGGTGCCGATCGGGAATGTATCGATCAGAATATTGCGCGACCGCTGTTATCGTCTCCTGGGGAAAGGTCACTCCATGAAACAATTCATATGAACTTTTCACTCCCATCAGAATATCCATGAGGTCTGATTTAGAGGGTTCACCGACGGTGACGGGTCGAAAACGGCGCTCCAGAGCAGGATCTCGCTCTATGTGTTGACGATACTCGTCGATGGTCGTGGCACCGATAACTTTAATTTTTCCCCGCGCCAGGTCAGGTTTGAGCATATTGCTGATGTCTGAACCGGATTCCGAGCCACCGGCGGCAACGACGGAATGAATCTCGTCAATAAAAAGGATGATATTGGGAGAGCTCTTTGCTTCCTCGAGAATTCCCTTCACTCTCTCCTCCAAGTCGCCCCGAAGCTTTGTACCCGCGAGGAGATTTCCGACAGAGAGAGATACTATCCGTTTCCCCTCTAACTCTGGAATCAAGCCGACATCAATCTGTCGGGCAAGCTCCTCGACAATAGCAGTTTTTCCAACGCCGGGATCACCAATTAGGACCGGATTGCTCTTTGTTCTCCGAATAAGTGTTTGGACAACCTGTTCGATCTCCTTGTCTCTGCCAAAAGCGGCATCTACCTTACCTTCGTGTGCCCGCTTACTGATGTCATCTCCGAACTTATCAAGAAGAGGTGTGGGGACGCGTCGAGGCTCTGGAGCTCTTGCTGACGGCGTGGGAGGAGTCGGGGGATTGGGAGCTCGACCCGGTCTATTTCGAGTTCCGCCAGATACTGCCTTTGTTCGGTCATCAGTGTCAGGGAGTGCGTCTGCGAGCACGAACTGTGGATTTGTCCTAGGACGAAGATTACGGTCCAGCTCGGTTTGAGAACGAGAGTTTTCTCTCTCGATAGATTCATTATGAGCCGGGGGCTTTTGAAGCTCGGTAGGTGTCGGTAGAGCGTGCCCGAGAGAGAGAACCGGATGTTGCATGATTTTCACCGATTAGAGGAAATAGCGAATGATATTAATCATCGCGAAGTTTTGGGGAAACGTGGCTTGTTTCCATTAGAGGTTTGTTAGCATTCCCATCGCAAGGGGGAATATTGAGACATATCCGAAAAAGTGGAGGGGCGATAGGGGAAAAGAGAGTGAGCCGTCAATCGACAGAGAGTGGGGCTTAGGAAATCAAACAGGCGAGCCCAGCGTCTCTTTCATAGTTGAGAGGGCTGAATGAAGACTCCAGGAGCAGGAACGTAAGAGGCATGGGAGATTTTGTGCCGATGGATTGAGATTGGCCCGAATTGCGGCGGAAAACGGGGATGATTCGCGGGAAAAGGGATCTTCGGACCACTGCGAGTTTATTCTCCTCTCCGCTCCTTGCGGACATAATCTTGCCGTATTTTCACAGGAGGTCGCGTCAAAGCGAGGGAGTTCGCCGGAACATCAGCACTTAACACAGAACCGGCGCCGATGGTTGATTTGGCACCCACCGAGAGAGGTGCTATTAAACAGGTATCACTTCCAATGAAGCAGTCGTCCTCAATTATCGTGCGGTGCTTTTTGAAGCCGTCATAGTTGCAGGTTATAGTGCCTGCTCCGATGTTGACCCGCTCACCGATAGTGCAGTCACCAAGATAGGTGAGATGTCCTGCTGAAGAATTTGCACCGAGCTCCGCATTTTTAGTCTCAACGAAGTTTCCTACTTTTACCGAATCTTTGAGAACCGAACCGGGTCTGAGATGCGCAAAGGGACCGACGGAGGCGTTCCTGCCGATGATAGACCGCTCGGCTCGAACGCCGAACTTAACAGCTGCTCCCTCTTCAACAAAGGTGTCTTTCAGATAGCTATTTCCCTCGAGCGAGCAGCCCCGACGGAGAGTCGTCGCGCCTAAAAGCTGCGTGTTTGGTCCAATTGTCACCCCTGGTTCGATAACGACTCGCTCGTCGATAATCACGGAGCGGGGGTCGAGGATGTTGACACCCGAGAGAAGGAGTTGCTCGATACGTCGGCGCAATATGACCTGATTAACTCGATGAAGGTCGAGATATGTGTTTACGCCGAGCCATTCATCTGACTCAAAAACAGGGAGGGCACGAACTTTTTTCCCCGCCAATACAGCCTGCTCGACGATATCTGTGAGGTAGTACTCTCCCTGCGCGTTCTCATTTGTAATCCGAGAAAGAGATTCCGCAAGGAAGTCGGCATCGACAGCGTAGACCCCCGTATTGATTTCTCGAATAAGGCGTTCATCGGGTGAACAGTCCCGACATTCGGTGATCTTCTGTACCAGATCTCCCGACGCATCACGGATTATCCTCCCATACCCTCGAGGTTCTGGAACGACCGCAGAGAGGAGGGTGATCGCTGCGCATTCGCGACGGTGGGCGGTTATCATCGCAGAGAGTGTTTGTGGTGATACGAGGGGGGTATCACCACAAATGATGATGACAGTGCCCGAAAAGCCACGAAGTGATGGAAGTGCGGAGCGTGCGGCATCGCCAGTTCCTCTCTGAGATTCCTGTCGAGGAAAGGAGACGCTAGGAAGGCACAGCTCGCCCGCTTTTAGCGCGACGGTCACTGCCTCCTCGACCAACGCCGCCCCATGACCGACAACAATCGCGACCTGCTCTGGCTGAAGGGCAGAAATGGCTGAGAGCGTATGACAAATAAGAGGCTTATCCACCGTTGAGGTGAGAACCTTGGGGAGATCGCTTTTCATCCGTTTCCCCTGACCTGCGGCTAAGACAATAACGGCTAATCGCTCCATACCACCATCCAAGAAATCCGCTCTAATCGGCGGAACTATACAAGAGCCCCCCTCTTTTTGCGACACCAGATGTTAATAAAATGAGCGATTGTGCCGACCCTACAGACCGGTTTAAGGAAGCCGTCTAGAGATTTGACATGACCAATTCGGAGAGAAAAGTTGGGCGGCGGCCATCCTCGGGCTCTGTGCATGAGGCTCGGACTCAGTTGGCCTCGATTGAGACGTTATTGGCCGAACTGAGGATAAAATATGAGCAGTACTTTGCGGGCATTCTTCAATTTGAGCCTTTAAGGGAACATCAACAGGTGATAAGGGAATTTCGTGTTTTGCATAAAGCTCCGGGCAAAAGCTCCGCATTAAACTATCACCTCCGTTCAATTGAGAGCCGATACCAAAGCTATAATACTTACTGGCAGCGGATAATGAAGGAGCGAGAGGGGGGCATCTATAAGAGGGATGTCTTCAAAGCAGATCTCAGAGATTCCTACGGACGGGAAAAAGCGCGCTCCCAAACCGTTGAAGGTAAGGCTGAGAGGGAGATTCAAGAGCTGTTCGCTCATTATAAGGCAGCTATCTCTGCTGCATCGGTCAGTAGCGCAGCACTGAACATCTCGCGGTTCGAAGAGGTAATAAAAAGAACAGCCCATTCATGGTCGTTGAAAAACGAGGGGAAAAAACCTCAATTTCGGGTTCTCTCACAAGGGAATAAGGTAACAATCCAAGTAATTGACCCGGACGGCTAGTCTGAGAATAGTTTCAAAAACTTCCGTTAATCGCCACTTACACGGATTAGGAATTTTTTAACTTTGCCTCGCTCACCGCATTCTGATATTTGCTCACGAGTTGAAGCCCCCCCGAATCATCAGTGGTACCTTGCGTAACGATGTTTGCGGTCGGGTTGGTGTTGGCGATTTACACCTATGACTGTTGTACGATTGACGCTCTTTGGGATACAACATCGAAGCGTGTGGCATGGGGTAAATAAGCCGTTAGGCGAGGCTTTTACTTCCGTGAGAGGACACGATCTGTGGTCAGAAATTCAGAGGATGATATGAAAAAGATAGTGGTAGAAAACCCTATTGTTGAGATGGATGGCGATGAGATGACCCGGATTATCTGGGGTTTTATCAAGGATGAGCTCATTACTCCCTTCGTTGATGTGCCTCTCAAGTCGTACGATCTCTCAATTCAAAATCGTGATGCTACTGAGGATCGGGTAACCGTAGAGGCTGCTGAGGCGGTGAAACGGTATGGGGTTGGGGTTAAATGCGCCACGATTACCCCCGATGAGGCACGGGTAACGGAGTTCGGCCTCAAAAAGATGTGGAAATCACCGAACGGGACGATCCGCAACATTATCGGTGGGACCGTCTTCCGCGAACCTGTCATCTGCAAGAACGTTCCCCGTCTTGTTCCTGGCTGGGTCGAGCCGATTATCGTCGCACGTCATGCATTTGGCGATCAGTACAAGGCGACTGATTTTGTCGTTCCGGGCAAAGGAACCCTCACTCTTCGCTTTACTCCCTCAGAGGGCGGAGAACCTATTGAGCGAGAAGTGTTCACGTTCCCGGGAAGTGGTGTCGCCCTTGGGATGTACAATCTGGATGATTCTATTGAAGGGTTTGCTCACAGCTGTTTCCGGTATGCCCTCCAACGGCGGGTGCCGGTGTACCTTTCAACCAAGAACACTATCCTCAAGGCATACGATGGAAGATTTAAAGATATCTTCCAGGCGATATTCGATGAGCAGTACAGCGCCTCGTTCAAGGAGGCAGGCATCTGGTATGAGCACCGTCTTATTGATGACATGGTAGCTTACTCAATCAAATCGTCGGGTGGCTTCCTTTGGGCGTGCAAAAACTACGATGGCGACGTGCAGTCGGATGTCGTTGCGCAGGGCTTTGGTTCGCTTGGGCTGATGACCTCAGTATTAATGACCGAGGATGGGAAAACCGTTGAGGCAGAAGCGGCTCACGGGACAGTCACTCGCCACTACCGACTCCATCAGCAAGGAAAACCGACCTCAACGAACCCAATCGCATCGATATTCGCCTGGACGAGGGGGTTGTACTACCGAGGCACCTTCGATGGAAACAAACCGCTGATAGAATTTGCTGAAAAGGTTGAGTCTCTCTGCACAGGTTTGGTTGAGCGGGGGGTCATGACCAAGGATCTCGCCGTTTGTATCCATGGAGCAGAGCTGCCGACGGGATCGTTTGTGACGACCGAGGAGTTTCTGGCTGCGGTCAAGCAGGAGTTAGTTGCAGCGCTTGGCTCGTAAGGTTGGTGTTTGACTGACTTGTGTATGGGGCTTGATATGCGAGGGGGGAAATGTCAGTGAAAGATTCGCGAGACCTGATGATCTCGGAAGTACTCGAGCGGCTCGACGGCGATATGGGTTTTTTTCTCGAGCTAGCGACTGAATTTTTGGCGGGATTCGAGACAAGTTGGCGACAGCTCAAGGATGCGGTCGAAGGAGGAGACCACGAGACTGTTCACTTTGAAGCCCACTCTCTCAAGTCAGCCCTTGCGAACCTCGGAGCGGTATCTGCGGCAGAAATCTGCGGCGAGCTGGAGAAGTTAGGGCGCTTCCGGGGTGATTTGGGAGGTGGGGGAAGGTTGATATCGGGGTTGTGGGAGGCTGTCGGGAGGTTTCAAGGGTTGGTGGCAGCGGAGGAGAAAAAGTCAGTGGTTTAGGCTACCCGGATTTGAGAACTCTGAATAACCCTAGAGAGGGTTCGATTTACGCTCAGTCAGCTCATTGGTTTCGCGCATTTCCTGGCGGGGTCGGTCGACTGGGTGAAGAGAAAGTAGTTCCTGTAAGGGTTCACCAAATGAACGGAAGTCTGCCAGCAGCAAGTCATCAAACATCCGGACCTGCCCCAGCTCAAACCCCGGTAAGCCCGGACTCCCTGACGCCGAGGCCGACCCCGGCAGACCAGCGCGCCTCGAGCCCCTCCTTGGGAGCCGTAACTCAAAAGATAGACGAATTAGTCGAGAAAAATCTGTTGAGTAAGACCCTCGGGGACAAGCTGAGAGAGAAGCTAACGGAGCATGGTGTAGGACTCATGCAGAAGGTAGGCGCGTCAGAGGTGTTGGCCGCACTTAAATCGATCGAGGATCTCAAGGCGAAGGGCTACAGCGATCAAGCGGTTAAAGCGGCAGCGGCTATCGGTTTTGGAAGGGGGGGCACGAAGGGAATGCTCGATTATCTCCCGGCGGTGGGAGAGTCGGTCAGCCCGGACGACTTTTTAAATTATGCGCAGACCAACAATGCGTACAGTATTGTTTGGCTTCAGGATAACTACAATCTCTTCGAGGAAGAGGAAGCAACGTTCCTTGATATTTCGACCTTGACCGCTCGCGCCCGTTCTTCGCTTTCGACCTACTATGGGAGCATCCTGGATCCTTCGGTAGATCCTCTTCGACAGCTCACGAGTTCTCAGGTTACTGGCTTTGAGAGCATCCTCACCTTCATATCGAAGGGAGAGGGTGGGTATAATTCAATGAACCAGGGTACTTCGGGGGGGGAGATAATCGGAAGTACTCCTAACGCGGCCTCAATTCTGGGTAAAAACCTTACTGATATGACAATAGGCGAGGTGATGGGCCAACAGTCGAGTGGACGACTCTTTGCCGCTGGGAGGTATCAGATTATCCCATCGACCATGGTGGAGGCCGTGAGGTATGCGGGGCTATCGTCAAATGACAAATTTTCGCCGGAGAATCAAGACAAACTTGCAATTGCACTGATACTTCACAAGAGACCAAAGCTTGGTGAGTATTTGTTGGGTAAGCATAATAATCTTCATCTTGCGATGCGAGAGGCGGCACTGGAATGGGCATCTTTGCCTGACCCAGACACGGGCAATACCATGTACGGGAGTGGAAACAGGGCCCTTCATTCGGTATCGGCAGTGTCGGAGGCTTTACGGGCTGCAAGAATAAATATCGTCAATGCCTCTGCCTCAGGACCCTCAAATGGGAGCTCTCCCTCGACTCCTGCCCGAACGTCTCAATCAGCGACAGAGATTGCTCGAGGAATGCCTCGGAGGGAGTATGTATTGGGTCAGCACGATTGCTCTACCTTTACGAGGGACGTTCTAACGCGATATTTAGGTCGCCAGTTAACAGAAGAAGAGTCTCAGAGGGTGATGATTGGATATAACCTTGGAAGCGGTTCACCAATTGAAGCGTACAACAGGGCTGTCTCGAGCGGTGACCCTCGAGTCAGGGGGGCAGCAGGTTGGGTGGATGAATCTGGTTTGGGGACCAGAAAACCCCTCAATAACATCACTGAGGCCGATATTCAGAGTGGAGTAGTAGCCCAGGTTCATTGGGCCAAAGGGGGGGGGCATTCAGGTTTTATTACTCGTATCAAAAGGGATTCGCAGGGGAACATATCGGGTTTCTACATGCTCACTGCGCACTCAGTCGCGGATAGTTCGGGCAAAACTGGCAACTATGAGGCATTTATCTCGATGTCCGAAGTCAAGGGAGTCGTCGCAGCTTCTCTGAGGAAAACGGCTTGATGAGAGCACAGTTGTCGGGGAGCGGGTTAAGGATAGAGAGAGGAGGAAAAAGGGCGGTATGCGTGAAGGATGGCCTTTGAAGGAACCCGTGGGAACGGTGGATTACCGATGGCTTGAATTGAAACAGACCTTGGTGTCGAACCCGTTCGTGAGATCGTCAATAAGGGGGGTAAAAAAAGTCTTTCATGCCAGAACGTACTCCACCACCCTCTAATACCACCCCCTCTCTGGGCGCTTTCAATTGGAATGGTGGATGGGTTGGAGTTATCAATGAGGGTTTTCAGGTCAAACTTGGCTACACCAATAACGGATATCGCGCAGTTCAGACATCATCAGCGGTATATCGAATCCCCGATGGAGCGCAGTCTCGTGCCGAAATAGTCGCCTGGCTTAAAGAAGCATATCGCTCCGGTGCTATCTCGGGAGTCTATGATTTAAACCAAACCTCCGGGAGCTCTTTCTCGCCGACCGGGGGTGAAGTCCGAAAGCTATGGCAAATTTACAAAGGGTCGTTTGAGGTTTTACAGAGGTACAATGAGTCCCCTGGCTATGGGACGCGACAGGTTAGCGATGCATTGACGAGAGTGCGGAGAGCTTTGGAGCCGTACGCTCGTGGATTTACCGAAGAACCGGGACAGGTACAAGATGCTATCAAGGCTCTCGGAGACCTTCAGCGTCAGTTAAACCGGGCTCTGAAATTACCAGGCTCCCAAGACTCGACATGGCTTTCCTCAGTAGGAGGCCAGTTGGAAAAAAAAGAGGCGGGTCAACCCTACGAACTCGGAGTAAATGATTGCTCGATATTTATCAGTTCTCTTCTGAAGAGTCGGTTTCTCGTGAAAGAGAGCGACCTCGATCGCATCATGATCAGGGACACCCCACCATACGATGAACTTATCCGCACAGATGATGAAAGAGCCCTCGGTCCGGTGGGCTGGCTGGTCAAGGAAGAGGGGTGGCAGCGAACGACTCTAGAGCAGCTCACTCCGAGAGAATTGAGGGAGGGTGCTGTTGCACAGATTACCTGGGCAAAGGGAGGGGGACACTCGGTTTTAATAACAGACGTTGTGCGCGATTCCCGCGGAAACGTTACCGGTTTTCAGGCGCTCAGCGCCCATTCCTTGCCGAATCCAAAAACGGGTCAGACGGGTATTTATTCCGCTTTTATTCCCCTTTCGGAGGTGAGGGCAGGTTCAAAGGGGGTAGCGGTTGCTGTTGAAGTACGTAACGAGGGAGGCCGGTGAGCTCTTTACTGCCTGCCAAGCTCTCGCCCCCACGGCGTGTTCCCTCCTCGAAGCCCTGCGGGTGATCCTTGAAAAATGACCCGTCCCCCCGCCTCTGCGGCACCAGGCCCCATTTCGATAACATGATCTGCTGCCATCAAGAGATCGAGATCGTGTTCAATACATAGGACGGAGTGGCCACGCTCGACGAGCGTGTGCAGAACAGAAACCAATTTTCTAACATCTGCACGATGCAGGCCGATGGTGGGTTCATCAAGAAGGTAGACGGTGTGGCGGGTTCGATTTTGTGCAAGCTCCTGGACGAGTTTGATTCTCTGGGCCTCGCCACCAGAGAGAGTGGATGAACGTTGTCCAATCGTCAGGTATCCGAGTCCGAGGTCGCACGCGAGCGCTGTGATTCGATGGATTTTTTTGTGGGCAGAAAAAAGCTCTCGAGCCTCGTTCAATGAGAGAGAGAGTACTTCATTCACTGAATATCCTCGATAGCGTATGTGGGTAATGTCATCGATAAACCGGGCCCCGTCACACGCTTCACACGTCATCGATGCTTCTGAGAGAAAGCTCATCTGGAGGGATATCGTACCGAGGCCTCCGCAGGTTGCGCACCTCCCACGCCCGGCATTAAAAGAGAAGTCGCTCGCCGACCATCCGAGCGTTTTGGCCTCCACAGTCGAGGCAAAGAGTTTACGGATGTCATCCCAAATGCCGAGATATGATGCTGGCACCGAGCGGCTATGGCTGCCGATAGGTGTCTGATCGATTGAAACAAGAGTGCCGAGGTCGAAAGTGGAGCGGACAAAACACCCGCCGTTTTTGAAGACCGTCTCTACGCCGCGACCTCGAGAGCTTCGGCCCTCTGAGATGGTCTTTGCGAGCATATCGTTCAATAGCGTACTTTTCCCCGCACCAGAGACACCAGCGATAGCCACAAAACGCTGGAGGGGGACAGTAAGGGTGAGATCTTTTACGGTCCGACACGAGCCTTCGATATGAAGAACGGCCGGAGCGGGCGCAGGTTCTGTTTGTTCGCTCTCCGATTTGGCTTTTGTTCGCTCACCCTCGTGATATCGGGGTGTTGATTCGTGCACTTCAAAGAGCCGTTCACCCCCGAAGCTCTTTGAGAAAGACGAGGCTGATCCCTGAAAGATAACGTGTCCACCTTCTGCACCACCACCGGGACCTATCTCGATTATCTGATCGCACGAAGCGATAGTTGAAGGATCGTGCTCGATCACGACCACTGTGTTTCCCGCGTCTTTGAGCTTCGCTATTTGTTTGAGAACGAGACGATTATCGCGGGGATGCAGCCCAGCGCTCGGTTCATCAAAAAGGTAGAGGACTCCGGTCAATGGGGAGCCCATGGCGGCTGCAAGCCGCAGCCGTTGAAGCTCGCCTCCTGAAAGTGTGTGACTTGCACGATCGAGAGGAAGCGTGCCAATCCCAAGAGCGATGAGGTGATTTATCCGAGAGGAGATCTCCGTAAATATTGGTTCAGCAACTGGTCGCTGATGGGATGTGAGGGGAATAGATTCAAGAAAGGGTATCAGTTCGTGAGCAGGGAGGTGAGAGGCTTCTCCGATCGAGCAATCCGCAAGGCGCAGCGATTGACCTATCTTATTGATCCTTGTTCCATCGCACCCGTGGCACGGTTCTCCGCACGCATTTACCCCAAGACCATCACACGAGTCGCACCTTCCGCGCTTTGAGTGAAAGCTTAGATCCTCCGGGTCGAGGGTAAGGTATCCACGTTTACACACTGGGCACATCCTTGTTGAGCTTAGGACGGTCTCTCCCGACTCTGAGAGCGCGATTGCTTGTCCCCCACCCAGGCTGAGTGCAAGCGATACTGCTGATGTTATCAAATCATCATCGGTCCGAGTGGGATCTATCTTTGCGACCACAAAGTCGATCGAGTGGGCCTTGCTCTTTTCTAATCCTTCTAAGCAGGAGGTTGCCTTGCAGAAGATACCATCGACCCGGACTTCCTGAATCTCTGAAGTAATAGCTCGCTGGAATATCGGTTTATGATTTCCCTTTTTCTTAACCACAATCGGGGCGAGGAGCCGAAGGGATCGGCCCGGCACCAGGCGCAGCTGTCCTACCATATCGGAGAGGGTGCCTCCGGTGATAACTGCATCGGGGTGCTCCACGCAGTGTTGAGTGCCGAGCTTGACGAAGAGTAGCCTGAGAAATTGATAGACCTCCGTGATTGTCCCCACCGTTGAGAGTGTGCCAGGGGATGAGGCGTGCTGATTAACATAAATGCTCGGCGGAATGTTCTCCACACTATCGAGATCGGGGCGTCTGACGTCCTTGATAAATTGTTGTGCGTACGGAGAGAGACAATCGAGATATCGTCGCTGCCCCTCAGCGAAGAGGATATCTTTTGCAATAGTCGATTTTCCTGATCCGCTCACCCCCGTAATGGCGATGGTTCTTTCAAGCGGTATATCGAGATCCACCCCCCGCAGGTTATGTTCTCGGGCACCTCGAATTTTGATCGAGTGGTTGATAATTTCGTCGCGGATTTCTCTCTCTTGTTCCCGCTTTTGGTGGGGTGAAATAGTATCCAAGTTCCTTGGATCGTTCTTCCTTTCCCCCAAATTATTCGCCTGATACTCCCTTAAATAGCGCGCGGTGAAGCTTGTTCCTTTGAACAACGCTAGCCCCTCAGGAGTGCCAGTAAAGAGAATCTTCCCCCCGCCCGCACCTCCCTCTGGTCCCATATCAATAACCCAATCTGCTTCGTTAATAAAAGAGAGATTGTGCTCTATACACACAACTGTGTGCCCCCGATCTCTGAGTGCGCGACAAACCGTGACGAGACGCATGACATCTCGAACGTGAAGCCCTGTTGTCGGTTCGTCAAAAATAACAAGAGATCCCGGGACCGTCGTAGAAGCGAGCGAGGACGAAGAAAGAGCGGAGGAGTCGCGGGAGCGGCTCTCCGTCTGCGAAATCAGGGGAACTAACTTTAATCGTTGCGCTTCTCCGCCAGATAATTCACTGAGCGAATGACCGAGGGTAAGATGGCCAAGTCCCAGAGATTGAAGAGTCTCGAGAGGGCCGAAAATCTTCCGATATTCCTTAAATAAAACGAGCGCATCCTCAACGGGAAGGTTAAGAAGATCGTCGACCGTTTTTCCGTTCCACTTGACCTCGAGCACACTCGGTTGAAAACGTTTGCCGAGACATGTTTCGCACACGAGATAGACATCAGATAGAAACTGCATATCCTCTTTGATGGCGCCACCTCCCTCACAGGTGAGGCAGCGACCCGCCTCAACATTGAATGAAAAAGATGATTTCGTGAGGGCGCGTGAGCGTGCGTCCTCGGTCTCAGCAAGGAGAGTTCGGATAGGGTCCCATATCTTCGTATAGGTGGCGATATTAGCCCGAGGACTCTTTGCAAGAGGGGTTTGATCAATTATGAGCAGTTGATCGATCAGATCAAATCCTTCGATATGGTGAGCGGGAGAGAAACCTAATGCTCGACGTTCGTATTCTCTTGCGAGTATCTCTTGGACCAACGTGCTCTTTCCGCAACCCGAGACCCCGGTAATACAGACAAGCCTCCCGAGAGGAATGGAGAGGTGAAGATCGCGAATATTTCGGGCTGATGCTCCAACGATTGAAAGCGATCGGTTTTGTCCTTTCTCTTTTTTGTCGTCACGTGGTGGTGGCGTAAAGTCGATACCTCTCCAATCTGATGCGGGGCCGTGATAGACAATCTCGCCTCCCGCTGAACCACTCCCCGGCCCAAGTTCAATTATCTCCTCTGCTGCGCTGATTATTTGCGGATCATGCTCGACGACGGTGAGGGTATTGCCGCGCTGGTGAAGGGTATGAAGTGACCCAAGGAGTCGATCGCTATCGCGTGGATGAAGCCCGACAGAGGGTTCATCGAGAACAAAATGGGTCGAGGTAAGGCCACTTCCGAGAGCTCCGGCAAGGTTGACGCGCTGCGTTTCGCCCCCGGATAGGGTACGAGCGGCGCGGTCAAGGGTAAGGTAGGAAAGACCCAGATCCTCGAGAAAAGAGAGGCGCGATCGGAAGGCCGCGAATAGCTCGCGCACCTCGCGAGGCAGCGAGTCGAAGGAGGTGCTCCTCTCGCGAAGTTGGTCGGTCCATACAAGAATATCTCCGACGGACTTCGACCACACCTCAGCAATCGACAGATCACCAATTCGATATGATAAAGCATCCTCTTTGAGTCGAGTGCCCTTGCATGATGAGCATATTTCCTGTTTGCGATACCGATTCAGAAATACCCGAACATGCATCTTGTATATCTTTTTCTCGAGCCATTCAAACCACGGCCTGATGCCGCAGAAGCTCTTTGAATCGGAGGTAATAATCGTCGCTTTTTGTTCATCAGTCAGGCTCTGCCATGGCTGGTTTGTTGGAATTTTTTGATCGGCGCAGAATTTTTTAAGAGCTTTTCGCTCCCACTCAGCGGCATCACCATTCCAACATGCGATGCATCCTTCATCGATGGAGAGCCTCGGATCAGGGATGCAGCGCTCGATATCAGTTACCAGTACGCTGCCAAAACCCTTGCAGGTGGGGCACGCGCCGAGTGGGTGATTAAAAGAAAAAAGCCCCGGCCGAGGACGGAGGAGAGCCTGCTGGGAACGAGGGCACTGCGCCCGCTCCCAGAAATCGCTCCGAAGGTATGGTTGACCGAGGAGCGAACGGTTGCCACCCGACTGTTCAATTTGAGCAAAGGGGCGACGGGAGACGGCGGGGCCGTCCCCTTTGTGAAGGGGAAACCGAATCAGTGCACACCTTCCGCCCGAAAGGGCAAACGAGTGCTCGATTGCTTCTCGCAATCGGGAATGTTCAAGGTCGGATGGATCGCTCGATGCAGTGATAACTCGATCAAGCACCACCAGAATCTCCTCATCAGCCTTCAGCGCATCCTTTGATTTCTCGTCATCAATCGAAATAATAGCCCCGGTTTTTGGGGAGAGGATACGAGAAAATCCGAGAAGACCAAGACGGGCAAGCTCTGCTTTCAATGCCCCCCGTTTTTTTGGCAGGGCGAGTGGAGCAGCTATAAGAATTGGATGATGTGGGAAGAGCGCAATAATCGTCCTGAACCGATCCGCAAGCTGGGTAGGCGTCCACTGTTCAAGATTTATGCCACAGGTTCTGCATACCGGTTGCGAGAGCGCATTCCAGATTCCCTTGAGGTAATCGAGAAGCCCTGTCATTGATCCCACAGTTGAGCGCGAGTTGTTTATCCGCGTTCGTTGCTGAATCGCGATCGTTGGTCGAACCTGTTCTACAAGCTCAACCTGCGGCTTTTTGACCTTATCAAAAAATTGCCGAACGTAGGGGCTAAATGTCTCAAGATACCGACGCTGTCCCTCGGCATAGATGGTGTCAAACGCCAACGACGATTTCCCTGAACCAGAGAGTCCTGTGATGACGGTGAAGGAATCGTGGGGTATACAGAGGGATATCTCCTTGAGATTGTGCTCTGCTGCGTGCTGAATGGTTAAAGCTCGAGGCTTTTTTGAGGGGGTTTCCACCCGAAAATCAGCTTTTTTTAAAACTTTAGTCATGAAAGGTACCGCTCTGAGTAAAGTCTTCTTCCTGCGCGGTGCTCCCCGTTACTGAGCATCTCTTATAAGATGCTCTCGAGCACTGGCAGGGGGGCAGCCAAGCTGCAAACGCAGACAGCTCTCTATGGTATCATCAAGGAATACAAACCCGCGATCTTGAAGGCGAGAAGAGACAACCTTTGTCGTGGCGAGCATCAGCTCGTTTGCGGCCTCCCCGAGCGTAGCCCGCAGAAGGGAAGCGGGCACACGACAGATTGATGGTCTGTGGAGAAGGGAACTGAGCATTTTTGTAAATTCTCGATTTGTCACCGATAGAGGACTAACCGCATTGTATGCTCCAGAGTATGAAGGATCGGTAAGCGCAGCATCAATCAACCGAACTGCATCCTCAATCGAGATCCAATTCATCCACTGTTCGCCGTCACCAATAGGACCCCCAACGCCTCCCTTGAACGGAAGGAGAACCGTCGAGAGAAGCCCTCCGCGAGCTGAAAGGATAACCCCGAATCGGAGGAAAACAACACGAATCCCCATCGCCGAAAAGCCTGAAGCAGCAGCCTCCCACTCTTCCACTACATCTGCGAGGAAGCCATCTCCTCGGTCACTTTCCTCATTGACGATATCGCTCCGGTTTGCACCGTAGAGGCCGATTGCAGATGCCATGATAACGGTCGAAGGCGGATTTTTCATCCGCCGAATTGTCTCAACAAGCCGAGTCGTTCCCGCGACACGACTCGAGCGAATACGTTCTTTGCGATCCTTCGTCCAGGGGATCTGAGCGATACTTTCGCCCGCGAGATGAACAAGCGCATCAATCCCCTCAAGTGACAGGGTATCAAGCTCGCCCGTTGAGGGATCCCATAGTGCCTGGAGAAACTGCCCCTGGGGTGCAGGTCTCAACGCTCGAACAATCGAAATAAGCCGATGCCCACGCATGGAGAGAAAGGGAGTTAAAGAGCTACCCACGAGGCCCGAGGAGCCCGTGATTCCAACAGTCATCGGTCGCACGGGAAGCGGATGTTCGATGTCTCGGGCGAGAATCTGATGACGGTACCAAAATGTGCGAAGAAGCTCAGATTCTGCTGCCGAAATAACCGGGCCGATACTAGGAAGGAACGAGGGGAGTGTGTAAGAGATAATATCATCGAGCACTGAAGATGGGCTCGAAGTGGGGGTAGGTGCAGTGAAATGAGAAGTAGTGGATGAAAATCGATGGGTATGAAGCCAGGAGCGAAAGGGACCAGCGACTTGCCGATCCTGAAACTGAACCCCCCTCTGGTATCCCTCGTGCACCACCCGGAGAGGAACCTTAACGGGACCCAAGACGGGTATCTTGAGCGAGACGGTCGAGCCGTTCTGTATACTGCGTGACGATTGAACGACAGTAAATGGAGCCCATGGCGTGTTCAATCGTTCGAGAGCGGCCGGTCGCTCGTGCCACCCAAAGAGCTCTTCGACAGGTACAGGGAAGGGAGACCGATAGTGAAACAAGAGCGGGGCGGAACGGGACATGCGATAGCTCCTCCTTCGGTCGGGGGTTGAAGCCTGAGTGCGCGAGCCTCCGGCCCGCATTAGGTCAGAACCGGTGACCGAGTAACTATTAGGCTCCCCCCGCCATACAGTTTGGGCGTACCAGCACCCTACAAACTCATGACCTCTCGCGCAACATCACTCGCCATCTTTCCGTCATAACAACCGGAGTGTCGCTCCTTAAGAAGCTTCATCAATTCGCCGAGATTTTTTGAGCCAAGGCCGGCTGATAGCTCGGTTACAATATCAACCAGCTCGGCCCGCGAGAGCTGCTTTGGGAGGAATTCCTCAATGATCGCGAGCTCTCGCTCGAGCGAAGTAATCGTCTCAAATCTTCCTGCCTTTTCAGCAAATTCGATCTCTTCCCGGCGCTTTTTCGCTTCCCGCTGTACCACTCCGAGTGACTCCTCAGCGGAGAGTTCTTCGACCGACTTTTCCATCTCCAGGTACTGAATCGCACTCAGCAATGAGCGCACCGTCTCAGTACGAACACCATCACGTTTTTTCATCGATTCTTTGAGGGCATCACGGAGAGTCGGTTTAAGCGCCATAGCTGAAGGGCTCCAGAGGAAGGGGTAATAGTGTCGGGGGAGAGTTTAGCATGCGAATGGTGGGAGTTGAAGAGTCTGGTTTTTTTGGGGAAATTTGAACAAAATACGGCTCCTTACATTTGACCCAAGAGAGGGGGTCACGAAGTCATATCCCTAAGAGGCTGCGAAATTAGGGGGTTCGGAGCCTCTAAAACTCCACCCAATAAATCCCCCGCCGCTTTCTGATCAAGCACAAACGTAACATTCGGCAATAATCGGAGGTACGACGCTGGACACCCGGGAGAAATCATCCCGAAAAGCGCATCTCTCACCGCATCTGCTTTTTGAGCCCCTGTTGCGATGAGGAGCAGCTCCGTTCCTCTATGAGCCATGGCAGAGAGGGTTCCCATCCCCATAGTCACTGCTTGTTTAGGAACGGCATCCAGGTCGTCGGAAAAAAAACGGGCATTTGCTGCGCGAGTTTTTGGTGAAAGATCGCTGATGTGGGTCCGTTGGTGGAGATCGCTCCACGGCATCGAAAATCCAATATGACCGTCATGGCCCAAACCGAGGAGCTGGAGCCTCAGGGGTAGGCTATGCACGAGGGCCTCATAACGAAAGCATTCTTCGCGGAGCTGTTGAGGGCTTTTGGGCCGTCCAGTTTTATCATCCCAGGTGTCGGGAAGATGAATCTGTTCGGAACGGAAACCAAACCTTTGCAACGGTTGAAGTCGGCTCCTCATCTCTTGGTGATAGCTCTGCGGAGAACTGGGGGAAAGCCCGACATATTCATCGAGCCCGACGGTGAAAAGAGATTGAAGGTCGAGAGCCGCATCCGACGCGATCTGGGCATGAACTCGCTGCCAGATCGGCCCCATAGTGCCCCCCGTCGCTGTTCCGAGACCCCGACTGCCAGATTCTCGCAAAACTTCAACAATTCGGGTGGCAGCGATATCAGAGGCGATTCCCGCATCGGGGGCGATAACCACGGTGACACCGGGAATGTACACCCGAGACGAGTCAATTGCACCCGAGACATCAATCTCTTGACCAACTCTGCCAATCGTCAATCGCACACTGCCGGCAAGGATACCCTGACGATCGACGAACGGGTCATCGTCTTTCATGGGAGCTTTCGGCAGAGGGATCGGATGATTGAGAGGATATTGCGCCGGAGGATTCTCATGCAACATAGAGCTCCGCAAGGAAAATTGAGGGCGAAAATGGGCCCAAGATTTGGCACCAGCCACCTGTGATCGTACTCACGGGAGCGGCGTTACGCAACAATCGTCCAATTTGATTTTTGCCGGAATCGGCGAACGATGCCTTTCCTTCTTAAAGCAAGTAGAGGTATGTATTGCGGAAGAGATACTTGCGGGCTCAGTTGAAATCAAGAACGAATCGAATGATAAACCATCACGAAATCAATCGCTCAATCACCATCGCATCCACCCGCAAAAAAAGGCCACTCAATGGGATGTATTTGGGTTTTTTCCGGTGCTTAAGATAAAAAGAGGGATGATTTATTTAAGCGGCGAGGGCACATGATTCGGTCTTTGAGGCCAAATCTGATTCAAGCGCACTGATTTTTAGCGGTTTGCATTACTGAGTATCTCTTTCCCCTCGTCCCCATCGATCATCCCCCGCGACCGGCGCGACAAATTCGTATAGACTAAATTGGTCTGTCGTGAAGTCTGGCTATGAATGAACTCCAACACCTCCTTAAAAAACACTTCGGCTTTGATACCTTTCGTCCGCTTCAGCAGGAGATTATCGCGAGCTCTCTCGCGGGTAGGGATGTCGTTGCTCTGCTTCCGACCGGAGGGGGAAAATCTCTCTGCTATCAGCTGCCCGCCCTGGTGCGCGATGGTTTAACAGTGGTCGTTTCTCCGTTGATCGCCTTGATGAAAGATCAGGTTGATGGTTTGCGTGAGATAAATATACCCGCGACATATATCAATTCAAGCTTGGATAGCGGGGAGTTTCTTGATCGATTCTCGCGGCTTAATAGTGGAGATTTTAAAATCCTCTATCTTTCTCCAGAGCGTCTCCTTCAGGAGAGTATGCTTAATCAGTTATCGCTCTGGAATATCTCAGCAATCGCGATAGATGAGGCGCATTGTATCTCTGAATGGGGGCACGATTTTCGCCCAGAATATGCGCAACTTGCGAGGCTCCGAGAGGTGTTTCCAGAAGTGCCGGTGATCGCGCTTACCGCGACGGCTACGGAGCGGGTGTGCGACGATATCATTTCGCTTCTCAATCTCCGCGAACCAGCCCGATTTGTCGCGAGTTTTAACCGACCGAACCTTTCATACCGGATAATTGCGCGACGTGATCCGTTGAAGCAGATTATTGAGTTCCTTGAGGAGCACCCTGACGAAAGTGGTATTATTTATTGCCTGAGCAGAGCTAAAACAGAAGAGTTCGCGAAATCGCTATCCGACAAGGGATTCTCTGCGCTTCCGTACCATGCGGGTCTCTCCACCGAAGAGCGAGCCGCGCATCAGGAGCGATTCCTCCGCGATCAGGTACCGCTCATGGTGGCGACGGTGGCGTTTGGTATGGGGGTGAATAAGCCAAACGTCCGTTTTGTTATTCATCACGATCTGCCCAAAAATATCGAGAGTTATTATCAGGAGACCGGGCGTGCTGGGCGTGACGGATTGCCTGGAGAGTGTGTGCTTCTGTATAGCCCTTCGGACACCGCGAAGCTGTACCGTTTCGCCGAACAGGCGAACGAACCTAGGGAGCAAGAAGTCGCTCGTCGTCAGATTTCGCAAATGGTCCGCTTCGTGGAGGGATCTGAGTGTCGTCGAGTTGCAGTGCTCAGATATTTCGGTGAGGAGTATCGAGGTGAAGATGGTACGCCACTTTCATCGTGTGGTGCGTGCGATAATTGCCTCACCCCTCGGGATCAATTTGACGGAACGACCGAGGCTTTGAAGATCCTCTCGTGTATTGCGCGGGTGAAGCAGCACAGTGGGTTTGGGGTGGGAGTACACCATATAGCTGAGGTGCTCGCGGGTGCCGACACGGAGAAGATTCGCCGATGGGAGCACCAGAGGCTGTCGACGTACGGGATCGGAAAGGAGAGAACCCGTCAGGAGTGGATCTCGTTTACCCAAGAACTTGTCAGTCAGGGGTTAGTGCGTATCAATGCGGAGCGGTTCAATACGGTCGAAATAACCGAGGCTGGCAAAGGGGCGATGAAGTCGCGCATTCCAATAACCCTCACCAAACCGCTGACGACTACCAGGCTTGAGCGGGAGAAGCGGCGGGAGCTTCGCGTTAAGACCGGAGAGAAATCATTCGATAATGAGCTTTTTGAAAGGCTTCGAAGGCTCCGGCGTGCGATCGCTGACGCAAAAGGGATGCCGGCGTTCATGGTGTTCTCCGATGCCACTCTTCAGGATATGGCGGCAAAGAAGCCCCAATCTCTAGAAGAGATGCTATCGGTTTCGGGGGTCGGCGAGCGGAAGCTCGAGCAGTACGGTGAACTTTTTTGGGAGGAAGTCGTGCGAATAGTGGTTTAAAAAGAGGGGGATGATTTATTGCTCAGACGGTCAAAAATTGATATCTTCCCTATGTTTTACCCACCTCAGAAGTATCGAGATGGTAGAGAATCTCCCTGTCGAATCTTTTAAACCCGAACCTGCCCGAGAACCCTCTTGCGCATCTCAGGGGCTCGCCCCTTCATTCTCTGTGAAAGCCCCAAAAGCAATATCTCTCTTTACCCCCGACTGGGATCGGTATGAACTGGTCGATTCAGGGGGAGGGCGACGTTTAGAGCGCATGGGAGAGATGATAGTTGATAGGCCCGAGCCAAAGGCGTGGTGGGATCGCTCTGCTCCTGATGAAGTTTGGAATGGCGCAGATGCGAGGTTCGACGTTGATAGTGGGTGGCGTTCCTCCTCACGAGCCGGAAGGCTGGCTCAGGGTTCCCAATGGGAGCTTTCGTACGGTCCGGCCAGGTTTTTTGCCCGTTTGTCGAGCAACAAACACCTCGGCGTATTTCCTGAGCAAGCGGCCATGTGGGGTTGGATCAGGGACAGGGTGAGTCAGGGAGGGATCGCTCAGCCTCGGGTGCTTAATTTATTCGGGTACACCGGTATCGCCTCTTTGGTTGCAGCGCATGCAGGAGCGGTGGTTACTCATCTCGATGGGTCGAAGCCGGCGGTCTCCCAGGGGCGTGAAAATATCGACGAGCTTGGCCAAGAACATCTATCCATTCGGTGGATCGTTGATGATGTGCGGGCGTTCGTGGCTCGGGAGCTGCGTCGGGGAAATAGCTACGAGGGTATTATTCTCGATCCTCCGTCTTTTGGAAGGGGGCCACGGCAGGAGGTGTGGAAATCGAGCGAGCAGCTCCCAGCGCTGCTCAAGGAGTGCGCGAAGCTGCTCTCGGAGAAGGCGCTGTTTATGGTCGCAACGGTGTATTCAATCGAGGCATCTGCGACGATGGTCGGCAATCTGGTGCTTGATGCAGTTGGCGACAAAGGGGGCTCTATAGAGGCGGGGGAGATAGCGATGATCCCGACTTATGGGAGCAAGCCTCTTTCAGTGTCGCTCGTGGGGCGATGGTCGGCGGTAAACGGGGGGGCAGGGAGTTATGACCGCTAAGAGCGCAGGGATGGACCTTAGTAGGGGTCAGCGGCCCATCGGTGCGATTTTTCTTCTTTGCCTTTTGTTCGTCCTGAGTATTGGGCGCACCGCTGCCTCATACGCGCTTGAGGACCCGAAGACCGGACTTCAAGACGTTGGCATCGAGTCGAAGCTGGGTCAGCGGGTCGATCTTGATAGGCCCTTTTTTGACGAGCGCGGAAATCAAACAACGCTTCGAGAGTTTGTGCGGGGGGACGTTCCCCTCATTATTACGCCGGTATACTACCGATGTCCCCGGATCTGCGGACTTCTTTTTGAAGGGGTGTCGCGTTTACTGAGCGAGCTTGAGCTAGAGCCCGGCTCCCAGTATCGGGTGGTATCAGTAAGCTTTAATCCAGCAGAAAAGCCGGAGGTAGCCGCGAAAAAGGCGGCACAATATCGGGGTAAAACCGAGAAAAAGGACCTTTCTCCGGAGAGTTGGGCTTTCCTCACGGGACCTGAGAGTTCCAGCTTTCCGCTGATGAAGGAGCTCGGGTTCAAGTTTGCCCCTGATGCCGAGGAATTTGCCCACAGTCCCGTGATTGTGATACTTACCCCAGACGGAGAAGTGTCTCAGTACTACACCGACATTCAGTTTTCTCCGTGGGATGTGCGCCTTTCGCTCGTTGAGGCTTCGAAGGGCCGCATCGGCTCGCCGGTCGATCACATCCTTCTCTTTTGTTTCCGTTTCGACCCGACAAAAGGGCGGTATTCTTGGGCTGCATTTAACTTTTTGCGGTTCGGGACTATCCTCTGTGTGTTACTCTGCGGGCTGTTCGTCGTGCGTCAGGTGCGACGGGGCCAAAGGGGGGGGGCACGCGAAGGCGGGTCGTAGCGGAGAGATTCGTGATGAGAGCACGAGAGGGCTACCTCTTCCAGGACGGGTCTTATTTTAGCTTTTTTAGCCAACGAGTTTTAGTCAACGAAGAAGATTGAAGCATGTTTCGTTATCTTCCCGAGCAGGCATCAGATTTTGCTCACTCAGTTGATAGTATCAACAACCTCATCACCGATATTAGCGTTTTTTTCACCGTCCTTATCGTCGGTGCGATGATCTATTTCGGAATCCGGTATCGACGGCGAGGAGGGGTGGACCATGCGACTCCTCGAATTGAGGGGAGTCATTTTCTCGAGGTGATTTGGACGGTGGTGCCGACGATCATTTGCATCGTCGTCGCGGTCTATGGCGTCTATGGATTTCGGGTCATGCGGGAGGTTCCTGCCGGTGCTATCGAAATAAACGTCACAGGGCGTCAATGGGCATGGAACTTTACCTATCCTTCGGGGAAGAAGACGGTCGATGAGTTCGTTGTTCCTGTCGGAAAGCCGATAAAGCTGGTTATAACGTCAGAAGATGTCCTTCATAGCTTCTTTGTCCCAGCGATGCGGACCAAAGTTGATGCGGTTCCCGGACAGTACACCTATCAGTGGTTTCGACCTATAAAGACGGGGGATTTTCAGGTATTTTGCACGGAGTACTGCGGGACCAAGCACTCAGCGATGTTAGCGAAGCTTCGGGTTGTTAGTGAAGCGGAGTTTGCACGATGGGAAGCCGACAAGGGGCGAGCGCTTTCTCCCGCGGAGCAGGGGGAGGCTCTTGTGAAATTGAACGCTTGTGGTTCGTGTCACAGTGTCGACGGGTCGGCGGTTGTAGGTCCTACGTTTTTGAAGCTCTACGGACGAAAGGGTGAGTTTTCAGATGGCCAGCAGTACACCGCGGATGAAAACTACATCAAGGAATCGATTCTGAACCCTCAGGCGCATGTGGTGAAGGGTTATCCAAACCCATCGCCGATGCCCGCGTTTGAGGGAAAACTTTCAGACGAAGACATAACCAATATCATCCAGTACATAAAGTCCCTTAGCGAGGCTCCCAAGGTGGTTGTCGCTAAGAAGCAGGAGGACCTCACTACGATGGCTCCTGCGGACCGAGGGAAGAAGTACTATCAGGAAAAGCTCTGTATAGGATGTCATAGCCTTGATGGCTCGCGAGTTGTCGGCCCATCGTTTAAGGGGTTGTACGGCAAAGCAGGCAAGTTCACCGATGGTGGGTCTTATGTGGCAGATGATGCCTACATCACTGAATCGATACTCAAGCCGAACGCCCACGTCGTTGAAGGGTATCCAGCCCCCTCACCGATGCCGGCGTACGAGGGCCAGCTCTCTGAGGAGCAGGTGAAAGATATTATCGAGTTCATGAAAACGTTGAAGTAAGACCGATATGAATCGGGCAGTTTACGGAGATGACAGACGATGAGTGCCTCAAGCACCACAGCGATAGCGGGATCAGAGACGAATTACCTCAACTGTGAGAGGGGAATTTGGTCGTGGTTGACGACGGTTGATCACAAGCGGATAGCTTTGATGTACCTGTACACCCTGACCCTCTTTTTCTTCGTTGGGGGTATAGCGGCGCTCGCGGTCCGTACCGAGCTGGCGTTCCCCGGTGGTCAGATCATGTCGGCCGACACCTACAACCGGTGGTTCACAGCCCACGGGGTGATCATGATCTTTCTTTTCATCGTCCCGGGCATTCCGGCGGTGATGGGGAACTTCCTGCTTCCCTTGATGATTGGCGCTTACGATGTCGCGTTTCCGAAGCTGAATCTTCTCAGTTTGTACGTCTATTGGCTCGGTGCCGCGATGGCGCTGGTGTCATTGGGAATTCATCCAGTTGATACGGGCTGGACCTTCTATGGTCCGTATAGCATTAAGACAGGCAGTGCGGTTGTCTGGATGACCGGCGCAGCTTTTGTCCTCGGCTTTTCTTCGATCCTGACAGGGCTAAACTTCATCGTCACCATCCACAAACTCCGATGTCCAGGGATGACTTGGTGGAGATTGCCGGTGTTTGTTTGGGCACTCTATGCAACCTCGGCTATCCAGGTGCTTGCCACCCCGGTAGTTGGGATGACCCTTATGCTTCTCATCTTCGAGAGAGCTTTTGGGGTCGGCGTATTCAACCCTGCATTGGGTGGCGATCCCGTTCTTTTTGAGCACTTTTTCTGGTTCTACTCGCATCCGGTTGTTTACATCATGGTGTTGCCTGCATTTGGCGTCATCGGGGAGATTATTCCCGTGTTCTCACGGAAGCCGCTCTTTGGATACCGGGCCGTCGTTGTTTCATCAATGGGAATCGCACTGGTCGGATTTGTTGTTTGGGCCCACCACATGCTCGTGTCCGGCATATCAGATTTCTCGGCTCAGTTTTTCTCGATAGTAACCTTCCTCGTGGCGATACCAACGGCGGTAAAGGTATTTAACTGGGTGAGCACGATGTACAAGGGGTCGATTACCTTCTCGACTCCCATGTTGTACGCGATGGCGTTCGTGTTCCTCTTTATGATTGCGGGGACGACCGGAATTTATCTCGCGACGCTCGCGGTGGATGTCTTCTATCACGATACCTACTTCGTGGTCGCTCACTTTCACTACACGATTCAGGGCGGTGCAGTTATCGGATTGATAGCGGCTCTTCACTACTGGTTCCCAAAGATGTTCGGGAAGATGTATAACGATCTGATTGCTAGAGCAGCCTGGTTCCTGATTATCTTGGGCTTTAATCTAACCTTCCTTCCGCAATTTGTCCTCGGGATGCAGGGGATGCCCCGACGCTACTATGATTATTTGCCGCAATTTGCCGATCTTCATCTTGCTTCTACCATCGGGGCGTACATAAATGCATTTGGGTATAGTTTGGCTCTGCTGAATCTCTTCTGGGCGATGGCCGTAAGTAAGAAGAAAGCGCCGAGCAATCCTTATGATGCATTGGGTCTCGAGTGGCGGACTCAGTCTCCTCCCATTAAGGATAATTTTGAAACCATACCGACGGTTGACGATACACCGTATGCGTATGGGACTCCGGTGGCCTCCCACTGACGAAGTAAGAAACAAAACTCGGTCAGGAGAGGCGATGCTCTCCTGGACCATTGAAATCGAAAGACGGGATACACACGTATGAGTCACGGCGAACACGCGCATACCCTCGATGATCCTCAGGGCCCTCCTCATATCCATCATATGGATCCCCCGACGGCCTATCATGCAGCAAAGTTTGGTATGTGGTTGTTTTTGGCGACAGAATTACTGCTGTTTGGCGTTATGTTTGCCGCATTCGCAGTATTTCGCTGGAAGTACTTTCATGAATTTCATGAGGCGAGCTCCCACCTTAATTGGAAATTGGGAGCCTTGAATACGGCTGTGTTATTGATATCGAGCTATTATGCAGCTATCGCGGTCGACCACGCTCAGCACGGCCGAAATAAGCAGGTGCTCAAGAGTCTCCTCATAACTATTGGGTGTGCCGTTGGCTTTCTGATTATTAAAACTATCGAATACTCGGAAAAGTATCATCACGGGTATTTCATCGGTGGTGAAAACTTTCATGAGTTTAAGACATTTCTCCCCCTGTACTTTTGTATGACAGGGATCCATGCCCTTCACGTCATCATTGGTATGGGACTTCTCGGTTGGGTGGCGACCCTAGCAGCGAAGAATAGATTTTCATCCCGCTATTACACTCCGGTTGAGGTCGGTGCCCTCTATTGGCACCTTGTTGACCTTATCTGGATCTATCTGTTCCCGTTGCTTTACTTAGTAGGTTAACGACAGATCCATCGATCTTTCAGGTAACGTATCTTAGAGGATAACGATATGGGCCATTCATCTGGATCCGACATTCACGGCGAGCTTGGGCATGTGCTTCCCCTGAAGACATATAAGACCGTTCTTGGTGCGCTCCTCATCCTGACTATTATTACAGTTGCGGTGTCTCGGGTTGACTTTGGGACCATGAATCTTGTCGTTGCGATGGTTGTCGCCTCAATTAAAGCGGTGCTTGTGGCACTCTTTTTCATGCACCTTAAGTACGAAAGTCCTATTACCTGGCTCTACGCGGGTATTCCTGTTTTTCTACTTGGTCTTTTGATCGGCGGGGTTTTTATCGACGATCCGCTGCGGGTTGATCCGAAGAACGCGACGGTATCGGTTGCAGAGGTCGGTACGTCGAAGGCTTCGGCAAGGGACCACGCAGGAGATCATCACGGTGCTAACCATCACTAATCGGTGAAGGGGAACTGACCTTTCCCTTATTCCTCATGGTCGACGCGGTGAATTGTGAGAGTACCGTCAGGAAGGTCGAGGGTTGCAAAGGTGTAACGCTCCGCTTTTGATAATGCGCCGGGATTCACAATCCGAGTGGTTCCAATAATATCGGAATCATGGACGTGGGTGTGTCCGTGAAACACATAGTCATATACTCCTGAGAGCGCCATCTCTTGAATTAGGTGGCCATGGTGCCCGTGACACACGTAGATCGTCGCCCCCTTAACCTGGAGCTCCCGTTCATCCTCAATAGGCTCCATTCTCAGCTCTTTCGCTTTTTCTTGCAGGAGGTTTCTGTCTCGGTCGCAATTCCCGAACACTGCCAGTAATGGCAATCCGGCGAACAGCTCAAGCGTTGCGGGGGAGGTAATATCGCCGCAATGCAGCACTGCATACGGGTTCATCTCCTTTATCATAGAAACGGCCCGTCGGACGGGAGCGCTGTTGTCGTGGGTATCGGAGATGATGGCGATCCGGCTGGTCATAAAGGTTACCTCCTTGGACTACGACGGGAAGAGATGAAGTGGGACGATGTGGCGATAAGTTGCTCCAGACGGAATCGACGAATGAGGGATGATGCCTCGGGGGTCTTCATCACGAGGGTGCCACACATAAATATCCCCCCAAACATCGGCAAGATAAAAATCGCCGCAACAATCGGGTGAAACTCAGAGATCCAACCCTTCGTGATAAAACAGAGAACACCGCTGGCCAGGGCGCTGATCGTAACTACCGACAGAAACCCTCTTTCAATCCGGGGGGCGATTCCTAGCTTCCGACGGAGATGATTTTTTAGCAAGGAATACTCGAGCCATCCCGCACATCCACTTGCTCCTGAGAGACCAACAGCACCCCAAAGGGGGTTAAGCCCCAGCACCGAGGGAAGGGATGTTGCGCATATATATCCGGCTGCTGAGGCAAAGGTTACCCGGACCATCGCGAACCGAAGAGGGGTTCTTGGATCACGAAGGGCATAAAGGGCAGATGAGAGGAGGCGAGCCTGGGTCCCCGCTAGGAGACCGATGGTTGAGCCGCAGAGAATGTACCAGACATACCTGACACTCTCTTCGGAAAAAGCCCCCGTTTGGTAGATTGCACCGGCGATGATGTCACCCAAGAAGAGAAAGGCTACGATGGTGGGAATAATGGTAAAGCAGAGCTGTCGACAGCCGTTTTTGAGGCGAGCTTCGATCTCATGAGAGGCTGATTCGGTGATGCGCGAGAGCTCGGGTAGCTCTGAAGCTGCGATTGACATCCCAAAAAGGCTCACAGGGAGCGTGTAAATTAATTGAGCGTTGGTTAGTCCAGTGATCGCTCCAGTGGGGAGTAAGCTCGCGATAATCTGGTCAATATATGCGCTCACCTGTCCGACTCCACGCACTCCGGCAGTCGGGATGAAATTCTTGATGACGGTTCTTACCTCGGGCAGGGAGCGGTCAAAGCGAGGTCTCGTTGATCCCATCAAGCGAATCACTGCAGGGAGCTGAATCAAAACCTGGGCGAGGCTGCCAATAACGGAACCCCACGCTGCAAACACCGCGAGCTGGGCTTCCGGTTGATACATACCTACGATCAGTGCTCCGATGATAGCGAGGTTCCATATCACTGGCGCGCTGTACGAGAGAAAGAACTTTCGGTGGGAATTTAAAACTCCAAGGCACCACGCAGAAAGCACAAGAATGCCCGCTCCCGGGAAAAAAATCCGCACCAGTGCGATCGTTAATTCCCGCTTCGCTCCGATAAATCCAGGAGCAATAACAGAAATAAGCAGAGGAGTAAGAGCAATTCCGAGCGCTACCAGAATCCCAATGACAAGAGCCAGAATCCCAAGAATAGCGCGAGCCGTTTCATTCGCTTTGTTCGTCTCACCGTCAGCAATGAGGCGAGCATATACTGGTATAAAGGAGCCTGAGAGCGCACCTTCACCAAAAAGGTTCTGGAGGAGATTTGGTATTTTGAAGGCAGCGTAAAATGCGTCAGCTGCATCAGAGTGGCCGCCGAAGAAGTGATTAAGGGTCCGCTGTCTTAGAAAGCCGACGAGGCGACTCGCGAGAATCCCGGCACCTACAAAAAAGGCATGGCCCGACCTGGTCATGAAGGAGCTCCCGTTACGGCTCTGTTCGGATCCCCCCGAGCCCTGGTTTACGGGAAGAGGTCTTGGCTGAGGTTTGGACAGTATCAGGAGCTACACTCGCTCTCACAAGAGCTCTCGAAGTAGAGCAGATGACTGAAGCTTATTTCAGGGCTGGCTTTTTTTCCAATCCACCTATGTATTTTCTGACCGTATCACAACGAGTATGTGCTTGCCAAACCATGCGAGGAGGCTAATAAAAGCGAACGATCCGATTATATCAAAGAGGGCGAATCCTCTGGTTATCAGAACCGAGAGAACAGTGATACAGGACGCAGCCGTTGCAACAAGGAGAAGCTTTGGATAACCAGAGGTATTTCGAATGCTGGATTTTACACCAATGAGACCAAGGGGATAAAAAACAAAACCTGATACCAAGGGAATCAGCGGCATCCAGCTTTCCCCATTTGCCAACCCCCAGGCAAAAGCTAAAACGATGCTTGCGCTACTTACGGCTCTCGTTCGAAGGTCGATATTCATGAATGCTGCTTTTTCAGAAATTTTCAATATTTCCCTATTCCATAAACAGAAGAAATGAGGGACTTCACAATGAAGCTTTTCTTTCATACTTTAAAAACTGCTCTGGTCTTTGTCGATAGATTGTTTGTGGACTCTTCAGCGAAATATTGCGCTGAATCGGGCAGTTGTTCGGAACACATTTTTGGCGGTATTATGGCACGTTGGGGGGGGCAGCTTCGGACGGCACCTTTCACGTATCTGCTTCAAGGTCGGGGTTAAATAAGTTTTGATTATGATGCGAGTCCCTGGGCAGATCAGAATATCGCCAAAAGCGCTCATATCGTTGCCCGTCTTGGCCACAATCTTTTTCCCTGATCATTCCGATGCGGTGACTCGCCCGTGCCGGGGATTTGCAGGGGCATCATATACCCGTGAGCGGCTCCTAGCGCTGTGTGGACAGCCGGATGAAGTCGTTGAGCAGGAGACAAAGCGGACCTTCCTCTGGCGATATAAAGGTTATCCGTTTGTTGTGGTCGGGTCGGAATCCAGAAATTCTCCCATTCTTCGGCGACCTCGGGATCTACTCCGAGCAACGCCCTCCAATCCTGATTCGGGTAGCAATAGCAAAGAGGCGGAAAAACAGCATGAAGCCGAAAGGGGCACAATAGCGAGAGAACCGGTCAGTCAGGAGCTATTTCTCTCTATTCTAAATGAGGCTTCAGCAGTTCCTGATTAGGGAAGCCGAAAAAATGAGTTAATGTGGCAGATTCAGTTTCTCTCTGCGACCTCTTCTTGTTCTTTCTGATTCCGTCCTTACCTGACTGAATTCTCCTCTCCGAGAGCACATTCTACCAAACCACTGATATCAATAATCTCATTTGCGCTACAATAAACGACCGGCCCAATTTTTCGTAATATACCCTTCACCAGCAAAGCGCTTCCTGTCATCACCTCGCGGGCTCGCTTCTCAAAGAGGGGAGGGGTAATGACAATGTTTGTGATCCCAGTCTCATCTTCAATACTCAAAAAAACGACCCCTTTTGCTGTATCAGGCCGCTGACGGCTAATCACCAGCCCACCGACGATGCAGCGCAGATGCCCCGAAAGCGAGCGATCCTCGGCGAGCTGCCTCCAGGTGAGGCAGCGATATGTCGTGAGCAGTTCCTCGCGGATCAGCGACATCGGGTGTGCTTTTTGTGAGAAGCCAAGGCTCGCATAATCAAGTGCAACCTGTTGCCCGAGCGAGAGGAGGGGAAGATTGTTTCGTCCTACCCGATCCTCGAGCTCTCCAATCGGAATGGGGTGGAGAGGCAACCCGCGGATCTCCCACAATGCCTCACGAGGTGATAGTCCCATACTGGCAAAACCATCTGCCTGAGCAAGCTTCACAAGGGTATCGCGCCGAAGGTACAGGCCAAAAGGAAGAACGGCCGCCTGTTGCCAGAGATCCGGTATCGTCTGAAATGGCCCCCCAAACGCAATAATCGCCGCGATCAGCTCACCCTGTCTTTGCTCGATACCTTTCACAAGGTGCATCCCGATACGGACCGCACCAGATTCATCAATCGTTGTTTCCCAATCGCTCGTATTAATGTCAACCGGTTTGATGACCACTCCGTGATCTTTTGCATCTTTGATTATCTGTGCCGGAGCGTAAAATCCCATCGGCTGAGAGTTGAGAAGCGAGGCACAGAATTGAGCCGGATAGTGCCGCTTAATCCATGCTGATGCGAGTACTAGGAGGGCGAACGAGGCGGCGTGAGACTCAGGAAATCCGTACTCACTGAAACCCCGAATCTGGTGCATGCATGTCTCTGCAAATTCCTGTGAATAGCCGTGCATCGTCATCCCCTTGATGATTCGGGCTTTAAATCGCTGAATGACATCTTCGTGTCGCTTCCATGCTGCCATCGCTCGTCTGAGCTGCTCTGCCTCCCCCGGTGAAAACCCCGCAAGACAGATCGCGAGCCGCATAGCCTGCTCCTGAAAAAGAGGTACGCCGAGCGTTTTGCCGAGAATTCCCTTAACTTTTTCATCCGGAAAATGTACCCGTTCTTTTCCGAAGCGACGTCGAAGATACGGATGAACCATATCTCCATGAATCGGACCAGGTCTGACAATCGCTACCTCAATAACAAGATCGTAGTAACAACGGGGTCGCAGCCGGGGCAGCATCGACATCTGGGCGCGAGACTCAATCTGAAAAACGCCGATTGTATCGGAGCGACAGATCATATCGTACGTTTCTGAGTCGTTCGCTGGAATCGTATAAAGGGCAACAGGCTTTTCCCCAGATCGACGGCGCTCAGCATTTATGAGAGAAAAGGCTCGACGAATACAGGTCAACATGCCAAGCGCGAGTATGTCGATCTTGAGGATACCAAGCTCCTCGATATCATCCTTGTCCCATTCAACAATCGCCCTGCCCTCCATCGCGGCGGGAATAATTGGAACAATCCTGTTGAGGGGATATTTCGATATGATAAAACCCCCAACATGTTGTGAGCGATGACGGGGAAATCCAATGATCGCCTCGCTGAGCTCGAGGGCCTTGCGAATCCCGAGATTCTGGGGATCAAGCCCTGCAGCAATGAGCGATTCAGGAGAAATATCGGCCGATGACCAACGACGATTACTCTCTGCTATTTGTCGTATCGTATCGATGTCGAGCCCACAAACCCTCCCCATATCATTCAGAGCACTTTTGTATCGATAGGTAATAACCTCGGCGGTGAGAGCCGCGTGTTCCCTCCCGAATCGCTCATAAATGTACTGAATGACCTCTTCACGACGTTCATGCTCAAAATCGATATCGATATCAGGAGGTTCCTGTCGTTCTTTACTAACAAATCGCGCAAACAGCAGATCTATCTCAAGAGGATTTACCGCGGTTATTCCAAGACAAAAACAGACGACCGAATTGGCGGCAGCACCCCTTCCCTGGCAGAGAATCTGACGCTCTCGAGCAAATCGAACTATTTCATGGCAGGTAAGAAAATACTTTTCGTAGCAAAGCTCCTGAATGAGGTTGAGTTCATCCTCAATCGCCTGTTCAATACTCGGAGGAACGCCGTGGGGGAATCGCTCTCTCGCACCCTCGAAAACTCGGCTAATTAGTTCATCGAGCTGCGTCTTTTCAGGTTTGATGGCTATCTCGGGATATTCATACGTAAGCTGGTCGAGGGAGAATCGTGCGGCGGCAGCGGCAATCTCTGCGGTTCGTTCCACGGCATCAGAGAGTCCTGGAAAAAGGCGTACCATCTCAGAGGGAGATTTGAGATAGCGCTCGGCGTTAGAAAGGAGCTTTGTCCCAGCTTCAGAGATGGTTGTTTTTAAACGAACACACGAAAGTGCATCAAGAACTACCCGCCTCTCGGGGATGTGGTATCTGACATCGTTAGTAATAACGAGTGGGATGTTCTCATCATCACTAAGACGCTGTGCAGCTTCTATTAATTCGTTATCGCGAGAGGAGAAATACCGACATATACTGAGGAAAAGACGGGATCCAAGATACTTTTTCGCACTTGATAGGGCAGATGAAAGGCTCGCACATCGAGTGGAATGGTATGGAATTATTGCAATGAGATCGGATGAGGATTGAAGAAGGCGCTCAAAGAAAATATTCCCCGATGACAAAGGTTGGTGTGAAAGCACCGATGCCGAAGCGGATACCTGTGAGATAAAGAGTGAAAGTGCTTCATATCCATCTTTCGATGTTGGATAGATGAGTGCGTGGGGAATAAAGGGTGTTTCTAGATTGTGATGTACAGGGTCGAACGGAAGCCATAGAGGAAGCGCGCACCCAATAAGAAGGGGGATCTGATACCGCTTGGCTGCAGTATGGGCGCGCACCACACCACCGAGAGTCATCCAGTCAGTGATTCCGATGGCTGTATAACCAAGTCCAGCAGCCCGCGCGATCAATTCCTCAGGATTACTTCCTGATTGCAGAAAGGAGTAGTTTGAGGTGACCTGTAATTCGGCATAAGGGAGGGTACTATTCATACCCATACGCCACACACCGTCCACTTTTTTTCACTTCGATGGTGACATATCCAGAGCCACCGTCCATTCGTATCACACACCCGAAAGTAATCACGGAGTGATGGTATATCCTCCGAAAACCAAGGCTCTTCGATCTTTTCAGGACCGACACTCGTTGCAACAGTGATGATCTTGTTGTGAAGATACATCCTCTTTGGAGGGTGATCGGGAAGAAGGGCAAGTACCCGAACCGGATGGCCCGGATGAAAAAAAAGGGAAGGGCGGTATGGAGGGGAAGGAGTGGTATGAGAATGGTCGTTCGATATTCCGTAGGTAGGTGAGGGGGAACGCAAGGTTTTTGGATCAATAGGGGTAAATCCTATCGATTCCTCGGGAATTGAAGAGTCGTAGATACGGGCTTGTTGGACTGCTGTTCGACCCATCTTATTGGTCACTGTACCGATAAAACCCCTGAGAGCTGATTCAGTATCAGCCGCAAGTGATCCATCGAGTCGCATCGTAGTTGGTACATCCTTTTCTGATTCAATCACTGAGAGGTGTATGCTTCCAACATCTTGCACTGCCCCTTTCTTTTCAAGATAAGAGAGGATGAGTGTCCTAAATTCGGCGGGATTGGTCGGTCGAAAAAAGAAAATATCTCGTTGCCAGAGAATCTGCCCTCGCTCCGAATAGAGAGAGAAAGAGAGAGTGCGGGGAGATTTTCTCTCTGCTTCAAGATTTGTACATACTTGTCGATAGAGCCCCTCACCTGTAGCAGCGATTTGAAGAGAAGAGTTCGAAGGAAACTCAAATATATGTCTCTGAGTAAGAGCGGGAGGGGGAGATACAACCTGAAGAAATTCCATTCGCTCTCCAGTTAGCTGCTCTATTCGTTCAATGACAGAGTGACCAAACCGTTTCAGAAGGCTCTTCCGAGGAAGTCTAAGGAGCTGAGCAATCGTCTTTATCCCGAGCTCGGCGATTTGATCCTCTATCTGCGAAGGGAGGCGAAGCGCTGCTATCGGATAATCGCTTACTGATTCGATTCCACATGAACGGTCAGTTTCGATACTTACCTCACAACCAGAGAATCGGGCGTGTGCCCACGCTCTTCCTATGGTACCCCCTATTCCTATGCGGAGAGGGATCTTTCGTCTAGCAAAGGTGGATACGAGCTTTTCGGTTAGCTGTTGTTCCGTGTGGTGAATCCGTTCAGTACCCTGAATATCAATTAGAATACCGACAAAGAGAGGATGGGGGACTACCCCTTGAAGATATGAGGTGAGGTATTCCTCATCGATACCGACGATTGGTGATACCGTCAGACACCAAAGGGCTATTTTTTGGAGCAGGGAGAATTCGCCGATGAGATCATAGGTATATGAAAGAAGATCGGGGCAGACCGTTTGTGCAACGGTAATATTGACATGAGGATACACGCCACATCTTCGTGCATAATCGGATACCCTTACAATCTCTAGCCGATTCCCCTTTTTTAGAGAAAGGACAATCGGAAGCTCCTCTTGTGGTCGGTTAGCGAGTTGTTCCGTATCTCTGAGGAGTCGGGCTATCGAGAGATCGGGCAGATAGAGTGAGAGGAACCTCGTTGGCCGGTGATTCGGTATCAGCTGATTGGGTATCATGAGCGCGAAACCTCCCTTCATCCCAGACGATCCGCCACTGCGTTTTGTGGGGTTGTTTGCCCTTTGTTTTCCTGAGAGTGATTGAAAACGAGGGGAGAGTGACCGTCGTCCGTACGTCATTTCGTATTGGTTCAACGAACCAATGTGAATAGTAACCAGATGGTTGATGATGATCCCTCGAATGGTGCCCGAGCCCTGTTTTCTTCAGCGGAGCTGCCGTATAGAAAAACGCAGTGCAAAAACCCAATCGTGCGAGCACCGAGAGCGACTGGGTTTCGCGAAATGTTAGTCGAGGAGCAGGGGCGACAATTGCGCTCACGGCTCGCGAAGAGAGAGCAGTCTTTAGCGCCCAGAGGAGATCCGGTGCGGTTTTTGTTTCAATAAAGAGGCATGAACGGGGAGATATATCCGTGGTTAGCTGGTGTAATACCCACGGCGTTGGCCACTGGTGGGACAGTCCAAGCCAGAGCACCGGTCGTTGATCTCGTGTCTCTTGATTTAAAGAGATATCCCTTTGTGAAGCCTCCTTTTGATTGCGCATAGCTATTCGGCATTGCACCGCCATATACGAGCAAAGAAGAAGGGGAGAAGTGGCGATTTCATCCAGATTTATACCTAAAAGAGAATGAATGGCGTTTTTCTGAATCCCGCCCCCTAATTCACGATCAAGCTCCGGTATACCCGTTGGCACTAACATAGAACTGTTTGATCTGATGAGTGGAGACGCGGGAGAAAATTCTCCTGAGAATCCATCTCCTCTGTCTCCAGGACTCCAGAGGAGTCCTTCGGCAATAAGAGAGCGTAGCGACATGTGGTTCATAGGGGGGCGTTATCGGCACACGAGATATTCTATATTTATTCTATATCAAATATGGATGTGATATGCGAGAGAAAGGTCGCAAGAATCGATAAAAATAGGAAAATAGTAAGAATAAGCTGTGATATGTGATGGTTATATCCCGAGGTGTTTTTTGCGTACCCCGGGTATGGGTGATACCTTTGTTTTATGAGCAACCCTTCCGTTTCCATCCTCGAACTCCTCAGGCGGGTCAGAGCGATAGCCCAAAATGGCCTCGCCTATAGCGAGGGCTATTTTGATCGCGAGCGATATCAGGAGCTTTACGACCTCTCAACAGAAGGAGTGGCGACCCTCTCCGGGGTTGAGCCATCCGTCCTCTTTATCCCTGACGATGACAAGACGGGGTATGCAACCCCTAAAGTCGGCTCTCGTGGAGCGCTCTTCAGAGGAAATGAAGTCCTCCTCGTCAGGGAGCGAAATGATGACCGGTGGGCGCTCCCCGGGGGATGGGTCGATGTAAACGATTCACCGAGCGAAGCGATCGCCAAAGAGTTCATTCAAGAAACGGGGCTTACCGTGAGGCCCTACCACCTTTGCAAGATAGTTGATGGCGGAAAAAGAAATCGGTTGTCACTGCATCATGTGTATACCCTTATATTCCTTTGTGAATATCTCGAGGGGGAATTGACTCCGAGCTATGAGACGACCGAGGTTCGGTATTTTCCCATCGATCAACTTCCTGAGTTATCAATCAGTCGGACCAGCCCTGAATATATCGCGACTGCCTGGGCTCACTATCAAAACCATGTGGTTGAAGCCGAATTCGACTAGGCCGAAGTTCCCTTAACCAAAACTCTCAAGTTCTGTTTCATTCTCGACGAATTAGGTTCTGCGACCGATCGATTCCCACAAAGGCCTTACGGGAGGCAGCAAGAGGAGGCCGGTTCGGGTTCAATCTCGCAGGGACCAATCGATAGGAAACAGAGGAGTATATGCCTATACCAGTAACCGTTCCGAGAGATATTCCTATACTCGTCGTCGATGATTTCGCCACAATGCGACGAATAGTCCGAAATAGCTTGCGACAGCTTGGATTTACGAATGTGGTTGAAGCAGCCGATGGCAACGAAGCGCTCGAGCAGATACGACAGTCCTCATTTCAGGTCATCATTTCTGAATGGAACATGCCAACCCTCGATGGATCAGACCTTTTGCGGGCTGTTCGTTCCGACGAGAGAAATCGTGAAACGCCGCTCCTCATGATAACGACAGAGTCGCAGCGTAAGCAGGTAGAAGCGCGTGAAGCAGAGGGAGTGGCTACCTATGTAGTAAAGCCGGTTACCACCTCTGTCCTTGAGTCTAAGATGGAATCACTGCTCAGCAAGGGGCTGTAACCCGCTCAGCGATGAGGCGAGGTTTTCCGCGGAGAGTCGGCTATCTGGGTCGAGCACTACAATTCCAATCTGCCTCCCTTTCCCGCTCCATACCCCGAGGAAGAACGTCTCCTTGTCCTTAGACTCAATCTGGGAGAGCGTTACCGGCAGGCCCCCGATGGAGACTTCGATAGTTTTGATGAGTTTGCTTCTGATCGGATTGATCTCAGCCAAAAACAGGGAAACGATGCTTGGAGCGATCGGTTGCTGTTCTTTGAACGCTTTTGACCGTTTAAGGATATCGAGAAGGTCACCTCCTGCCCGATAATTTTCGGAAGGAACGACCATCACGTCGAGTCTCGCATTCAGCGAGCGGAGGATCGCTCGCGCATACGAACCGTCATCCGTTTTTTGTGAAAGAACAACTTCAAGAGACTGAGGGAGTGGTGAGCCGAAGATCTCCTCTGGTGGTATTGAGTGGGCCTGTAACCTTTGCTTTAAAGTCCCCTGCAACCACAGGGTAACTCCCAGCGGAATGATAAAGAGAAGGGTAAGAATAAGGCGTGCTGACGATTTCCGCTCCTTTTCCATGAGCCCCATCTCATAAAACAACACATGTAACGAAGAGACTGCGCGTTTTGTCGTATTCCTCTTCACCAAACTGCGGCCCCATCATACAGAAAAACGACCGAATCGCCCACCTCCCCACCTCTTCAAAGATGTGCTACACCATCCGAGGATAATTTTGGGGAGATTTCAAGCCATGCGAACTATTACGGTCGCGACAGCCAGCGTCAACCAGACCCCGTTAGCATGGGACCGTAATCTGCGCTCGATAACCGAGGCAATCGCCGAGGCCCGTAGCAAAGGGGCGCAGATCCTCTGTCTTCCTGAACTCTGTATCACCGGTTACGGATCTGAGGATCTCTTTCTCTCCCGATGGTATACCGCGACCGCATGGTCGGTGCTTGCGCGAATATGCCCCCTCACGCAGGGGATGGTGGTCGGGCTTGGTGTGCCGTTCATCCTCCGTAATTCCCTCTACAACGGGTATGCCCTCTGTGTTGATGGAAAGCTTGTTGCGGTCGTAGCGAAGCAATTTCTCGCGGGGGATGGGGTTCACTACGAGTATCGGTGGTTCAAGCCGTGGCGAGCAGGGACGGTCGTCGAACTTGAGGAGGACTATGTGCCGGAGCCATTTTGGGGTGTGCCGGTCGGAGACCTTTCAGTTTTTGTCGACGGAGTGAGAATCGCTGTCGAGATATGTGAGGACTACTGGGTTCCCAATCGGCCACTCAGAACAGCTGCTCTCTCGGGGGTTGATATCGTCCTAAGCCCGAGCGCATCACATTTCGCGATTGGCAAAGGGACGGAGCGTCGTTCAATTCTTCGCGAAGGGGCTCGCTTCTCCGGAGCGGTTGTTATCTTTTCAAATCTCCTCGGGTGCGAATCAGGGAAGATTATTTTTGATGGCGACTCTCACATCGTCACCGCAGAGGGAGTCGTCGCCGAAACAGCTCCCTTTTCGTTGAAGCAATATGAGGTAGCGGTGGCGATTGTTGACCTTGAGAGGGGGAGAACACACCAACAAGCGAACGCCGCGCTTCAACCAGAGGCATCGTCAGGTGTTCCAGAGGTCGTCATTCGTGGTGTCTGGTCAAGCAGTGATGGGCGGATGGGTATCCCGTCATTGCCGTTGCCTGAGCGCGGCCCCGATCTGCGCCAATTTGAGGAGCTATGGCGTGCAATTACCGCGGGGCTTCTTGATTACGCTGATAAATCATCGAGTCGGGGCTTCGTTGTATCACTCAGTGGTGGTGCTGATTCAGCCTCAGTGGCGTGTCTTGTGTCCTTGATGGTAGCGCGGGCTGTTCGTGAGATTGGGCTCAGTGAGCTTGTGCGTCGATTAAGGTTGGCGAGCACAACCACTGAGGATACTGTGATGGCACGCGTTCTCTCGTGTGTTTACCAGAAAACGGAGAATAGCTCACAACAGACCGAGGATGCTGCGCGTGAGCTGGCAATATCCCTCAGGTGCGACTTCGGGGTTTTTGAGGTGCAGCCCCTCGTCGATGCCTATCGTTCGCTGGCTGAAAGGTATATCGGTCGGGAGCTATCGTGGGAGGCCGACGATACCGCACTTCAGAACATTCAGGCGCGAGTCAGAGCTCCCTCGGTGTGGATGCTGGCCAACATTCGGGGTGCGCTCCTGTTGACGACGGGGAACCGAAGCGAGCTTTCGGTTGGCTATGCGACGATGGATGGAGATATGTGCGGCGGCCTTAATCCCATTGGAGGCATCGATAAACCCCTGCTTCTCGCTTTTTTGCGGTGGCTCGCCGACAAGGGGCCTGATGGGTATGGCCCAATCGTAGGACTCGAAAAGATTCTCGCCGCGCCGCCCACCGCCGAGCTTCGCCCCGTTGCCGCGGCTCAGACCGATGAAGATGACCTCATGCCATATCGGATCCTCCAGGCGATAGAAGCGGAGTTTGTTCTCAAGCGCCGTAACCCCGACGACATCGTCACCATGCTCGAGGCAAATCACCCCGGTGCCCCGGTCAGGATATGGGTCGAGCGATACATGACCCTCTTCCAGAGAAATCAATGGAAACGAGAACGGGCCGCGCCCTCGTTCCACCTTGATCAATACTCGCTCGATCCCCGTTCTTGGCTCCGATTCCCGATCTTGTCGGGAGAGTGACTCAAAGGGCCGATGTTGTTAATTTAATTAGATAAAATCCCGACAATTGTGTCATAAGGATTTTCACACAATTTTCGGAGGTGGGTCCAAAAATCGACTTAAACCTGCACACTCGCCCCTCTCATAGCGGTGTGCGCGCTTCTTTCAGAACGAGAAGTCTCTTGTCCCCCGCCTTTGCCACCCTTACTCTCGTAAGAGGCGTTTCGGCCATTCTCTTTGCAGCCTGTCTCCATGACCTCATACCGACTTCAGATCCTCTCTTTTTTCTGGGCGGTGGCGATAATTTTTTCGGCTAACTCGGGTTATGGCTGGGTCATCGATCTTTCGCATCAGTGGAGCGTGCTGCTTGCGAGCGTCTGTGCGATAGCTCTCCTTTCAAGGCCCCACTCTCCTCTTCTCCTGTCCCTGAGCATCGGAGCGTTTCTTCTCGTTATCGCCTCCATTTCTCCCGAGATACAGAATCACCGAATGGTACTATTTTTCGGGGGCGTAGCGATTTTGTGGGGGATTATCCGCACAGGTAAGGAATCTCGCATAGTCCCTGATCTCCGATGGATCACGATAGTGGTTTATTTCTTCGCAGCCCTTGCAAAGTTTAATGCCGACTATCTCAACGACGAGGTAAGCTGCGCGACAATATTTCTCAAGGGGTCACTCCAGCTGAACGGCCTCGGGGGGATTGCGCTCCCGTCCCTCCCCGGGTTGTCATCTCTCTCAGGGTACTGGTCTCTCCTCGTTGAGGTGCTTTTGCTTGTTCTTTTAATACCCCGTCGTACCAGAGGATGGGGAATTCTTCTCGGGGTGGGATTTCACATCTGTCTTGCAACTAATTACATCAAGTATTTCACCAATTTTTCGGGTGTAATGATCCTGATGTTGAGTAGCTGGCTAACCGATGATCAGTGTCATCGACTGTGGGAGAGGTATATCAGCCCAAATCTCCGAGAATTTCTTGTTGGGTCGGTAGTTCTCTTTTCGGGGTTGGTCATCACGGCGTTGGGGGGATTTGATAATCTCCTGTGGTTAATTTTTCGGTATTTGATCTGGCTCGCATACGCCGTCTATATCGCTGTCGCGTTTGTTCGAGTCGTTCTTTGTGAATCTCCCCGCGCCGATGAAAAATCGATTGGCACCCCTCATTATGCTCTCATTCTCCTTGCATTTCTCAACGGCCTCTCTCCGTATCTTGGGACCAAAACTCTGAGTTCATTCTCGATGTACAGCAACCTCAGGGTAGAACCGACCTACACGAACCACCTCTTCATGCCCAACAGTCTCGATCTGTTCGGCTATCTCTCAGATACTATTCGCGTCTCCTCGAGCACTGACCCGACACATGCACAGCTTGTTGCCTCACCGACTGAGCGACTACCATATCTCGAGCTGTGCGCCTATCTTGATCGGGAGCAAGAAAAGCCACCTGCGACCCGCACCACTATAACCTACGAGCGAAACGGTCTCACTCGCACGACAAGCCAGGGCGACCCGATTCCGACCGATTGTCCACGGTGGCTTCCGCGTAAGCTCCTCCGGTTTCAGCCTGTCGGCGATGGGGCCGAGAAGCACTGCGTGTGGTAGCGATTAATTGGAAACGGGGCGGAAGAGGAGTCGATATTCAGGGTAAAAGCCTCGCCCTAACATCAGGTGGCAGCAAACCACATACCTCTGAACTCCTGCCAAACACACGATACCGAATCCGAGCTACAAAATCGTATAAAAAATCTCGCACTACCCGAGGGATGAAAGAAAACAAGATCGCCCCAACCGCTGGGAGACCCCCCAGTCTTTTCCCGATAAAAATAATCGCATCGCTCCGGCATAGCACTGCTCCATCTGTTTGCCACACGATGATCGAATCGGGAAGGTTTTCCCTCATATCCGATGAAACTAAACCCGAAAACGTCGGGCCTTGTTGAGGAGCAAGCCGAAGAGATCCAACCGAATCCAGCGCGATAAGAGCGCGGGCAAAGAAACTACACATCACACACGTACCATCGAAAAATACCACCGGCTTGTCTGATTGAGCGGTGCCTAGCGACGGTATCCA